>JBGPBY010000300.1:0-8871 GCA_041481485.1 Terriglobia bacterium
CTCCGAGGTGATAGTTGAACTCATTCAGGGTGGTTTCAAGCAAGGTCTTTCCCGAAAGGTAGGTTGCCCCCGTTATGTGCGAAGCGCCTCCGAGAGCTTGGCCAATGAATATTACGCTGCCTTTCCTCACTGAGAATTTCGGACCGAACCTATAGGTATAGACGTGAAGTTTGCTTCCGAAGAGGTCCCCGCTGCGGTGTAGCCCGAAATCACCCACGACGCCGAAAATTTTAGAAAGATGAAGGGTCCCTGCCACGTCTATTCCGGGGACATGGCCGATATCATGGTGAACGTATGAAGGCCCTACGAATACGTCATATCTCTCCAGCTGATCTTGCGCATGTACTGATGCCGTCAACGCCAGGAAGAACGCCATTACGCTCAGTGGTATGAAACAATGGTTTTTCATCGTAGTTTACTCACTTTCTCACGCACGGTGGAGTGCTTGCCGTATGCAGTCCGACAGTCTAAGTCCGGATTGCTCTGCTTTGGTCTCATATTCGCGATTCTCCGCCTCTGTAGTTCGGTTTGAACGGCAGAACCGTGCCGGTGACCGGCCTGCGGTACGAATGTCCTGATTCCCAAAAAATTCACTGCTAATTTGCAGTATCCAGAGGAGAATGGTGCAAATCCACTCCGGAGATGAACTTGATTAAGACCCTTGTCATAGCCGCTGTCCTCATTGCTCAAGCCGGCCCGGGCTCGGGCGGCGCCGGAGTCATTGAAGGCCGTCTGCTTTCGGCGGATGGCAAACCCGCGGACGGAGTTTCCGTTGCTGCAATTCAAGGGGATCCTGCTCCCGTCTCCTCGCGGCCGAGCAGCGAAATACACGGCATCGCGGTGACGGACGCATCCGGACACTATCGGCTGGAAGGCCTTGACCCCGGCCGGTACCGCGTCGTGGCTGGACTTCTCAACTGGCTGACGTACTACCCGGGTGTCAAGGATGGTGGGAAGTCGACCACTATCGAGGTTACGGACGCTTCATTGAAAACCGGAGTGGATTTCACACTGCAGAGTCCGGTAGGAGTACGCGTCAGCGGTCTCGTAACGCGGTCGAATCCCCGTGCAACTCTTCCTCAGTTTGCCACGTTGAACAACAACCCGGGCAACGGAGTATTCGAGCAACTGCAGATCAGGGTCGCCGCCGATGGTTCTTTCGAATTTTTCAAAGTGCCCCCGGGAACCTATCAGGCGCGGATCATTCCCGAAGTCATCGGAAGTCAACCCCTGCAGATCACCGTTCTCGATAAGGATGTCGGCGGAATCGAGTTCCTTGTGCCTTCCATGACGACGGTTAGCGGCCGCGTTATCGTCGACGATGGCAGCCCCATGCCACGCATGGCCCTCAGCTTTGTTGGCTCAGGCGGGACCGTCAATGCCATGGTTTCGAGAGACGGTTCCTTCACAATACAGGTTCCCGAAGGAGATAAACGAATTGTGGTCAGTGGCATTCCCAGCGTCTACTCGCTCAAGTCTATCGCGTTGGGTTCCAGCGATCTCATTCTGGAACCTTTGAAAGTGGGCGAATCCGACGTTCACGACGTCGTCATCACGCTCAACGGTCCGCCGCCGGGCATGTGGTTCAAGGTGAAAGGACGGGTTGTCCGGCCCGCATCGAATCCGGGTCCGATTCCAAACAAGGTTATGCTGTCGGGCCTGTCGATGCCGGACCTTGAGGCACCGATCGCTGCGGACGGCTCATTTGAGTTTCCCAAAGTTCTTCCGGGCACCTACCGAGCGCAGGCCCTGCCTTCCAATGAACGTCAGAATCCAGTGAGCGTCAATGTAGTACGTGATATCGACGGCATGGAGATCGTCATGCCGCGGCAATTCGAAGTCAGCGGGCGCACCGTTGTGGATCTCGATGGGCCGATGGTGCCGCGCTTTTCGCTTCAGGCGACGAGTCTCAGCGGTAACTCAGTGAACACAATCGCTGGTAATGGAACTTTCAGAATGATCCTGCCAGAAGGAACGTATCGATTCATGACTAGCGGATTCCCTGCAGGCTATTCGGTCCGGTCCATGAAATCGGGTTCTGTGGATCTTCTCAGGGAACCGCTTATCGCTGTCGGGACTGCTCCGATTCCGGAAGTTGTCGTGACCATTGGTGTATCCACTCCACCGCCCTGGAGGAAGGTCAGCGGCCGTGTCATTGCGTCCCCCGGGTCGTCAATGCCTGCCGGAATCCGAGTCGCCCTGGATGGAGAATTTGGCAGTCTAGTGGCGAACGTAAACCCGGAAGGTTCGTATGAGTTCTCCAGGATTCTGCCTGGAGCGTACAGGTTTAGCATCAATCCTCCCCTCGAGATTTCTCCAACGACTCTGACTGTCGGCGATAAGGACGTTAAGGGATTTGAAGTCCGGCTTTCCGTCCAGATGGAGTTGTCCGGCCGCGTCAGTATTGAGGGTGGGGCGCCGCTGCCGCCTTTGGGTCTGATTATTTTACGTGCCAATGGCGCCGTCCTATACAGCTCCAAAAAGATTGAGATTCGCCCGCCGGGAACGTTTAACACAATGGTCACGGAAGGTGAATATCGAATTACGATCGACGGTCTACCTCCGGGTTACGTTTTGAAATCGATCACTTCGGGTTCGGTGGATCTGACGCAATCGTCCCTGAAAGTCACCGCTTCCACTCCATCAGAAATTGTCGTGATAATTTCCGGACAATCGGCTGTCCGCTAAGTGAGCGGACAGGTACCCATCCCAGAACGCGAATGGCGCTGCGGCTAATAGGTGATTGTCGCTTTGCCCGTGTTGACAGCTATTTCATCAATTCCCCAAGGCAAATCAAATGGCTCCTTGAGATCGACGTTCGGGTATTTCGGTTTCACGTAGTGCTTGATGAGAACATCGATGACAAGGTTCGGAACGGGAATGCCATCGACTCTGACGTCCCGAAGGTCGAATTTTCCGACTCCTTTCGAACCTCGGAGATCGCCTTTGATCAGGATGGCATGCGTGCCACTGACCAACGCATCGACGATGAAGTTTCCCGTGCTGTCGGGCGGAATCGTAAGCCTTGTATCGGCGGCGATCGCGCCGGGTGTCAACGAAACGCGGATCGATTCCACCTTCACGGGAATGTCCTTCGTCATGGAGATAAGCACATTGGACTCCAGTTCCTTTTCAGAAACCTCGAGCCGTTCCGACTGACGACGGTTCTTGTCGTTTCCCGCTTTTTTGATTTTATCGATCTTGGACTGAAGGCTGGATGATGAAGATGATGCCGACTGACTTACCGCCGATACAGGGCCTGCCGAACCAATGCCGGCGCATATTGCCAGTACAGTAAAAATAAACCCTGCAATGGCGGCAGCCCTTCTCATAAATCACCGTATCAATCGAAACGTCCTTCCCCAACGGGTTTTCCGAAAGAAGTTAGACAGCACATCCAGCGTTTGAGTAGCAGTTTTTCCGCTGGAGGTTTCTACCGCTGAAGTCGTTTCGTAGGACCAATAGATAACGAGAGCTTTTCCTACAATAAGATCCCTTGACACAAATCCCCAGTACCGGCTGTCGGCGCTGTTATCGCGATTATCGCCCATGGCAAAGTACTGGTTTTCGGGCACGACAATGTCGTCGCCCTGAACGAATTTCTCATACCAGAATGGATCTCCCGAGCCCTCGAAAACCGGAAAATTCGATTTCGGCGGAAAATAATCCTTAGGATCGACATACGAACCGCGCGGCCTCTTGTAATAAACCTTGTAGGGTTCTTTGAGAGGCTCACCGTTGATATAGACATGATCCTTAACTGTCCGCAAATGGTCGCCGGGAAGCCCGATTGCGCGTTTAACGTAATTCTTCGAAAGGTCATTGGGATACTTGAAGACGATGACGTCACCGCGATGGATGTCCCGCAATGGAAGGACGCGATCCAGGATCGAGCCGCGCGCGCCAAAGGCGAACTTGTTGACCAGCAGATGATCTCCCACCAGAAGATTGTCTTCCATCGATTCGGTGGGAATCTTGAACGCCTGGACAATGAAAGTGGTTCCGAAAAGCGCGAGAATCACGGTGATCACCAGAGATTCAAAATATTCTCGTACCGTGGATTTGGTAAACGTCGGTTCAATCGGTTCGGTCATACGCCAGGTTTTCCTGTTCCTCGGGATGCAATTGCTGCAGCGCCTGCCGCGCAGCGGCCTGCTCGGCGGCCTTCTTTGTCAGGCCGATGCCCCGAGCAATGATTTTCCCTCCAAGTTCAACATCGACGGTAAACAGTTTTTCGTGATCCGGTCCGGTTTCGCTTACGGTCAGATATCGGAGGCTGAGCCGTTGTGCCTGCGGACTTTCATGCAGTGCCGTCTTAAAGTCGAGGGTCCTTTCGCCGGTCAGCCGGACACCCACCACCTGCGGCTCGATAAATCGTGAAACCAATCGCCGGGCGGCCTCAAGACCGCCATCCAGATAGACGGCGCCGATGATGGCTTCGAGACCATCGACGAGCAAGGCCTGTTTCGTCCGGCCTCCCGTCTTCTCCTCGCCTTTGCCCAGATGGAGGTACTGTCCCAGCTCAAGCTGCTCGGCATACTTCACCAGGTTTGCGGCACTGACAAAAAATCCTTTGAGTTTGGAGAGTTCGCCCTCGGTCAGGTTCGGATGAGAACGGAAGAGAAGATCGCTGGCAAGCAGACCCAGCACGGCATCTCCCAGAAACTCCAACTGCTCGTTGTCCTCGCCCGTATTTTGCTCGTGCGCGTGCGAACTGTGAATCAATGCCTTGTTCAGAAGAGCATGATCGTCGAACTCATATCCCAGCGACAGCTCGAGCTTTTCAAGAATCTCCATGACGCCAGTTGTTAGCGGCACTGGTCTCCAAAGGCCTTGCCGAGACCGTTATTTGCGGCAGTCTGGGCATCGCGGGTATTGTCCCCAATCTGAATGGCCTGGCGATAGTACTCCTTCGCCTTGTCACGTTTGCATTGAAGATCGGCAATATGCCCAAGATAAATATATGCCCACACCTTCATCGATGGGTCGGCTGAACTGCTTTTCACCGTGCGTTCAAAGTAAATCTGAGATTGCTCCACATCGTTGGCTCGGCTGGCGATCAGTGCAAGTCCATACAACGCCGCGCCGTTGTTGGCGTCCGTACGAAGTACTTTCTCAAAGAGCGCCCGCGCTCCATCGTTGTCATTGCTGTTGAACGCGGTTTGCGCCTCAATGAGCTGTTTTCGAATAGGATCCAGAGGCGTTGTAACCGTTTCTGGAACATCCGGACCGGCAGGCTGTTCAGAGATTGCGATGTTGTGAAAGGTGGTCTGAAAGCGATTGGTTTCCGTCTTGAGGTCAATCGCCTGGGCCATTCTCCTGAAGTGATCCGGAAACGACAAGGTACCACTCTGAAAATCGGACAGACTCTCGTAGAAATACGGTGCGAGCAGAAGGCCTGAACGGTACGCACTGGCCAGAACGTCCTGTGCATGTGCGATTGTGGATCGATCGATTCGAAGTTCCATGGCTCGAATCAGAGACTCGTCCGCCATAAATATAAAGTCTTTGGCATAGGCGGGATTCACGCCCTGCTGGCCGGCAATCAAATTCAGATACTTGTCCTCGTTGTCCAGTTTGGAAACTCCCCGTTTGACGACTCCATCCAGCCGGAAATGAAGATATGCATGCCGGATATCATCCATATTCCCCGTGATCGACGGACCGACGATCACATAGTAGTCCGAGTCGAGCACTCTCATGCTGACACTGTTCGGGGAGGCCAGAATTTCCGGGATGATGTGCATGACGCTCGGTGATCCGGCATCCAATGTGGAGCGCAGGTAAGCATCAACCTGAAGGAATGTTTGTCCGACCTTTGGCTGCAGCCGGCTCATCTCGGCCTCATACAGCGGCTTGAGGCTCTCGAATTGCTGCGACAAATGCGCTTTTAGATAGAACTCCCGGAGGAGTTCCGGAAACGCCAGCAATGCGCGCACATCATCGGGAAGTTGCTCTTCACGATATCGAGGCTTCAGTTCCGGAGGATCCGTGAGATTCAGCGCCAGCCCCGCATATTGGGCCAGCTGCGACTCGTCGGAACGGTTGCCCTTGTGATTGGTGTAAAACTGTTTCAGGCGGCGGACCAGATCCGGTTCCAGACTCGTGACAAACTTATCGCCATCTTCGGAGGTGGCAACTTTCAACGCGGCGGCAACGGTAAATACTCGAATATCGGTATCCAACGCTGCACGCGAAATCCCCGGCCGCTGGCCCAACCCGGCTGCGGAAAGCATGCCGGAAAGCGCAAGAACGGCAATCAATCGAAGAAACATATAGGAAATGATAGCATTTTCCAGATCACGAGTAAGGACTATACATGACGCGAATTCGAATTGAAGAGGCCGGTAAACACGTTGGCGAAGAAGTTACTTTGATGGGCTGGATCCACAACAAGCGATCGAGCGGCAAGATTCAGTTCCTGATTGTAAGAGACGGTTCCGGCTACATTCAGGGGGTGCTGGTCCGAAATGCGGTTTCTCCGGAAATGTTTGCCGCCGCGGAAACGCTCACCCATGAATCGTCTGTCATTGTTACCGGGAAAATCCGGGAAGATTCGCGCGCTCCCAGCGGCTATGAAATGGATCTCACGGATGTTCAACCGCAGCAGGTGGTTTCCAAAGACGATCCCTTTCCAATTACACCCAAGGAACATGGAATCGAATTTCTCATGGATCAGCGCCACCTCTGGATACGCTCGACGCGCCAGAGGGCGATACTCAAGATCCGCCACGAGATCATCAAGGGCGTTCGTGACTTCTTCGATGACAACGGATTCACGCTGTGCGACACGCCGATACTCACTCCCGCCGCCTGCGAAGGAACATCCACGCTCTTTGAAGTGAAGTATTTCGACGACACCGCATTTCTCACTCAGTCCGGACAGCTTTACGGCGAAGCCACGGCCGCGGCGCTTGGCCGCGTCTATAACTTCGGCCCGACATTTCGGGCGGAAAAATCCAAGACGCGCCGTCATCTTACCGAGTTCTGGATGGTGGAACCGGAAGTCGCCTATGCCACCGTGGAAGACACGATGGATCTTGCCGAACAGATGATTTCCTTTGTCGTTCAGCGGGTTCTCACCAAACGGACCGAAGAACTGAAGGCACTCGAGCGGGATATCTCCAGGCTGGAGAAGATCACTGTGCCGTTTCCTCGAATCACCTATGACGAGGCCATTCAGATTCTGCAGAAGAGCGGATCCGAGATCCAATGGGGCAGCGATTTTGGCGGAGGCGACGAAACCATCATTTCCGAGCAGTTCGACAAGCCGGTGATGGTGCACCGCTATCCGGCCGCGGTCAAAGCGTTCTACATGGAACCGGACCCGGCGCGCCCCGAAGTTGCACTATGCGTCGACGTGCTTGCACCGGAAGGATACGGCGAGATTATTGGCGGCGGACAGCGCATGTCGAGTTACCAGTTGCTCGAACAGCGAATTCAGGAGCACGGGCTTCCGCGCGAAGCGTTCGAGTGGTACCTCGATCTTCGAAAATATGGATCGGTGCCGCATGCCGGCTTCGGCATGGGAATCGAACGAGCGGTGACCTGGATCTGCGGACTGGAACATGTACGGGAAACGATTCCATTCCCGCGTATGCTCTATCGGTTGAAACCATGAGCACCACGAAGATTTCAATAATCGGTGTTCCCATGGATCTTGGCGCGGACCGCCGCGGCGTGGACATGGGGCCATCCGCATTGCGCTACTCCGGACTGAACGAACATCTCACGGAATTGGGTTGTGAGGTGCGCGATCTCGGAGACATCGATGTGACGATTCCCGAAACCCAGCACTTCGGCGATCCCCACGCCAAATATCTTCGGGAAATTTCCGATGCATGCCGCCATCTGGCGCAGATGGTGCTCCGTACATACGAGGACGGACGCACCCCGCTGGTTCTTGGCGGCGATCACTCCATTGCGGTCGGCACAATGTCTGGAATGTCGGAAGGATTTCGCCGGCAGAACAAACGCCTCGGATTGATCTGGTTTGACGCCCATGCCGACATGAACACGCCGGAAATCTCACCGAGCGGCAATGTCCATGGCATGCCGATGGCCGGCATTCTCGGTTATGGCGCGCGCGAACTGACTCATATTTTTGATTTCGCTCCAAAGATCCGGCCCGAATGTGCCGTGATGATCGGTATTCGTGAAGTCGATAAAGATGAGCGAACGCTGGTCCGCAAATCGGGGGTTCACGTGTTCACCATGAAGGATATCGATAAGCGCGGCATCGGCAATGTGATGGATGAAGCGCTGTCCATCGTGACATCGCAAACCGACGGTTTTTCCGTCACGCTCGATGCGGATTTTCTGGATCCGATGGACACTCCGGGCGTCGCTACCCCGGTACGCGGCGGCGCCAACTATCGCGAAGCACATCTGGCGATGGAGATGGTCGCGGATACAGGCAAGATGGCGTCATTCGAAATAACGGAAATCAATCCGATCCTCGATGTCCATAACAAAACCGCAACGGTGGGAATGGAACTGGTGCTGTCTGCGTTTGGGAAGCAGATACTGTGAATGTAGGCAATTCCGGATCTGCCGCCGCTACGCGGCTTGTTCTTCTTGTTGTTTGAGTTTCCACCGGCTTACGCCGGTGGCCTGTCGCCGCTACGCGGCTCGAAGGGACGCCTTCTGAGCCGCATAGCGGCGGCAGTCCTTTAGCCACGGGCGTAAGCCCGTGGCAGCGGAAGAGCAAGCCCCTTGAGTGCCGGAGGCACGACAGGTCCAGCAAATCCACCGCCGCGATTTCTAAGCCTGTGGAATTGTGCGCGGTCATGACGATAAATTTGGGACAGAGAGCAATTATCTGAGAAACGTTACGGGATTGCTTTCCAACTGACAATTGAACATTGAACA
>JBGPBY010000301.1:0-8854 GCA_041481485.1 Terriglobia bacterium
CTCCGGCGGGGCGATACACGGTCGATGGATTCACCCTGAAGTTGCCCATCTTCGGCCCTCTGATGCGCAAAATCGCCGTGGCACGTTTTTCGCGGACCATGGCCACTCTCATCGCAAGCGGTGTACCCATCCTGGATTGTCTCGATATCACGGCACACACGTCGGGCAATGCCATCATCGAAGCTGCAATTCTGAGCGTCAAACGCGCCATCGAAGAAGGCCGCACCATCGTCGATCCATTGAAGACGTCCGGTGTGTTTCCTTCAATGGTTGTTTCAATGATCGGTGTAGGCGAACAGGCCGGCGCTTTGGAAACAATGCTGACAAAGATTGCGGACTTTTACGAGCTCGAGGTCGACGCTGCAGTGGGAGATTTGATGACGGCTCTGGAGCCGGTAATGATCGTCGTGCTCGGCGTGATCGTGGGCGGCATCGTGATATCGATGTACCTGCCGATCTTCTCGCTGATCACCAATTTGAGTAAGTAAGTTGGGCGCTGTAGGCGCGGTCTATGAAGGTGTGAAGAAATTGGGGACAGAGAGCAATTTCCTTTATAGGCAGTTGCATATCAATCGTGTTTCTCAGGAAATTGCTCTCTGTCCCCAATTTCTTCACACCTGCAGGGTCAAATCTTAGCCGTGGTTGAAACGCCGCTTGCAGAGCTGGAGAGGCCGAAATGGCTGCTCTGGCTGATCTACGTCCGTTTTCTCATCTATTCCATCATCATCCCGATAACGCTGCTGCTGCGCCGCAGATTTGGCGACCCCGAAGACATGAAGAATCTCCTGGCAGTTGTCGTCGGGCTGTCGTTTTTCTGGTGGTTGCTGGTCAAGCTCAACAAGTCGTACGTCATTCAGGCATACAGCCAGATCGCTGTGGACCTTCTGCTGATTACCTGGGCGGTAAATCGCACCGGTGGCGTCGATAGTTATTTCTCGTCGCTTTACTTCCTAACCATCGTCATGTCGAGCATTCTGCTCGGGCGCCGGGGAGTGTTTTTTGCGGGGACGGTGAGTTCCGTCGTGCATTTCGTGCACATGGACCTTTCGTACTTCCACATGGTGCCGAGCACGATGATCGTGGAAGAGTACACACTACCGGCGCTGCAATTCATTATCGCGCTGAATATTTTCGCGTATTGTTCGGTGGCGTATCTGTCGAACTACCTCGCGGAAAGCCTTCGCCGGACAGGCTCCGCACTGCATAAATCCACGGGGAAGATTGCCTACCTCCAGGCCTTCAGCGGCCAGATTGTCGACAGCATGGCCAGCGCAGTGGCGACGACGGATACCGATGGACGTATCTTCCTGTTCAACAAGGCTGCAGAGAAACTGACTATGCGGCCGGCCAAAGACGCCTCTTCCAGATTCATCTGGGACGTGATTCCCGGCATTCGTCTCGATTCCAAAACCCCAAACCTGGACATCTGGACCAAGCGGCCCGACGGCAAGGATATGTACCTGCGGTACTCGGTCTCTCCGATCATGATTGATGAACAGGACAGCGCCGGTTATGTGTGGTGCTTCGACGACTTTACAGAGATGCGTTTGCTCGAGCGTCAGGTGCGGCAGAAGGAACAGATGGCGTCGATCGGCAGGCTATCGTCCGCGATCGCGCATGAGATCCGCAACCCTCTGGCTTCAATCAGCGGATCGTTCAAAATGCTGCAGTCCGGACTTGAATTGACGGCCGAACAGAGTCAACTGGCCGATATCATTCTCCGGGAAACGGAACGATTGAACCGAACGATTTCCGAATTTCTGAATTATTCCCGGCCTCCCGCTCTGCAATTGCGCCGCATGGATCTGTCCTGCCTTGTGTCGGAAACCGTGAGCCTCATGCGAAACAGTCCGGATCTGACACAGCATCACTCCATCGAAACTCGGCTCGAACGCGTATTCGCAATGGTGGACGAAAACATGATGCGCCAGGTGTTTTACAATCTCGCGACGAATGCGTTCCGAGCCATGCCCGACGGTGGAACCCTGACTATCAGTGTCGAACCCCGCAACGGCGCGCAGATCCGGTTTGAGGATACCGGCATCGGAATGGACGACAACGAAGTAAAAAATCTGTTCGTACCATTTCATTCCACATTTAAGAATGGCACCGGTTTAGGCTTACCTATGGTGTACCAGATTATTGCCGCCCATAACGGAGTGATCGGTGTGAAATCCGCACGGGGTGCGGGTTCGACCTTTTTTATCGATTTGAAGCAATGACGCCACAAGCCAAAGTCCTGGTTGTCGATGACGAGCGGTCCATTCGGGAACTGCTCGCCATCGCCCTGAGAAAAGAAGGTCTCGATGTGACTTCCGCGAATAGCGCAGAAGAAGGGCTGCAGCAATGCCGGATCACGGATTTCGATCTTGTGGTGTCCGACATTAACATGCCCGACATGTCGGGCATCGATCTGCTTCGGGAACTGCGTTCCAGCAACTTTACCAGCCACTTTATTTTGCTGACCGCTTTCGCGAGCACCGAAACCGCCATTCAGGCCCTCAAAATGGGGGCATTTGATTACATCATCAAGACGGAAGACTTCATTGAAGAGCTGAAGCTGGTGGTCAGCAGCGCGCTTGAAAATCGGCGCTTGCGCGAGGAGAACACCTACCTTCGCCGCGAGTTTCGAAAAGTGCACGGCATGGGCAACCTGATCGGCAAGAGCCAGAAGATGCAGGAGCTCTTCAAACTCGTCGAAGTCGTCAGCGCAACCAACAGCACCGTACTGATTACGGGAGAAAGCGGCACCGGAAAGGAACTTGTTGCCAAGGCCATCCATGTCAACAGCCCGAGGGCCGATGCCGGTTTTGTTTCGGTGAATTGCGGCGCATTTACCGAAACGCTTCTCGAAAGCGAGCTGTTCGGTTACGTCAAAGGCGCGTTCACCGGAGCGGCAGCAAATCAAAAAGGTCTGTTTGAAGTTGCCAGCACGGGAACGATATTTCTGGATGAAATCGGCGATACCAGTCCTGCCATGCAGGTAAAGCTGCTGCGAGTGCTTCAGGAGCGGACCATACGAAGAGTTGGAGGAACCGAGCAGATTCCGGTGGATGTCCGCGTCATCGCCGCAACGAATCGAGATCTGACGGCGATGGTTGCGGAGAGTCAGTTTCGTGAAGACTTGTACTACCGCATCCGCGTCATTCCGATTCAGATTCCGCCGCTGCGTCACCGCCGCGACGATATTCCAATTCTTGCGAATCACTTTCTGGCTCGGTTGAACGACTCCGTCGGCAAAAACATTCAGCGATTGTCGGATGAGGCGTTGAAGAAACTGGAAGCCTACGACTGGCCCGGAAACGTTCGCGAAATGGAAAATGCCATGGAGCGGGCATACATTCTCGAAACGACGAACTGCTTGACCGCCCAACACCTGCCCGACACGGTTTCCACAAATCCCCGCCCGCGATTCTCCGGAAGAATCCCAGATGAAGGTTTCGACCTGGAAGACTACGTCGACAATCTTCAGAAAAACTATCTGGAAGAAGCCCTGGCCCGCACCGGCGGCGTTCAAGTGAAAGCTGCCGAACTGCTGCGGATGTCCTATCGATCATTTCGCCACTACATGCAGAAGCACGGGATTGAGGGAAAGGGATGAGCTCGCAAAATTGCTAATCGAGAAATTGCGCGCGGCCTTCGCCCCGAAAGAATGCGCTTCCCCACTGTAGGGGCGGTCTATGACCGCCCGCAATTTCCAGGGATGCAATCCTACAGATTGTGGGCGGTCATAGACCGCCCCTACAGTGGGGAACCGCATTCTTTCAAACATTCTGTAACCACCCGCGATTTCCCAACCTGTGAGAATGCGATTCGCCATCCTATAGCTCGTTAGAGGCTGCTCCAATTAACTGGAAGTTACCCGGCTCGTTCCAGTTGCGATCCCAGCCCTCACTGCAGCCTAGTACCAGGTGAACTATCGATTTAGACTTGCCCGCGAAAATGAAGGATATCGTCTGCTGCATCGCAGCCGGCGATATGTGGCAATCGTGGAACTATCGTGCTAAGTTTCCGGCAGAAAGCGCACATGACGACAATGGCAGGTGAATCCACATCTCAGAGCAAAGACTTGACCGTGTTGCTGCAGGCATGGTCGAACGGAGACCGGCAAGCTCTGGACGAGCTGGCGCCTCGAGTACAGAACGAACTTCACCGTATTGCCCAACACTACATCGGACGCGAGGATCTGAACCATACGTTGCAGGCGACAGCTCTCATCAACGAGGCATACATCCGGCTGATCAATTGGAAGAGTGTTCAATGGCAGAACAGAGCGCACTTTTTTGGAGTGTCCGCAAACCTGATGCGGCGAATACTGGTCGATTTTGCACGCTCACGAGACCAGATCAAACATGGAGGAGAGATATTCGAGACATCTCTGGACGAGGCAGTCGTCTTTCAATCGAAGAAGTCTTCCGATCTCGTTGCTCTGGACGAGGCACTGACCCGTCTCACTTCGCTGGATCCTCGAAAGGGTCAGATTATCGAGCTGCGCTTTTTTGGCGGGCTTAGCGTCACAGAGACTGCCGAAGTCTTGAAAGTATCCGAACGTACCGTTCTTCGCGAATGGAACCTCGCCAAAGCCTGGCTGTATCGAGAGGTCCGTTCCTTACCGTGAGCACTCCCGGTCGTGGAATGCCTCCAATGAACTCAGAAGAATGGGGTCGCGTGGATCAGATCTTCCACGAAGCTCTCGACATGCCGGCCGCAGAGCGCACTCGGTTTATCGAGGAGACATGTTCCGGTAACCCATCGCTTCGAAGGGAAGTTGAGGAACTGATCGCCGCTCACGAAACGGCCGGCAGCTTTCTGGAAGCCGGCGCTGCTCAAACCTATGCCGCGCCAAGTGTGACGATTGCAGCGGGTACTCGCCTGGGCCCCTATAAAATCGTCGCCAAGATTGGCGAGGGAGGCATGGGCGCGGTGTACCGGGCTCACGATGCCAGGCTGGAGCGGGATGTTGCGGTAAAAGTCTTGCACCGCGTGATTTCCGATAAGGAGACGTGGGAACGCTTCCAGCGGGAGGCACGCACTGCGTCGGCTCTCAGCCATCCCAACATTTGCTCTGTCTATGATGTCGGCGAGGTGCAAGGCCAGCCGTATCTGGTAATGGAGTTGCTTGAAGGCGTCACGCTGAGCGATCACATTGGCGACAAACCGCTCAAGACCGGCGAAGCGCTGGCGATCGCGGCACAAATTGCCGATGCGATGGAAGCCGCTCATGCAAAGGGCATCATTCATCGCGACATCAAACCCGCCAACATCATGATCACAGCTCGCGGCCATGTGAAGGTTCTCGACTTCGGCCTGGCCCGGCAGACTGACATTGGGGGGAACGGAAATCCCTCGACAAAGACGGACATCAGCATCGTTGGGATGGTGATTGGCACACCAAAATATGTTTCGCCGGAAATCTGGAGCGGCGCACATGCCGATGTTCGCAGTGATCTGTGGTCCTTTGGCATCGTGCTCTATCAGATGTTGACAGGCCGTCTGCCATTCAGCGGCCCGACGATACCCGAAACAAGAACCGCAATTCTGAATGAACCTCTGCCGCAGCTGCCCGCAGGTGTGCCTGTCAGGTTGCGTGCGACCGTGGAAAGAAGCCTCGCCAAACAGCCAGAGGGCCGGTATCAGAACGTCGGGGAAGTTCAGTCCGCGCTGCGTCTCCTGCAGAATCGTGCCGCGACGTCGGGCCTCATCCGCCGACGTACATTGCTGGTGGGAGCAGGCGCCGCCGCAGTGGCTTCTGTGACGGGCGTGCTCTTGTGGCGGCAGCGTCCCGTAGCTCAGCCGGCCGAAAAGCCCAAACTGACCAGCACTGGCGGACCAATATCTCGAATCGAGAGCGCGAACGTATTCTTCAATTTGGCACTTGATCAGGAGCGAAATGAGAGCGATATTCCCCAAGCCAAAATATTGCTGCAACAAGCGCTGGATGCGGACCCGGACTTCCTGGAAGCTCGCTGTCGATTAGCGTTCGAAAATATTCTTATGTTGCTGAACGGCTACTCCAACGAACGCCGCCTTCTTGATGAAGCCCAAATGTTGCTAAGCAAGGTGAAAATGGCGGATTCCAGTCTGGCAAGCTTGCCAGGCGTCTACACTGCCCTGTATATGGCGCGGGGTCGCAAGGATCTCATACCCATCAACAGACTCAATTTCATCATCGAGCAGAAACCGAAGGTCCTTACTAACAGGCTCTGGCGGATGGTCATGAACATTTACGCGGAAGAAAACAAAAAAGCAGAATTGGAGGCTAAAGCGTTGATATCTGAAAACCAAGCTCTAGCCCCCGCACGTCTTTATTACGGTGATCTCCTGCGTAGAACAGGAAATATCCTGGGCGCTATCGATCAGCAAGATCAAGCTTTGGGAGTGAAGGTTTCAAACGTGTTAGCGATCCGGTATAAGGCCCTTGCACTTATGGACAAAAACGAACTGGGTTTGGCTCGCAGTCTGCTTGAGGACAAGAAATCACTTTCCGGAAACTACGCGTGGAAACTGACCCGTGCTCAGCTATATGCGGTGCAAGGAAGTCGCCAAAAAGCGCTCGACATTATGAACGCGGGCACTCGGACGTTTGCCGAAGCGACGTTCACTATGACATCGGACGCTGCCGAGGTTTACGCCCTAATTGGCGAAACCGATGAGGCAATTAAATTGCTTAAGATGGCTTCCGACAAAGGCGACGAGCGCTCGGACTGGTTCCAAAGCGATCGCCGCCTTGAAAAAATTCGGACTGACCCGAGGTTTCTCAAGATCATTGGCGACATCGAATACAAGAAAAGAGCGCGCAATCAGAAATAAATCCGCGGCTCCACTAAAACCTGTAGTGCACCGACCCGAATATTCTTCGGTTTCCGCCATCCGTCGCGCCCTGATTCAGGAAATTGAATGCGGTCGTGTTCGCAGAAGCATTTGGGATGCCGAAATTGCGCGTGTTGGGAAGATTGAAAATGTCGGCTCGAATCTGAATGGACCGTCCGCCGTCCATCCTGATGTTCTTAACGATGTTGAGGTCGATACTGACAATGCCGTCGGACCGCAGCAAGTTTCGTGGGACATTGCCAATCGGCGCAGCCGCCGTCGGACCGCCATTCGATGTAAGAGCTCGGAAAAAGAGGGACGGACTCCCAGCTGCAATTACACGGCTCCGAATTTCAGGAACGGATAAATTTTTCAGCTCCGCAATATTGACGTTCGGAGCGAAGTTTGGACGAATGGCACTGCCGGTCAGCGAGCCAAGCAAAACATTGCCCGGATCGGAACCATTCAGCACCGTAAATGGCGCACCGCTCTGCAAGGCGACATTCGTACCCAGCTGCAAGCCGCCGGCAATATAACGCAATGCACCAGTTCGGTCTTTTAAGAAAGGAAGTTCATAGATGAGATTTCCCGTAAGCCGGTTCGGACGATCATAGGCGGAGCGAGCGCGCTCGCCGGCATTCCGGTTGAAGGGATCCTGAGGTGTGGCCACTTCGGATGTCGACGGATTGACAATTTCGGAACCATTGTCGATAGAGGAGCTCCTCGTGAAGTGCACACCTCCGCCAAAACCTCGCGAGAACTGGTGGTCGAAACTCAATTGCATCGAGTGATAGATCGAACTGCCAGTATTGGCTCGTACCCGAATAACACCGCGGGTGGGATCTAACCTTGGGCAATTTGAAAGTCCGCAGCGAGTCACTGGATTTCCTTCGAGGCTCTGGAATAACCCGGAGCCCTTAGTTCCAACATAGCCAACTCGGATCGTGTTATTCATGCCAATCCCACGCTGGAGTTCCAGACTGTACTGATCCGAATATGGAGTGTGGAAGTCGGGTGAAAACAAGGTCTGGCTGAGCATTGGCGCTGCGGCGAGACTCAACGACTGATTCGCCAGATTGGCGAGGCCGTCCATCGTGCCGGGCGTGTTGGGAATACTGAATCCTGCCTGGAAGGGGAAGCTTCCAGCAGTTTGAATCGCCATAATCAGGAAAACATAATCGTTCGTGCGGGCGTAACCTCCGCGAAGATCAATTTTCTTCAGAAGGCCTACCCCGGTCTCGCCGAGGTTCCAGTTGAAGCCAATCCGTGGCATCAGGTTGTTCGTGTCTCGCGGCGGCCGGGAGTTGTACCGGAATAGCGGGTTGCCGCCGTTAGCTGCAACAATGCGGTCATTCAGCGGATAGAGGCTGTCGATCGAGTTTCCCGGCAGTTCGTAGCGCAATCCAAGATTCAAAGTTAAGTTACGCGCTACCTTCCAGTCATCCTGAATAAAGGAAAACCAGTCGGTCCAATTGAAATGCATCACGAACTCGCCGCCCGGAAGTGGCCGGTTGAGCGAAGCTCTGGTGTCCGCAAAATCGGCCACAAAATTATTAAGTGTGGAATATCGAAGCTGGCCTCGCACGTTGGGATTGGACTCGGATGCCAATTCCTGTTTCCGGATGTCCACACCCCACTTCAGCGCGTGTGTGCCATGCGTCCAGCTCATGTTGTCGGTGAGTTGATAGATGTTGTTACGCCGGCCCTCCGGAAGGTTCGAGGGGTAACCTAGCGCCGTCCGCGGCCCGATCGAAGCGAAGCCCGTGAGGCCCAGATCGGCGATTTCGATCGACGGAATGCGCAGCGCGTCAGGATTCTGCGGACCGGTATAAAACGCATACCGGCTCCAACTGAGCCGTAGTTCGTTGAGGAAATTCGAACCGAACGGCGACACCAGGCCGATCGTTGCCGCCTGCGAACGCGATGGAACGATATTGGCAAGTCCAGGCGGCGTTGCTTGTCCCGCTCCCGTTTGAAGATCGTCGTTGAACATGTATCGAACACTGAGCCGATACTTGCTCGTGAAGTAGCGGTCCACGCGCAA
>JBGPBY010000302.1:0-8848 GCA_041481485.1 Terriglobia bacterium
CAATCCTTCCAAATTGTGGGCGGTCATAGACCGCCCCTATACATTGGGGACAGCCCGCGGATTCAAGATCGTGCGCGGTCATAGACCGCGCCTACAGCTTCGAACATGAATGGGAGCAATTTGTTATGTACCGACGGAAGCGTGCCATTACTAAACTCGAATCGATGGCAGTTTCCAGGATTTTGTCCAAACGAACTTTCGCGCAAAGCCTCGGCACAACATGCATCGGTCGGTCAGGCTATTTGAAGCTTTTTCAGGCGGAAAGACTGACTTTCGTGAAGTCGTCGACAGCAGTGAGATTGGGCGATTTTATAACTTGGCGCCGCAAGTATCGCGGTTGAACGTCGGGATTACTTACACTTTATCTAAAACTCCAAACCAGTCGAAAACAAAGGGGAAAGTCATTGTTTTTCACACCTAAGCTCTCTCCATCCCATAGAGCCTAGATATCGTCGGTAAACCTTACAGTTTTCAAAAATCAGGGACGCGCTCAAACGATCGCCGATCTCCACCAAAAAAGTCTGCTAACCGATTAGTAATCATGACGATAGCCCTGGGAATTACAAGCAGCGTCTCTTTGGCAGCACCATTGCAAGTACGCGGCGCGATGGGGCCCAAAAGTGCCATACGACAAACCGCTTTTGCTCCCAACCCTTTTGAATGGCGATTTTCTCCGCGGACACTGTAGTCGGAAAATTGACGGTAAACTTCAATCGGCCTCCAAGTTCTTGACATTGGCCGCCTAGGACGGGCAACGATGATGAAGCGAACAAATTGGTATCGGCTCATAGTTCTGGGAACGACGATTCTCGGTGCTTCGTTGATGTCCAAAGCTGCGCTCGTGATTCCGGTTACCGAAGCGCCTGCCGGTTTCGATAATCAGACCAACGGAGCGGTGACTCCAGCCGAATTCGAACGAGTCAAAGAGACCTTTACGGAAGTTGAAGAGGCCGAGGACGGTCTGGGTCCGGTCTTCAACAACACGTCCTGTGTCGGATGTCATTTCAGTGCTGGTGCGATTGGCGGTTCCAGCCAGGTAACGGTCCTTCGTGCCGGTCACTATGAAAACTCCAACGGGCACTGGATGCGCTATCGCCGGGACCAGAATGAGCACCAGCGCCGCTATCTCGCCAACGGGAATTTTGTGCCGGCCACGATTCAACTGGCCGACGGCTCACTCATCGAAGAGCGTTCACTCGTCAATCAGCGTGCCATATGTGCCGACGCGCAGTCCCTCGCCAGCCCGGTGGACAATGTCACATCTCAACGCATTTCTCTGAGTGTTCTTGGCGACGGCTTTGTCGAAGCGGTAGCGGACGACACGTTCCGCGCTCTCTCTGCCTCTCAGGCACGAAACACCCGAGGACGCATTCACGGACAGGTGATTGAAGTTCCCATTCTCGAAGCTTCCGGTCTGACCGCCGTCGGCCGCTTCGGTTTCAAGAATCAGCACACGAGTCTGCTGTCGTTCGGAGCCGATGCGTACTTGAACGAAATGGGAGTGACATCTCCGTTGCTGCCGGATGAAGTGACGACGCTGTGCCAGCCTCCGGGAGTCGCGAATCCGAATTCGTCGATGGACGACCTCTTCGACTTTGCCGCATTTATGAGGGCGACCAAAGCCCCACCACGCGGACCCATTACTCCTCAGGTCAACGCGGGTCTCACGCTGTTCCGCGCACTGGAGTGTTCGACCTGCCACGTTGAAAGTCTGCAAACGTCGCCGCCGGGAACCCGGCTGTTTGGCGGTGAATACATCGTGCCGGAGGCGGTGGGAAACAAGATCTTCCATCCATTTGGCGATTACCTGCTGCACGACATCGGAACCGGCGACAGCGTTGTCCAAAATGGAGGCGAGGACACCGCCAACAAGATGCGCACCATGCCGCTATGGGGCGTGAGAACCAGAACCGAACTGATGCATGACGGGGCTTCGACCAGTTTTGATCATGCCATTCAGCGTCATCGCGGCGAAGCGCTCAATGCGTTCGTGCGTTATATCGCACTGTCCCCACAACAAAAGCAGGACCTTTGGGCATTCCTGAGAAGTCTGTAGCCCTGACGAATTACGCAGCTGTAGGCGCGGTCTATGACCGCGCAATTCCCAATGTAGGGGCGGTCTATGACCGCCCGCGATCTGGCGGATTGCATTCCTCAAAATTGTGGGCGGTCATAGACCGCCCCTACATTGGCAAAAGGGAATACTTAAATAAAGGCATTCGCGGGGTAACGGATTCCCTCGCTCCATGCTCTATACCTAAACTTTTCAATCCAGAATCGCTTTGCGATGAAGGGCAACATCATGAAGATGACCGTCCGAATGTTCTTATTCCTGGGAATCATCTTTTTAGCGTCCACGGTGTACGCCGAACCCACTCTAGTCTTCAACGGAAACATTCTCATTGGCGCCAACGGGGTCTCCGTAAACGGCGTTCTCTACGATGTGCGATTTGTTGATGGCGATTGCGCCACAGTTTTCACCGTTTGCGATGCCGCTCATTTTCATTTCGACGACGAGGAAGACGCTGAAGAAGCGACCGATGCGTTAAAAGACCTGGTGTTCATCGATCAGGGAGCGCATCCCCTAAATTCGCAACCGAACCTGACGTTAGGCTGCGCCGGCAATTCCGGAAGTACCCAGTGTGAAATCTGGACGCCGTATGAGATTCAGCCCGGCCTGATTCCCGGATCCACGACTCCGGTCCCGTACATCAAATTCGTCAATTTGCGAAACTCCGCCAATCCTCTGTTCGACACCATTTATTACGGCCGGCAACTCCCGGAGCATGCGGACCTGGCCCAGAACGATCACAGCGTATGGGCCGTGTGGACTCTCAGCGATCCCAACGCGATTCCGGTCACTGTTCAAACCAATCCGTCGGGTCTGCAGATCACGGTTGATGGTGTGGTAGCCACCGCTCCTCACACATTCACCTGGATTGCCGGATCCGCTCATACGATTGGCACCGTTTCACCTCAAGGCAACCAGGCCTTCGTGAACTGGAATGACGGAGGCCCAATCGCGCACAGCGTGTCCCCAACTGACGGGGGTAGCTTTACGGCGTCGTTTGTCACGACAATCCCGCTCCCGGCCCCAGACATGACGATCTCCAAATCCCACGCAGGAAATTTCACTCAGGGTCAGATCGGTGCGGCATTCTCCATTGTGGCAAGCAACGTCGGGACGTTGCCAACCATCGGAACGGTCACCGTATCGAACGAACTGTCCTCCGGCCTGATCGCAACATCCAGCAATGGAGATGGCTGGAACTGCGCGCAACCTGCAGGGCCCTGCAGCCGAAACGATATTCTGGATCCAGGCCTGCAATATCCCGCGATCACGCTGACCGTCAATGTGCCGGGAGGTTCTCTTTCAGCGGCGAACTCTGCAACCGTATCCGGCGGTGGCGAAGACAACTTCGCAAACGATACCGCCAGCGATCCGACGACGATTCTATTGCCGTCTCCGGTTCAATTGGTTTTCAACAGCGACGACATTTTGATTGGTGCCAATCGGGTTCTCGTCGGGACAACCTTTTATGACGTGAAGTTCCTCGATGGTACGTGCGCCGTTGCCTACGGCGGGGCCTGCGATGAGGCTCATTTCGCACCGTTCAACGACGAGGATGACGCCGAATTGGCGAGTCAGGCACTGCAGGTTCTGGTGTTGAATGATCAGGGGACGCATCCGCTGAACACCCACCCCGACCTGACGTTTGGATGCCCGCTCAATCTGGGCAGCACCGGATGTGATATCTGGACTTCCTTTGCCATCGTACTTGGATCGTTTGCCGATCCCCTGACTCCGACTCCGACCGTCCTATATTCCAATTATCACAACGATATCGATCACCAGAAAGACCTGGTTTCCTATTTGGACTACCCCGTCGATATTTCAAACCTGGACTCTGGTGATCACGACAATTGGGCAATCTGGACTCTGCACGTCGAACCCCCACCTGCCTCCGGCCCGATTGTGAAAAGCAGCCCGTCGCCTGCAGCCGTGGGAGTACCGCGAGTTCCAACTCTGCAGTGGGGAACCGGCGGCGATGCCACGAGCTATGAATACTGCATCGACACCACCGGCAACAACACTTGTGACACCGGCTGGAAAACTGTTGCAGGAACCAGCGTCATTGTCGGCGGATTGAATCCGTCGACGACCTATTATTGGCAGGTGCGCGGGCGCAATAGTTCCGGGCCCATTGAAGCCGACAATGGAACCTGGTCGAGTTTTACCACGACGTTTTCCAGTCCGTTGAATGTCGCGGCCGCGGCCACTGGCGCTGTGGCGTCCGCTTCGTCTTCGGTAAATTCAAATTTTCTCCCAACCGCCGCGATCAATGGCGATCGCCGCGGAACGTCCTGGGGCAATGGCGGCGGCTGGAATGACGGAACGGGGGATCAATTTCCCGACTGGCTGCAGGTCGACTTTGCCGGTCCTCAGACCATCGATGAGATTGATGTCTATACATTGCAGGATGACTTTGACCATCCCATCGAGCCATTTCAGGGCATGACTTTTACGAAGTATGGAGTCGACGAATTTCAGCTCCAGTACTGGAGTGGATTTTCGTGGGTCGATATTCCGGGAGCCAGCATTAGCAGCAGCAATCAAGTGTGGCGCCAAATTGGCTTTCTGCCACTGACGACGTCGAAGATTCGCGTCGTTGTCACTGGCGCATGGGCCAACTACAGCCGGCTCACCGAAGTGGAAGCGTATTCGGATATTGATCTCGGTGGCAGTCTGCCCGGTCCGTTGACCAAGATCGCTCCCGCCAGTGCCGCCACGGCGCAGCCCCTTGCGCTGACGCTGAACTGGTCTTCGAGCAGCGGCGCGACCAGCTATGAGTATTGCATCGACACGAGCAATAACAACAACTGCGATACCAGCTGGATCAGTGCCGCCGGTACCAGCGTCCCGGTGAATCTGAATGAATCCACGACCTATTACTGGCAGGTGCGCGCGAGCAATGCGATTGGCGTGGTCTATGCGGATTCCGGCGCCTGGTCGAGTTTTGCAACGGCATTTGCGTCCCGTGTCAACGTTGCGGCTGCGGCAAAAGGCGCCACAGCAAGCGCATCGTCGTCGATCTTCACGAACATGTATGAGCCGGCCGGCGCAATAAACGGCGATCGCAAAGGGTTGTTATGGGGCAATCACGGAGGCTGGAACGACGACACGCCCGACGGCTATCCCGACTGGCTGCAAGTGGATTTTGCCGGTTCGCAAACCATCGATGAAATCGATGTATTCACGGTTCAGGATGACTATGCCCACCCGGTCGAGCCGGCGTTGGGAATGCCGTTTACGCTTTATGGTCTTACCGCGTTTCAGGCGCAATACTGGAATGGATCCACATGGATCACCGTTTCTGGCGGAGAAATCACCGGCAATAATCAGGTGTGGCGGCAATTCGTGTTTGCTCCCGTCACGACCTCGCGTATTCGCATATTCATAACAGGTGCGCTTGCCCAATACAGCCGAATCACTGAAGTGGAAGCGTATTCGGGTCTTCATGTCGGCCCCGGGGCATTTGTAAAAACCAGTCCGGCGAATGGAGCGGCAGGACAATCTCTGGTTCCGACGCTCAGCTGGAGTGGCAGCAGCGATGCGACGGGCTACGAATACTGTATCGATTCGACCAACAACAATGCCTGTGACTCGAACTGGGTCAGCGTCACCACCGGTTCCAGCGTCACGCTGGGCGGTCTGAACGCCGGGACATATTACTGGCAGGTTCGTGCTCTCAACGCCACGAGCAGCACAGAAGCCAACAACGGAACGTGGTGGTCATTTACTACAGACGCCACGGTCGGAAACGCGGCCCCCAACGTGGCTTCGGCAGCCAACGGTGCGACGGTAGTGGCATCGTCGGCGTACAACGCGGCATTTGCCGCTGGCGGCGCAATCGACGGCGATCGCAAGGGAGTGGCGTGGGGCAATAACGGCGGTTGGAACGATGCGACGCCGGGACTGTTCCCGGACTGGCTGGAAATCGATTTTGCGGGCGCAAAGAAGATCAGTGAAATCGATGTCTTTACGGTTCAGGACAATTACGCCGCTCCCATTGAACCAACACCGGCGATGACGTTCACGCTTTATGGAATTACCAACTTCCAGCTGCAGTATTGGAACGGAACCATTTGGGTGGATATTCCGAACGGGAATATTAGCGGGAATAACCTGGTGTGGCAGCGGATCGCATTCCCATCGGTGACCACGACCAGCATTCGAGTGAACGTCACCAATGCGTTGAACTCGTTTAGTCGAATCACCGAGGTCGAAGCGTATTAGGGGCATTGTGTTCCCAGCCGCGTAAGCGGCGGCACTCTCCATAGCCACCGGCGTTAGCCGGTGGGATATCAATCCACGAAGAATTGAGTGCCGTTAGGCACGACAGATCCAGAAATTTTCTTGATCTGTCGCCGCTACGAGGCTTATTTGGTTTTTGAGCTTAAATTCCACCGGCTGACGCCGGTGGCTAAGGAAATGCCGCCACTCCGTGGCTCTATTCGGTAGCCGCTACGCGGCGTTCATATTTATTCACGGCACACCCTGCCTATTCACGCAGTGCCGCCCCTGCTCCTACACAATCCACTGTATTGTCACATTCCTCCTGCGCTTGCTATCAGTACCTGCATGCTCAGTGAGTCACGGCCTATTGTTTCCGAAAGCTCTGCTATCCGCCAGGTGCTGGCTCAAATCGAACAGGTCGCTCCGACTCCCGCAACGGTCCTGCTGCTTGGAGAAACCGGCACCGGCAAGGAAGTCATGGCAAAGGCGATTCACGATTCCAGTCCACGCCGCCAGCGCCGGATGGTCCGCGTCAATTGCGCGGCAATCCCAACTGCCCTCATCGAAAGCGAATTGTTTGGCCGCGAGCGTGGCGCCTACACCGGTGCGCTGTCTCGACAAATCGGGCGCTTTGAAGCCGCCCACGAATCCACTCTGTTTCTCGATGAAATCGCTGACCTGCCCATGGAAATTCAAGTCAAACTGCTGCGCGCCCTTCAGGAGCGCGTCATTGAGCGCCTGGGAAGCACACAGCCGATTCCCGTGGACGTCCGCATCATCGCGGCAACGAACCGGAACATCGACGAGGCCGTTCGGGACAAGACGTTTCGTGAAGATCTCTTCTATCGACTCAATGTATTTCCCATTGTGGTGCCGCCGCTCCGCGAGCGCATTGAAGACATACCTGCGCTGGTATGGAGTTTCGTCGATGAATTTTCGACCATGTTGGCCAAGCCGATCGATTCGGTCTCCAGGGAAAGTCTCTGTGAGTTACAGCGCTATTCGTGGCCCGGCAATATCCGTGAACTTCGCAATGTCATCGAACGGGCGGTCATTGTCGCCAAGGGAAGGCAGCTTGTGGTTCCAGCGCCGCGCTCGACAAGCCGACCCTCGGCACAGGTGAGCATGACCCTGTCCGCGATTGAGGTGGAACACATCCGCTTCGTTCTCGACAGTACGGAATGGCGGGTCCGCGGAGTCGGCGGCGCGGCCGAGCGATTGGGACTGAAGCCAACCACTTTGGAGAGCCGGATGGCGCGTCTGGGAATTACCCGCAAAAGGGCGAGCTGAGCGCGCTCAGGCGTTCAGATCCAGATGATGGCGTCTAGAATATTCATAAATCAGAATAAATTGCGGGATATGCGGGGAAAGTCCCCTCCTCAGCTGAGGAGGGGACTTTCCCCCAAACCGCAGCGATCATTTGAGAACCAGGTTGTATTGCAGTTGCTGCACGCTGTTATCGCGATAGAGCACGCGCACCTTGATTGCGAATGTTCCCCAGCCGTTGGAACTGAGAGCAAACGCTTGAGCTGGGATGCCGGCTGAACAGACCTTCCGAATAGGATTGGGAAAGCTGGGATGAAGTGTGTACTCGACACATTGAATCTTGTCCAGGACCGGCTTTTCCGCTTTGATGAAAATCGTCCAGTCCCAGCGGCCGTCGCCCATGGACTTCGACGTATTCGAGACCGTGATTTTTCCATCTGCGCCAACCAGGGGAAAACACAGCGAAAGAAATATGGCGAACACTGCAATCAATATTCTGGGTTTCATGGAATTCACGGCTCCTGAAGATTCATTTGTAAATTCGCCTGAAGCATCGGCATATCGAAGCTCTGCCACTTCTTGCCCTGATCTTCCACCTCCACGGAAATGATGTCGCCTACCGCAAGATGGGTGAAGTCCAGATACATGCCGCCGGGTCCGGGATGGCCCACAATATCCGGGCGTGGTTCGCGTTTCCCTGACGACTTCTTCTCCACGTAGGCCGTCACATGGGCGCGGCTGGGATTCGCTGCCAGCGGTCCCATAAAGAGAAGACTCAATCGCAGGTCCGGGATGGTCACAGTGTGGAGGGAATCGTCCCTCTGGACCGTAATCGCGGAGAACCCGAATGCTGAAACCCCAGCAAACATCAAGACAAAGACCACAAGCTGGTATCCCGTTCCGGATTTCCGAAAGAAATAGAATCCAAACAGCGCCAGCACCAGGATCAACAGCGCGAGGATTCCGAGGTTTGTGGCAGAAGCGGCCCTGATGATTTCCGGCACCGTTTTAACGACATTCTCATGCATAAAATTCCTCCGGATGAGGGTTCAAGCGAAAATCGGATTTACAACGGTGATGGCGGTAAGCCCCAAAACATTTCAGTGAATGCGATTCCGACTGTAGGGGCGGTCTATGACCGCGCGCAATCCCTCAGTCTGAAATCGTGTGAATGAATGCGACTCCCCAATGTAGGGGCGGTCTATGACCGCCCACAATTTAGGCTCTTCCGGGTTTTTAGTGGGTCACGGCGCCAAGTCCAGACCGCCGCAGTGGAAGTAAATG
>JBGPBY010000303.1:0-8816 GCA_041481485.1 Terriglobia bacterium
CAATGTCACCAGGTCCATTAATCAACGGACAACAAATCAACGGACAGTTGCAAGTGAGGACGCCCAGACCCGCGGAGGGTGGGAAGCGCGGGAACTCGCATGGACTGTTTCGCCTGATCGCGAGTACCGGATTTCTGTTAGCATTCATGAAAAACCGACGGCGGCAAGGAGAACTTTTATGACAATGGCTTCAAGGATTTTGAGGATTGGGACAGTCTCTGTTCTCGCCATTTTGTTCTCCAGCGGCATCGCTGCCGCGCAGCAGCAGCGCGGGGGACAGGCGGATGCGTCGATGGCGTCGCGTCTGCAACGGCTCGAAGACCTGGAGGAAATCCGGACGCTCCTGCTGGACTACGGCCGTCTTCTCGACTCGCGCGATCTTGCGGCTTATTCCAAGCTGTTTGCAAAAGAAGGAGAATGGGTGGGTGGATTTGGTACTGCAAAGGGACCCGCAGCAATTCTCGAATTCATGCAAAAGAATCTGGGTACCGGTCCTAACCGGACAAATACCTATCACATCCTATCGAACTTCGAGATCGTCGTGAATGGGGACTCCGCCACGGCATGGTCCCGTTGGACATTTATCGTTCCCGGCGCCGACGGCAAGCCCACCATCTCGCAAGCAGGCCGCTACGACGATCTTCTGATTCGCGAGGACGGCCGCTGGAAATTCAAACGCCGCACCGCATCCAACGATATCCCTGCGCCCAAGTAACTGCCGTCGTAGAATTTGGCACGGTGTCCCCAGCTCGCCAATTCACTCTTGAGGCAAGCCAAAGTGGTCGTATTATTGTGGTCATGCGGGTTCGTTCAGCAGATAAAAAAGCCAGGTCCAGCGGCGGAAACTACATTGCGGCAGCTCAATTCAAGACTACGTGTCTCGAAATCCTCGACCGTGTCCGGGAAACGGGAAACGAATGCATTGTCACAAAACACGGCAAACCCGTTGCTCGAGTATGTCCCTGCCAGCCCACCAAAACCGGTCGTTCGTTTTTCGGATCTATGAAGGGATCGGTGCTGCGTTACGACCGCCCGTTCGATCCAGTCGATGGCGAGTACGATATCAACCGCGCATAGCTTGTTATTGCTCGACACGCATGTTTGGATCTGGAGCGTGGAAGGTGCGGCCAAACGTATAGGCCGCCGAACCCGCCGTTCCGTCGAGCTCGCCTCGGCACGGGATCGGATTCGCATATCCCCGGCTTCAATTTTTGAAATCACCGCATTGTGCGCTGCTGGACGCCTCAAACTGGCGCGGCCGATTGAGCAGTGGGTATACGAAGCGCTCGACACCAATGGGCTCCGTGTCGCGGAATTGTCGGTTGCAGTTGCGCTCGATGCAGGCCAGATAACACGGGCGGAGCTGGCCGACCCAATGGATCGCCTGCTTGTCGCAACAGCCCGACTGCTGGACGCAACCTTTGCGACTTCGGACGTTGCGATCCTAAAATATGCGGCCGATAGCAACCATGTCCGCGTCATGAACGCCGCTGCGTAACTTCAGGTCATCGCCAGGCTGGAACCTATTGCTTTTGACCAATCATAGCGTTTACAGCTTCGATAATCATCCCTGAGGTTCCCATTCCTCCAAAGACAGATTGCCATCCCTTTGGTACGCCTGCACTGAATCCCAGGTTGTCCCCATCTAGACGAATTAACCCGAAAAACGCACCCCATAGATCGTATCTAGGAATTCCCGCTCGAGAAGAGTTGCTGGAGCCCGATATTGGAGACAGCATCACAACGTAACGCTCGTTCGGTTGCATTATGGAATATTGAACGGGAAGGTCGCTGCGACCCTGAACTGTCCCTCCCCACTGTGAAACTACTGCCTGCTGCACGATATTAGCGCCCTTCATTATTCGGTCCACTCTCAATACAACATCTGTCTGCAGTCTTCCATTTAACCCGTAAGGCGCTATCTCCGCTGGAAACACTGACTGTACAGTCACTTCGACAATCACTGGAGCTTTAGCGATCAATTCGGCCGGTCCTTTTGCCGGAAGTGGCCCGTCCATTTGAAATCGAGTGGTTTGTGAGAACGCAAACAAAGAGAGCAAGAAGGTCCCAAGGACAACTGTCATCACATTGAGAAGTCTCAAATATCGCGGCATAGAGCTAACTCCCTTCTTGCTATCGGTACTACTCTTATTAAGTAATAATCATCAAGTCGGACGACGTGCTCCGTTCCCACAATCCACGGAACTACTTCGGAGGTGCGGGCGTTTTACAGGGGGTCGGCGCCCACTTCGAACCGTCGGGCTCAAGCTTGAACTGCGTGCTGGTGTAGAAGGGTTGCGTCAGATACTTCGAGTCTTCAATCGCGGTGATGACCAGTAGCCAAACAGGCTCACCCGGATCCGACGGCAGCCGATGGATGTACTCCGTGATGGCTGCGGTTTCGCTGTACGGCACGCCGTTTTTCCGGAGATAGCCTTCCCTGAAATTTGCCGTCACCACCTTCAGCGAGCCGCCGCGGCTGATGGACTCCGCGAGAGCCGGGCCGCCACGCTGTCCCCTGCCTCCGCCGCCCGGGGCGATCGGGCCGGCGCTGTTGCCGATCTGGGCGCGCACCGTTGCCGCGCCACGTCCCACACCAGGCCCTTCCCACTGCGCCGTCGAAAAGCCTTGCCAGGTCTTTTCACCGGCCGGCTGTTTGGCCGGATCGAAATTCAGCACGCGCGTTTGCGTGCCCGCGTCAAAATCCATCTTCAGGGTATTGTCGTCCTGCCATGTGATGTGCAACCGGGTGGGCTGACGCATGATGCCTCCGACGCCGAACGCCTTGCACTGCAAGCCCGCCGCATCGTCCTTTGCGAGATCCCACGCGTCGGCTGCCCCTCTGCCGGCCTGATTCAACGGCACACTTTCGTAATCGCCCTTCTTCGGGGTCTCGATGCGATGTCGCCAGTCCTCGCTGACCACCGCAACCCAGTAGCCGGTGAGATCGGCCGGCGCCGACGCTCTCGCGTTGGCCGCGCCTCGTCCGCGCGCCTGCGCGAACAGCCCCGAGGTAACGGCGCAACAAATGCCGACTGCGATAAGGAGATTCCTTAAACCCGATTTCATTTCTTCACGCTCAAAATCTTGTAGACCGCTTCCACAAACTTCGTGCCGCTTTCCACACCATAGCGTCCGTCATAGTCGAGCGTCGGACGCGCGGCCTTCACCTGGTCCAGCGTCATTCCCTTCTTCACCATGTCCTGAATGCGATCGCGGATGATGTAGATCATGTCCCGATATTCGACGAGATCGGCCTCGTCGCAAATGCGGCCATGACCGGGGATGATATATGTGCCACCTTCCTGCAGATAGTTCGGCACGGCAATCGCGAGTTGCTTGTTCAGGCTCGCCAGAAAACCGTCGACGCCGCCACCCGACTCGGCATCGATTACCGGATAGGTTGTCGTGAGAAATGTGTCGCCGCTGACGAGAACATCCGACCCCCTGAAATACACAAAGGAATCGCCGCCCGTGTGTCCTTTGGGATAGTGATACAGGAACACCGCCTCGTTGTTGAACGCAAAGTCACGCGATTCTTCGAAATATGTATTGAGGGGCAGTTCGGTGACCGGCCGCGACGTCTCGGTCATTCGCGCGAGCGCGCCTTCATGGGCAATAATTGCCGCGGGATTGCCGTTCACCGTCTCTCCGGCCTGCGAAATCATTTCGTTGCCGCCCGTGTGATCCGGGTCCGGACTCGTGTTGATGATCCACCGAATAGGTTTCGTCGAAAGCTTTCGTATCGCAGCGAGGACCTTCTCACGTGTAGCTGCGGCACCGGTATCCACGACAAGAACGCCTTCGTCTCCGATCTGCACTGCGATGTTCGCTCCAGCACCGACAAGCATGTAGACGTTGCCCTTCACGTGAACCGTTTCGATTTCGTTTCGGACTTCATTGGCGGGCGGAGCGGCCGGCGGCGTATTCTTCAACGTTGTCGCCGGGTTTCCCGCGGCGAGTTTGGTCATGTATTCCGGATATGTCGTTTCCGCGCCGCCCCAGACTGCAGCGAGGGGCAGCCCGAACTTTTTTGCGAAGTCTGCCTCGAAAGGATTTGTTCCCGGCAGGTAGTGCGGAACCTTCGTCTGGTCCATCGGCACTTCCATCACGTACTCACAGTTGTATAGCCAGTTCTGATTTCCGCGGTCCATCAACGTGAATTCCTGACTGTTGACGAAAGGCTCGGTGAGGTAGACAGGATCCGTGATGATCAGCACATGAGAGAGCAGATTTCCGTGCCGGATATAGTGTTCAACGACTGTCGTCAGGTCGCTGCTGGGAAGTCCGCTGCGTCGATAAAACTCTTTCTTGATGTGCGTGGTTTTTACGGTAAGAACATCGCCGTTCCACTGACCGGTGGAGAATCCCATGAACGTGTGGGGCGCGTAATCGGGTGGATGCGGCCGGCCGTCCATCCAGATCGTTCGGTACTGCTGGTATGTGCCGATGTAAATCTTGTACGCAATGATTTCCTGCGTGGCGGGATCTTTTTCTTCCCAGATTCGGAACTGCAGCGGTCCGCGATAGATGTGCGGGAGGCTGTAAGGTTCGCACTGGTGCTCCAGAAGACTCACGCGCCGCACATCATACGCATCGGCATAGCGGCGAGCTGCTTCATTGATAGGAACGCCGGTGAAATCTCCCTGCACGTCGCCGAGAATGCGATCTCCGGCATCTTCATGATAGCGGCCGACCCACTCGCCGACGATGCTGAGCTGCGCATAGGCGGGAGTGACAAAGAGCAGCGCCAGCAGGAATCCGCCCAATGTCTTTAAGCCCTGGATGGGCATTTAATTGGTGACCTCTCCGGGCTTCTGTCCCCAGCCAAAATTGTCGGACTTGCGGCGCAGCCACAGCATCCGAATGCGATGGTCCTCTGCAACGCGTCCCGGGTTTCCGTTGATAGTAACGATGTCTCCGTATTTGAGCGTTGCACTCGTGATGCCCTGGCTTCCCAGCTGAGCTGCGCCTCCCCATTCGATCGACCAGCGTTCGACTTCGCCCTTCGCATCCTTCACTTCGACCTGGATGAAGGAGTGAGGGTTTCGAAACTGGAACTGCACGAGCTTCCCTTCGATCTGCGTCGTCTTGTCTTCAAAATAAGTCGCCGCAAAAGAGTGGTGCGCCTCGATGCGCACCGCAAGCAAGACAATGGCAATGCCGGCCAAGAATAGGACTCGTTTCATGCTCTGCCTCCACGAAGAATTCGGGGTTACACTATCGCGGATTGCAAACCAACTCAAGTTTGCGTTCCCAGCCGCGTTAGCGGCGGCAGTTCCTTAGCCCCCGGCGTGAGCCGGGGGTAAAGAAAACAACAGACAGATCGCACGGGATGAAAACGATCTTCGGCGCTCCCGTATTGTTTGACAGGTCCAATTAGCCTCGGCTTCGAAGAGAATCATAAAAGCAGAGAGTAGATGAAACGTTGAATGCCACATTGTGCCCGTGTGTCCGGTCGCAAGTTGTCCACCAGAGGGAAAGTCCCTGCCATTATCAGCCACTGAGAACATCCATCCGAAGGCCAGCAACGTGCTTGAGGAGCCAAGCGAGTGGCAGCAATCGGACAATGCCGCGGAAGTTGATTGAGCTGCTAAACAAAATCGTTTCCACTCGGAATGCTGAATCCCCGCCGATCGCGGCCCGAAGCAATCGGCTATGGATCAACGTCCCGAAAATCATCTTGAGGTGCTACGAATCATGTCCAAGAAAATGTTTGTCGGCAATTTGTCTTTTCAAACCACAGAGAACGATGTTCGCACGGCCTTTGAACAGTTCGGCCCGGTCGAATCCGTTCACATCATTACGGACCGCGACACCGGACGCTCGAAAGGTTTCGGTTTTGTGGAAATGAGCGAAGACAGCGCTGAAAAGGCCATTGCCGAAATGAGTGGGGCCCAGCTCGATGGACGGGCTCTGACCGTTAACGAAGCAAAACCCATGGTTAGACGGGACTTTGCCGGTGGTGGAGGCGGAGGTTATCGCGGCGACAATCGCGGGGGTCGTGCCAACCGAGGCGGCGACCGGTACTAATTGTAAGGTTCGGTCTCCGGCCCTTGTGCGGAGACCGATCTAAACGTCTGAAGCTCCCACAGACCTTTTTCTGTTAGAAATCGTCATACCGGTGCCTTCAAATTAGTTCGTCATTGTCCCCTGAGGTCCCAACGGCAAATGATAAGCAACGTTGAAAGTGGATCTCGGCGGCCCCCTCGTTTATGCTTGCTGGCGTCCTGGAGACGTTCGTTTGTCTCTGCTGATTCCATTCCGCAACATTTGAGGGCAACGCGATGGCTCCACTGCGCATACTTACCATCGTCCCCACAAGAATCGTTGTTTTCCGCAGCAGCCAGTCGATAAAACAGTTCGGACCGCTGGACGAAGCAGGCAACGCCAGTGACCGGCCGGTTTTCCAGCAGAACCCCGACATCAATTATCTGGTTCTCACTTCGGGAGACCATCTCTCCCACGACATTATCCGCGGACTGGTCCGCGAGTTCGCACGCGACAGCATGAACCCTGTGCCGCTCTGGTTTCAGGAAGCGCTCGGCGAGTATTTCAGTTCGTTTCAAATCGGGCGGATGGGCAACGATCGCGTCATCAAGATGGGTTTGGATGACTACAAGAAGAAGTTGACGAATAAGGATCTCATTCCCCTCTCGTTCCTGTTCACGATGTCCGCAGCCGACTTCACCACCATGAATTCGGACACGAAAAACTTCTTCGCCGCGGAGTCCTGCGCGCTATTCGAGTACCTGCTTCAAAACCGCCGCATCACTGCCACACTGAAGTTGATCAACAACATGGCAGATGGCAGGCCCGTCGCAGAAAGCTTTCGGGACGCATTCAAATTACCCATTCCGACCTTTGAAGAAAACTTCCGCCGGCACATTCAGGTTTCCAGACTCAGGGGCTGGAGCGTGACATTCACCGCTCTGTCGCTGGATCCAAACAAGAGATTGATCGCAGTCCTTTATGCCAACGAACCGGCTCCGCTGAAGTTACCGGTAAATTTCGACACGATACGCGCCGCGGTTGAAATTCTGCCGGTTCGCCTGCTTACAGAAGCCCAGTCGGAAGCGTATCGCGGCGATCTTCTGTTCCACAGTGGCCGCTTGGAAGAGGCGGAATCGCATCTTCGAAACGCGTTCACTCTGGATGAAAAAGAGGCCGCGGCATACACATCGTTGGGCGCCGTCAAATCGGCGCAACACGAATATGCCGCCGCGCAGGACTTCCTCGATAAAGCGTTGAGCGTGGATCCGGGCAGCTATCTGCCGTACTACTACGATGCGTCACTCATTCGCAGGCATGCCAGAGAGTCGGGCGTGGATTTGTCCAATGATGCACTGGCAGAAATGCGCACTGCGTTAACCCGATCGGTGAAGATTGCGCCGGAGTTCGTAGAGACATCCGAGTTGCTGGCGGAAACGCAACGTCTCGCACATGGCGATCTCAATGCGTCGGCCAGGCTGCTGCTGGACGGCCTCAAGCGCGCACCCGGCCGCGAAAGCTTGCTGCTGGAAATGGCGAAAACCGCAGCGGAAGGCGGTCAGAAACCCACTGCCGGATGGATCCTTCAACGCCTCATTTTCAGCGGCAGTGCCGATAACCGTATGAAGGAAGAGGCGCGCGTTCTTCTCAATCAGTTGGGTCTCACAGCGGAACAAAGAGCCGCGTTCGGAGGAATTGCCGGCGGCGACTCCGGAAATGATGCCGAACAGGGGTTCACCATTCGCCTCGTTTCAAAAGATGATCGGAAGGACCTGGCAAAGACGGCGCGAGCCCAGGCCCCAGGGAAAGTGGTGCGCGGCGCCATCACCAAAGTCGAATGTACGAAGGGGATGACGATTTACATCAAGCTTGGTACCAGGGGCGTGGACGAACGTATCGAAAACCTCCATACCGATACTCCAGAACGAGTCGACTGGGTCGCGGACAATGGCGAGGCCATCAATTTCATTGCGTGCGGTGAGACGCCAATCCGCGGTTCGGTTGCCATTACATACAAGCCGAAGCGAAAAGGATTGATGATGGGCGAGCCGCTCGTTGTGGAAATGCTGCGGATGGCGGAGTGATTCGATTAAACTGGCAGTCAAAAGTTTTCAGGAGGATTCGCGTCACATGCGAAAAATAATTTTTGTCCTTGGAGCACTGATCATTTCAACAGCCGTTATGTTCTCGCAGACGGGAGCTCGTTCAACCACGCCGGCAGCAGCACCTGCGGCGAAGGCACCCGCGCCCGCTCAACCCACGATGGTCAAGACCGCATCCGGTCTCCAATACATGGATATCAAGGTGGGCGACGGACTGGTGGCGCTCAGCGGTAAAACGGTCAATGTGAAATACGATGGGTGGTTGTATGTGAACAACAAGCGCGGTTCGGAGTTCGACAAAGGAACCATCGATCTGAAGATCGGGGCGCATGAAGTAATTCCCGGCTGGGAAGAAGGCCTGACGGGAATGAAGGTTGGCGGCAAGCGCGAACTGATCATCCCACCGGCTCTCGGATACGGCGCCCGCGGAGCGGGCGGAGTGATTCCTCCGAATGCCACGCTGGACTTTGAAGTCGAGCTGCTGAAAGTCTCCTGATAGCCGGCACTGGTGCTGACAGTTTCGAATTGTTGCTTGATCCTGGCATATCTTGGATTTTTCTAGATTTTTCAGGCAAGACAATTGCTGAATTTGAGTGTTGCGGGATCCGCTCTTCGCGAAAGTGTTGAACCAGGCATCTTCGCTTGTCGACGCTCGCATCTGTCGAATTGAGCAACTGTAGGGGCGGTCTATGACCGCCCACAATTGAGAGGCCTGCATTCCTC
>JBGPBY010000304.1:0-8776 GCA_041481485.1 Terriglobia bacterium
GGCCTTCGGCCACCCTCTCCCGTTGGGAGAGGGATTTCTTTATAGGCCACTGCTACGTTTCATTTATTTGCGGCGGCGGTAAAGAGCAAGCAACGCCGGCAATCCTGCTCCGAGGTACAGCAAAGATCCTGGTTCAGGTACTGCCGACGGAATGCTTCCGTTGCGAGCCGTGAAGATGTATCGGCCCTCCACGTTGCTATTGAGACTGTGCGTAGTCAGCGCGTTCACGCCACCGTCAATAAGAGCACCAGGGACGGCCGAACCCGGCAGTTCAAACGATGTTCCCGGATTTCCGGTTCCATTGGAGAATCCGACGCGCGCAGAAAAGCCGCCTAAACCATTAGTTCCACCGCTGGCGTCACCGGATTCCCAGTCCATGTTGTCATAGTTGAGAACGATGTCGAAATTTCCAACCCCGGTGTCGGTGCGGTCCACGAGGAGGAGCTGAAAACTGTCGGTTTTATCGACCTTTGCGGCGAAATAGCCAACGCCAATCCAGTTGACTCCGAAAGCGCTATGTCCGTCGAAAATGCCGTTTCCAAAAGTCACCACTCCGCTCGCAAGGTTCCTCGTATCGACATCGGCAAAAAAGGGAGCAATGATTTGACGGTTGGTGGACGTTAGTCCAAAAGGCGTGAAGGTGCTTAAGGGCGCATCAAAGGTGATGTTGCCGTTGGTATTAATGTAGGCACTGGTAAAATTCGCCCCAAAAAAGTTGAGTGTCATTCCCAAAGGAACGGCCGTCCCTGCGCACGTTCCGCCGGCCGCGGCGTTGGAACAACCTGTCGGCGCCGTCCATGTGCCATCGTCATTCCTGCCATCACTGGTCGTGTTAAAACCAGGAACAATAGCAGCGGCAAAGCCCGGAGCCGATACGAATGCAATCAGGCAAAGTATCAGCAAAAATCTGTGTTTCGCGATCATCGATCCTCCAATTCATCCTTGAATTTCCAAATCGCGGCGTAGCTCCAGCGACGCTTGGAGTACAACTCCTGCACGGAGAAGGCCAATTAATTGACATCCGGTGGCAGGCATGGGGCAGATCGGCCGGTTTCTAATAAGTAAATGATACTAATCGACTAACTCTTCCATCCTCACACCCGAGAGTGAAGGCCAGGACGATGGGGAGGTGACGTTTTTCTGTATGATGTCAATTTTTCCGACGTTGTTTGAGCGGGTTGTGCGGCAAAGAGACATTTCCGAATGCACGCATCGAAGGACTTGTTCTGTCACTGATACCGAGTGGGAATGGATTCCAGGAAACGTCCGGCCATCGAACGACGGGAAGGATTGTCGGAACAACTTACAGACCGGTCGGTTGCCAGCCGACTTTTTCCTAAGAATCTAAACTGGAATGACTTGGGGTGGATTAACAGGAGTATCGTCTTCCTGGCGGCATCCCGCTTGTTGGTTTACCTTACAGACGATGACTCACGATGTCGCTGTATGCCAGAACAGTTCCCTTCCTGAATTCCTGGACGAGGTCGGGAATGGAAAATAGCCCGGTTTCATAGTGAGACGTTGGGGGGAGTACAGGAGAAGATGAGTATTCCCCGCCTACCGAAACGATGACACCGCGGACGAAGATGCTGTTGGAATTGACGGGAAGGGCCGCTACATTCCCATAGAATTCCTTCCATACGTTGTTCAAAAACAGATACTGCTCCACGTTCGAAGTGTAGAACGCGCTGACCGTCGCACTGTGATTGTTCAAATACTCCGCGACGGATTTCAACGCGTGCGGTCCGGCAAAATCCCCAACAACCGGAATCAGGAGATTCTTCTTCTGGAGTTCACGAATCGTTTGGTAGTTTTCATCATTTGCGAGAAATCCCCGGTTGATTCCGTCTCGTGCCGTCACTCTGACGATTTCACCAAATCCCGGCATGACTCCCGGAGAGGCTGTAGGACCGTTGTACGTTAGTGACGGCCCTCCTGCGCGAAAAGCCAGATAGACTTTTTGCAAGCTCACCAGATCCGAGGGACTGAGCGAAAATCCGTGATCCTTGATCAGATGGTTTTCAATGGCATCAAGATTTTTTTCGAAAGTCTCCAGATTCGCCGGCTGTGGGCCGAGCGCATCCAGTAGGTTTCCTATCCCTGCGCTCCTGTCCAGATCCCTGGGCAGCGGCCGCGAGAACAGGCGAGACAGGAACTCGGCACGATCGGCCGAAAGTTCGAACAGTGCCTTATACATCAGGTGTTCGATCAGGTTCTGCCGGCGGATGTCCACAATGAACGCGATCTTCGGCTTCAGCGCCAGGATGTACGTGAAGTTCTGTTCGGGACCCACGCCGATGTAAGCGCTCGATGGCTGGTGTCCCTTCGCCAGATCTTCAAAGACGTCCTGATAGGACCGCTCGTTGGAAACGTAATTATCGGAGATGAACGAACCGTCCGGCTCCGACATGCTCGAAACCAGTTTCCAGAATTCTTCATCACTGAGTCGAGCCGGAAGCGTATCTGCTGCCCGAACGGGAGCCAGGCACACAATCAGGGTGAACAGGAGTGCGATCACATACGGAATTCTTCGATGCCGGGAATGCATACCCGGCATTATAGCGTTTCTGTCACTATTGCCCGCCCCGTGCTCCCTGCAGTCCGGCAGCTACGCGCCCGAGGACTGCCTGCTGCAGGTGCTGCTGAAGGGCGGAAGCATACACGGGAAGATCCGGCTCATTCACAGGAACCATCTCGATGGTTATAGCTCCCATTTCGTCGGTGGACTGTTGTCCAAAGGTCACTCGTTTCGGAGGACTGTTCGGATTGCTGGGATTGTCGCGCGAATTGTCGTAGGAAATCTCCACGTCAAGACGGGTTCCCTTCGGCAGTTTCACCAACTCCTTGAAGTAATAGCGCTCCTGCCAGTTGAATTTCCAGTCGGGAATTCCCATGAGTTCGCGTGCCGTCCCACCGGGCAACGTGGCGGTCATGCGCATCGTCTTTGAGAGATAGTGGGCATGGCCTCCCACACTCACCACTTCAACATCGACAGGCAACACGAAAGAATCCCGGATGACGAAATGCTTCTCGCCGGCAGGAATATCAATGCCAGCCAGTGCGCCAAACAGCGGGGGCATCTGCAATGCGGTCAGCGTGCGCTTTGGCGGTGCGTCCGCGAAGTAGAGTCCGATCGTGGCCTGCTCCTTTTCCACCTTACCTGTCGGATGAAAGTGCATCTGCAACACAAAGTCCGAATCCTGAGGCAATGGTCGCGCCAGGCCTTCGGGCAACGGTTGAGGCGTACCGCCGACGGCCCAGCCGCCGAGACTCGATCGCGTCGCATCCAGCACGTTGCGGCTTTGCAACCGCTGCAGCAAGGTCGCAGCACGACCGGACGCGTCGCCATTACCTCCAGCATTCGTCGCGAGAAAGCTCATTCCGGCAAAACCGGGCGCTGGATCGGCTTCATCCATTTTGACGGCCTGTCCCGTCTGATCGAGAAAGAAGAGGGCATGATGCGATGAGCGTGCCGATGAGCGGAATTCTATCGCCTTGACCCACTGGTCCTTCTTCAGATTGAGTTTGATGGCGAAATTACGGAATACGTCGGGACCATCGGCTGGAAGTTCAAATGGCTCGCTCATTTTCACGACAAGGTCCGGCTGTCCCAATTGCCATCCTGGCGTGAATGGTCGTAGTGCCGGGAGTTTCTTCGGATCGCCTTCTGACATGCCGCCGGCGACCCACTGCTGGATCGTACGGACTTGCGAATCCGTGAGCCGACGGTCGTCGCGGAAGGTTCCCATCTCGGAGGTGGCGTTCCACGGAGGCATGTAACGGCTCTCGGTTACCGTCGCGATCAATTTCGCGCGCTTTCGCACATCGTCGTAATTGAGAAGCGAAAATGGCGCGGCTTCTCCCGGCCGGTGACAACCGGCGCATTTATTAAAAATGATGGGAGCCACATTCTCGCTGAAGGTAACCTGCGATTGAACTGGAGCCGGCCGTCCTGAAAATGCGACGGGAAGGCCAAGTGCCAGCGCGAACCATACAAAATGTTTTTTCATGATCGACTCTCCGATGCGACATCCGAAATGAAACAACCAAAAGCTTCCGTTTGCGGTTCGCGAACGCGCCGTCCGGCGACGAGATCGTCCAGCGCGTCGCGCAAATCATGACGCGTGGCGCGCTGACGCGGAGTTCCGAGCCCAGCGTAAAAATCGTCGATGCGGCCGCGATATTTCAGCGCCGCCCCTCGGGCAAACACCGCAACCTCGGAACTCACATTCACTCCTGCCGTCTGTACAAGCCGGTGATCAGGATCGCGAACCGCTTTGCAGCAATCGTATCCGTACGCTTTCATGTATTGCCGAATCTCGTCATCTGTCATTGATGGATCCACATAAACGAGAGTACATTCCGCGCCCTGCGTTTCATACTCCGTGCAGATCCGTTTGAACTCCGGCGCGTACTGCTTCGCGATGGGACAATCGGAAATGAGGAAGAACAATATGTTCCACCGATGGACGGGATGTTCCAGTGAACCATGGGCAATGCCGTCGATGTCCCTGAGAATCAGTTCCTGCGGTTGCGGCGCCATCGATATTCCAGCGGCACTCGCCACGAGGATAACCAGCAGTGTAATGGGAATCAAACCCGTGTTGGACATGGACTAACGGCAGTATAACGCGGCGCTGTGGGATGCCCTAATAAAGGCTGTGAACGGTCGTAGATGATTTGAAAGAATGCGACTCCCCAATGTAGGGGCGGTCTATGACCGCCCGCAATTTGGATTAATGCAGGCCCCCTCGATTGTGGGCGGTCATAGACCGCCCCTACATTGGCAATTGCAAGCCTTCGCACGATTCCAAATCCCACACATTCTCTCCATTAATCATCGCACAGCCTTGCGTTCTTACACCGCCCCTACAGTCCTTGAATCCATGCAGGATCAAAGCCAACCGGATCGGACTTCCGTCCCGGCGGATCGGCACACTCCTGGTGCGTCACGACATATCGAATCGGATGGCGCGCGACAATTCCTTTCAGCAATTCGCGCATCGCCTGAATCTGGGCGGCCGGATACGGATCAATTCCGTCATTCCGATTAACGAGCTCGATTCCAATGGAGAAATCGTTCACACGCTCCCGGCCATCCATCATTCGCGATTGCCCGGCATGCCATGCCCGCTTCTCTTCTGGAACCTGCATGACAGTCGTCCCATCGCGATCAATGGTGTAGTGCGCCGACACCTGGCTTTCCAGGTCTGAAAACTTTTCGATGACTTCATCCAGAGTGTCGAGAACCGTCGCATGCAATACAACGGTATCGACAACCATGTCTGCGGGCCGCTCATCACAATTTGGTGAAGGGCGCAACTGATGGACTGCGGTCATTGTTTCGGACGCGGCGCAACAATGCGGAGCCCGTCGACATTCCTTCCAGGATCTACCATGATGTATTCTGCAGAGTATACAGCGTCCGGCAATTCAGCGCGGAAGGCTATCCCATCCTCGAAATACAGCGAGTCCATTGACCTGTCGCGTTTCCAGCCTCGTTACCGGCGGCAGGCCCCCTTAGCCGCCGGCGTAAGCCGGCGGGAACTCAAACTGAAAAACTAAATGAGCCGCGGCGCGGCGGCAGATCAAGAAAATTCCTGAATCTGTCGTGCCTTACGGCACTCTGTTCTTCGTGGATTGCTGTTCCACCGGCTCACGCCGGTGGCTAAGGGAAAGTGCCGCCGCTAACGCGGCTGGGAAGGGAGAGACGTCAAGCAATTCAACGCGGAAGGCGATATCCATCGTTCAGCGTTTTGAGGAAGGCAATCACGTCCTGAATCTCGGAATCGTTCAGTGCAGGAGCGTCTCCGCGTTTGCGATCGAATGGAGCATCGATGACATCGACGTTGGCACGGTTCGCTTCCGGCAAATCATCATATTTGTTCAGGGTGCCGTCCCGCCGCTGCGGATACCATTTCTCCGGTTTCGTTTCGCGCTCCACGTAGAAACGTAGAACATCCTCCAGGGAATGAATGACTCCATTGTGAAAAAATGCCCGCCGCGTCGCTGTGTTTCGCAGCGTCGGCGTCTTGAACATGCCACAATATGCCGCGATATTGGAGTCCTTCCGATAGGGCCCGCACAGGCCCAGATCGAAGTAGTGCGGATCGCGATTGGCGGGGATTCCCGGATTCCGCGGCACACCGAGCGCTACAAATTGATAATCCGTGAAAGCCGGACGGAAAATGCCATCCCGCGAAATGCTGTCGATGTGGCACGAGGAGCAGTTCCCCTTCTTCGGATCCTCAAAAAGTTTCAAGCCCCGCATCTCCCGATCCGAGAGCGACACTTTCCCTGCGAGATAGTAGTCGTATTTGCTGTTGTAAGGATGGAAGCTGGGGTCTTCCATTTGGAAGCGCGCCAGAGCAAACAGCGCCTCGCTCACTGCTAACTCCGGTTGCCGGAATATATCCGGGCCGAAGATCTGCTTGAAGTCCTCCGCATAAGCGGTCCTTTGAAGTTTTGCGAACAATTCAGCACTGCTGCGATTGGCCATTTCGTTCGGATCCAGAAACGGGCCCAGAGCCTGGTCCTGAAGCGAATCCGCACGGCCGTCCCAGGTCAGCCCGCCCTGCGGCACATTGGATTCGGCTGGAGGCCCCGCCGCACTCTTTGCAATGGCAAGTATCGACCTCGCATTCAACGGTAGCAGCGGCGCTCCTGCCGGCGCATCATTGTCGGGAATGGTTCCGGTCGGGCCGATGGAAAATGTCGGATTGTGCTCCAGATAGCGCAGTGAAGGAACGGCCCGAACTCCCGAGCGCTGCATATCCGGACCGCCGGACTGCACCGCGTCTCCGTTGGGAGGGCCATATGCATCGGAAGGCGAATGGCACGACGCACAGGATTGCCGTCCGGAAGACGAAAGCGACGTATCGAAGAAGATTTTACTGCCGAGCTGAGCGACAAAACTGAGTGCAGGTCTTTCCTCTCGGACTTCTGTCTTGTCTAACTTTCCTTCACCCGGTACCGCACTTCGCGTTGAAGCATTCAGCAACAGAAACGCTAAGACAGCCAACCATCGCGCATTCATTTTTGCGGCAGGCCGGTATTCGGATCGAGCAACAGTGTGTCGTTTCTTGCTTTTGTAAAATCAAACATGTTGTTGATTGTTCCGGCAATCTCGTCGAATGAACCGCCCCCAATACGCTGGCTTCCCAGCCAATTGTCTTCGATGAATCTCATGATCGAGGTCTGGTCCGTCAATGTGTGATCGACGAAGTTGGCCCGTGCGTATGGCGAAACCACCAGCAGTGGAAGACGCGGACCGTATCCGCAGCGTCCGTTGACAGGCATCCCTTTAACCCCCGGCAGCGGCGTTCCGGTGCCGCAGACTCCCGCACTATTGAGACCATCCGCAGAAGCCGAGGATGGATTCACGATGCGGCTGACGTGGTCGTACCAGCCATCCGAATCGTCATAGGCCAGAATGACCGCAGTGGTTTTCCATTCGGAAGACTTCTGAAGAAAATTCAAAACGGTGGCGATGAACGTCTGTTCATCGAGTGGATCGGAATTGCCTGGATGCCCATTCTGAATGGCAGTAGCTTTGAGAAAGCTCACTGCCGGAAAATTGCCTGCGCTCACGGCGGCATAAAAATCGTTCACATCGTATTGATGATTCGCGCCGCCATCATCGCGGGTGCCTATCGATGCCACGGATTTCGGCCGCACGTGTTTCGGGTTGGCGGTCGATCTGTAATATTGAAATGGCTGGTGATGCGGGACGTAGTCACTTTTGTACGACCCGACAATCGGCGAGTACGAGCTTCGCGCGCACCCGGTGGTTCCGTTGGCATTGGTTACCGTCAAATCGAAACCGCCCTGGAACCATCCCCAGGTGATGTTCCTCGCGCTGAGGAGATCGCCGATGTTCTTGCCGGCCATCGTCGCGGTCGCACCCCGAGTTGAAGAACAGGCGTCATCCGTGGGGTCGGGATCACCGATCATCGTCAGGCCACCGGCTCCATCGGCCACTAGACTCGCATCGGTTGCAGTAGTGCCGGTGCTGCGCACCGCTCCATTGGTTTGCCCTGAAACCAGATTGATCGCGCCAGGAGTCGAAGGACCGAAATTGGTTCCAAACGAATTATCGTTCAGCGCGAAGTGTTGCGCGTAATTCCACAGCGCGGTGACCGTGTTGCCATCGTAATATCCCATTACCAGACCCGTCGTGTAGAAGGGCCCGGTACCTCCCAACGCTGATCCTCTTCCTGTGTATTTTGGAAACAGATCCATCGCCCCCTTGTTGAACGCCAGCTGTTCGGCCCCATATCCGTGATTCTGATCCGCCGTAAGCGCCTGCGTCCGATCGAGACGGAACGGATTCGCAGCCCCCGTGCCATTTGCCGTGTTCTTGAAATTGGGATTGTTCGTCATCAACGCACCCGAAAGTCCGTTGACCGCAGGCGTGCCGGGCAGTGCGGTGAACCGGGGTTGACCCTGAAGATTTGCAGCGTTCGGATAGGACCCGAAGTAGTGATCAAATGAAACATTTTCGCCGAATACCACGACCACGTGCTTGATCGGAGTGGCAGTGGCCGGCGCGTTCTGCGCCGCAACGATGACGACAGCCACGGTTATTGCAATGGCGATTACGGAAACTACAAGGATCAATCTGCTTCGCTCCATGTTCCTCCTCAAAATGACCAGTGAAGAATAGGCGAAATGCAAAGTACGCGCAATGAAGCTCCACTTGGCGCGGTCCGTGATTTCGCAGAATCTTCATCCGAGAAATTGCGCGGGATTCCCCACTGTAGGGGCGGTCTATGAC
>JBGPBY010000305.1:0-8766 GCA_041481485.1 Terriglobia bacterium
AATGACAAACGACAATTGAGAATTGACCATTGACCATTTCTTCACACCTTCTGCGTTTACAAGTTTTTACAGGATGCGATATACCGTGCTCCTATAATTCAAGGCAGCGGTCACATGATTTCACGGGTTTCCATTGCGTTGCTGGTGATTGCGCTTCTGGCATTGGCGGGAGTGCAATACCACTGGATAGGCCAGATCAGTGTTGCGGAGCGCGAACGGCTTGAAATCAGTGTTCGGGAATCCTCCAGCCGATTTGCGACGGATTTCTCCGGAGAGATTCGATCGCTGATTAACAACCTCGATATTCGAGGAAATCGCGAGCCCGACGCGAACCAGATTGCCTCACGCTATCGAAACTGGGCCGAGAACTCCGCATATCCCGGCTTGCTGAAAGCGCTCTACCTTGTACGGCCAATGCCGGGCGAATCCAGTCTTTTCCAGGTTGACCTCCAGGAGGAAACGCTCGCTCGCGTGGAGTGGCCCGCGAATTTGTCGGCATTGCGGCCGTTTTTTCGTCGAGAGCCAATCTTTCCGGAGCGCCGGGGAGCCAACACCAATCGTCTGTTTCCTTCACTGGAGTCGACTTCCGCTGTTGTGATTCAACTGAACGGACGTCCGCCGGGTCCACAGCGCGGTCCCGGCGACGGCCGTCGTGACGGACCGTTTTCCGGAAGGGGAGGGTTCCCACCGCCGCCGGACGAACGGGGGGAATCGTGGGTTATTGCGGAACTGGACGAATCGGTAATCACGAAGCAGATATTCCCTTCTCTGGTGAGAAGCGATTTTCCAATGAGTGGAGATGAGGACTATCGCATTGCGGTGGTACCGCGAATGGAAGCGAGCCTGCCCGTTTTCAGTACTGGAAAACTGTGGACCGCCGAGGATCTGGCATCGCCGGATCATTCTGTTGATCTGAGTTTGATCGCCGCGCCACAAGGCCCTCCTCGTGGCGGAGAACGCGGTGGCAATCCTGGTGGACCGCCGGGCCCGGGCTTTAATCAGGGGCCGGGACCTCGGGGCGGTGGCCCGGTCCAGGCCTTTTCTGTAGGCAGAGGGCTGCGCCTGCTCGTGAAACACGAATCCGGTTCACTCGAGAAAGCCGTTGCCAATCTTCGTTTTCGCAACCTCGCCATAAGTTTTGGCATCCTTGTGGTGCTGGGACTCGGCGCGGGTATGGTCATCATCTCGGGGCAGCGCGCGAGAAATCTCGGTAAGCTGCAAATGGAATTTGCCGCGGGTGTTTCTCACGAACTGCGTACTCCGCTTGCGGTGATTCAGTCCGCTGCGCACAATCTGCGGTCTGGTATTGTCACGGATCGAGAAGGCGTTGAAGAGTACGCGGAGATTGTTCAGAAAGAGGCACGGCGGCTGTCGGGAATGGTCGAACAGGTGTTGACCTATGCGGAAACTCAGTCCGCTCGAAAGCGCTATGACCTCTTGCCAACCGACCTTAATGCGGTCGTTGACCGCGTTTTGCAGAACCTGGCGATTCCCATGGGAGATGCAAATGCCACGGTTGAAAACCGAATCGATCCGAGTTTGCCTTCTGCAATGGCAGACGAAGCAGCAATGACGCAGTGCCTTCAGAATATTCTGAACAATGCGCTGAAATACGGAGTGTCCGACGGTGGTGTACAAATTGAAATCGAAAGCGATATCGATCAGACCGGCGGCAGAGTCATGATCCGAATCATCGATCACGGAACGGGAGTGCCACAAGCAGACGAACGTCATCTCTTCGATGCGTTTCACCGGGGATCGAACGCCGCGACAAACACGCCGGGAAACGGACTCGGCCTGCATTTGGTTCGCAAGATCATGGAGTCGCAAAAGGGAACGGTGGATTACAATCGGAGGCCCGGTGGCGGAGCGTGTTTCACACTGGCCGTGCCGGTAGCGATGAAAGCGTTATGATTCGCCGCCGGATTCTGCTTGTCGAAGATGAACCGGGGCTGCGCCGCACGTTGACCGACATGCTGAAGGCCGATGGATACTCCGTAGATAGCTCGGCCGATGGGCTGCAGGCTCAGGAACTGGCGATGCGTGAGCCCTTCGATCTCATCGTTTTGGATGTGATGCTCCCATCACGCAGCGGTTTCGACGTCTGCCGTCATTTACGCAAGAACAATATCCAGACGCCCATTCTGATGCTGACGGCGCGAAGCGAAATCGGCAACAAGGTTCAGGGCTTTAAGGCCGGGGCCGACGACTACCTGACCAAGCCATTCGAGGCTGCCGAATTGCAGGTGCGCGTTCAGGCTTTGCTCCGCCGCGCGTCGGCCGACGGAAGAAAGAAAATGAAGACCGCGGAATTCGGCAAGGTGAAGGTGGATTTCGCGAAGTCGAGAATGATGAAAGATGGTAAAGACGTTGCGATTTCCGAGCGCGAGTGCCGGTTGCTTCAGCATTTGATGGAGTCGCGGGGTGAAGTCGTATCGCGGGACGAGCTTCTCGAAAATGTGTGGGGATACAGCGCCGCATCGATGACGCGGACTGTCGACGTTCACATCGCCTGGCTGAGGCAGAAGGTGGAAGACGACCCGTCGGACCCGCATTTCATTCTGACGGTGCACGGCCAGGGATACCGGTTCAGCGGGTGAGGGGTTCCCCGCAAAATGACAATTGAACAGTGAACATTGGACAGTGAACATTTCTTCGGGAAAATGTTGAATGTTCAATTGTCATTTGTCATTTTTGGATGCGCCTTCGGCGCGGCATTTTTAATAAATGATTGCGCGAGGCGCCGCTACCGATGACAAGTGGAAATCTAAGCTCAAAATCCAAATGAGCCGCGTAGCGGCGACAGATCAAGAAAATCGCTGGATCTGTCGTGCCTTACGGCACTCTGTTCTTCGTGGATTGATATCCCACCGGCTGACGCTGGTGGCTAAGGAACTGCCGCCGCTACACGGCTGGGAACACGAATGCACCTCACCGCACCTGCACCTGATAGTTCGCATACACCTCCTGCGCAATTACTTTGATACTTGCCGCGACAGGAATCGCGATAAGCAAACCCAGCACGCCGAAGACTTCGCCGCCAATGACCAATGCGAGGACCACAGTCAGCGGATGAAGATCCACATTGTGAGACAACACCGCAGGAGCGATGACGAGATTATCGATGAGATGCGTAACCGCAATCACACCATATAGGGCCCAAATCGAAGTAGCCGGAAGACCCTCCGTTCCGAAGTAAAGAACAGTGCCAAAAATCCCGCCGAAAATCGGCCCGACATACGGAATGAAATTCAAAATGCCGCTGACGGTGGAGATCAACACCATATTCGGCTGAGGTATCCGAAACAATGCCTGCGTGATAACCATCAGCGCCAATTGCACCAGGCCGGAGAGAACACATTCAATCAATCTGCCGCGAAGATATCCTCCGATCTGCTGATCGATCCGATAGAACATGCTGACTGTCATTTCAAAATAAGTATTCGGAACCATGTTCAGCATTTTGCGCCGCAGGGAGCGGCCGTCTCGAACCAGGAAGAACGCGATCAGCGGAATCAGCAGAATGTCGACCGTAAAAGTTGCGGCGAGGCCTGGCAACTCGGTCGCGATTCGTCCCGCAAAATCGAAGAGCCGTGTTTTGACACTGCCGCCCAGATCGACGTTTGCAAGGATCCTCAAATGGCTGTCTTTCCATTTTTCGAATCTTTCCAGATCATTACTGATTCTGTCGGGCACCCTCTTGTTCAAACCATTTGCCGCCTCAGGAGCGAGCGGTCCAGGCAGCAGTATCGATGCCACGAGCAAGGCCGTCAGGCATATACCGAGAACCACGAGAAAGGCATTGCCCCGTCGCATACCGCGCCGCTGCAGGGCCACAACTCCCGGATCGAGAAGGTATGCAAGAAACATGGCGCCGACAACAGGAATGATCAGTACCTGGACGGTCAGGATCAGCAGGACAATGACGGCAACGGCAGCCGCAATGCCAATGATGCGGCCTGGAATTTCGCCGAATATCCGTTTCACTGGGAACCTCGGATGTCCCAGATTTCGCGAAGCTGTTCGCTCGTGTATCGCAGGCGTTCCGCCAGAGTTCTTGCCAGTCCAAGGCTGATCTTGGCGCCGATGCGAGGGTGAAGGTTGAGGATTTCAATCAGATCCGGGTGGAAAAAGCCGATCAACTCGCAGGGTTCCTGAGCGATGGCAGTTGCCGATCGCGCAGAATCGCCAAGCAGTGCCATTTCTCCGAAGAAGTCACCTTTTTCAAGCTCAGCGAGGATAATCGGACTGCCGGACTTGTGATTCAGAAGAACATTCACCCGTCCGTTTTGAATGACATACATCCCGGCACCGGGTTCAGTCTCAACAAAAATCGTTTCGTCCGATCGATAGTTGCGCATGTGCACGACCTTTTCAAGGACGCGCAATTCCATGGGAGTCAGTTCGCTGAATACCGGGATGTGGTGCAAAATATCTGCGAGCGATTCTTTTTTTCGTTTCGATCTAAAGATATTGCTCCACAGACCGTCAGATTTCACGTTCTTAAAAATGTACCGTATGGGAGGTCACCAGTTGAAGGCAATTCGCATTCATGCACATGGCGGTCCTGAAGTTTTGCAGTACGAAGACGTTTCCATACCGGAACCGGGAACCGGAGAAGCACTCGTTGAAATTCATTACGCTGGATTGAACTTCGTCGACACCTATGTCCGCAGCGGTCTGTATAAACCACCTTCGATTCCATTCACTCCTGGAGCCGAAGGTTCCGGTATCGTTTCAAAGGTCGGACCGGGTGTCGCAAACGTCCGGGTTGGTGACCGCGTTGCCTATGCCACATCGCTCGGCTCTTACGCGGAGTTCGCAGTTGTGCCCGCATGGAAACTGGCGCCGCTGCCGGCCGCCGTCGATTATCAGTCTGGTGCGGCGATCATGCTGCAGGGGATGACGGCACATTATCTGACTCATAGTACGTTTCCGTTGAAACCGGGTAACACAGCGCTGATCCATGCCGGGGCCGGTGGCGTTGGACTCTTGCTGATTCAGATTGCACGCAAGCTGGGAGCTTCGGTGATTGCCACTACCGGTACCTCTGAAAAGGCGGAATTGGCACGTGGTGCCGGCGCCAACGAGACCATTCTTTATTCTCAACAGGACTTCGAAGTGGAGGTTCGGCGAATTACCGATGGCGAGGGTGTCGATGTTGTCTATGACGCGGTTGGCGCCGCAACCTGGGAAAAGAGCCTCAATTGCCTTCGGCCGAGGGGTTATCTGGTTCTGTATGGCAACGCCAGTGGTCCGGTACCGCCCTTCGATCCCCTGATTTTGATGAAGTCGTCGTTGTTTGTAACCCGGCCGACTTTGGTGCACTATGCCGGGAGCCATGGGGAAATCGAGCGGCGCACGACGGATCTTTTTAGCTGGTTGGAAACAGGAGAACTTAGATTGAAGTGCGACTTAGTTTTTCCATTGGCGCAGGCAGCTCGCGCACAGATTGAACTGGAAGCCCGCCGCACCACCGGCAAAGTCTTGCTTCAAGTACGATCCTGAGTCTCTGGAGGCGTCAGTTCAGTGCCTGGCTGTGCACGAATCCCATCCGCGTATAGCAGTCGACGCAGGTATCCACAGAGATCGTTCCGTCTGGAAGTTCAATCAGTTGCAAGTCGCGATCCGTGTTGGCAGCCAGGACCATCATGATTTCGGGTCCTGTTTTATCGCCATTTCTCTGCCGGTACTCGCCGAACGGTATGGTGCGGTGGCACATATCGCAAGTTCGAACCAGGTTTCGGATCATAACGCTTTAGACTCTCGCTTCCTTGAAATCGTGTAAAATCGCGCGGCTATGAAATCGTTTCGAACGCTGTACTGGATATTTTTCCTTTCCGGAGCCACCGGTCTTGTCTACGAAGTCATTTGGGTGCGGCTTACCGGACTTGTATTTGGTAACACGTCTCATGCCATTGCCGTCGTCCTGGGGGCATTTATGGCCGGGCTTGCTCTCGGAAGCTGGAAACTTGGGAGGTTTGCCGATCATTCCAACAGTTCATTGAGACTTTACGGTTTTCTCGAAATCGGAATCGGTGTTTCGGCGGCGCTCGTTCCCTTCGTATTTCGAGGCCTGGACAGCCTTTATTGGACTCTCACACCCTCGATTCAGGGAATTCCTGGCGGGAATGTGGCGCTCCGCTTTCTGACGAGTTTCATCGTTCTCTTGATACCGACATTCTTAATGGGAGGGACACTGCCTGTTCTTGCGCGATTCTTCACCCAATCCGTCCAGGAAGTTCAGCGCAAGGTCGGTCTTCTTTATGCCCTGAATACTTTCGGTGCCGCTTTTGGCACTCTGGCTGCCGCGCTCTTTTTCATTCCCAGGCTGGGAAATACGCGAACTGCCCTGTTGATTGCAGCAGTAAACATCGCGATTGGCGGGTTTGCCATAATTCTTGCCAAGCGGGGGATGGAGAACAAGACCGCAGCCGAAGAGGCCGGACAGACGCGCGATTCCGAAACCGTGGGAAGTGATTCGTCTGTGGATGCCACAGTGTCGGGGCTTGTCCTGATGACATTGGCAGGTTCGGGATTCGTCTCGATGCTCTATGAAGTCGCCTGGACACGTGCGCTGACTGCGATGATCGGCAGTTCCACATATGCTTTTTCGATCATGCTTGTGACATTCCTGATTGGTATAGCCGTCGGCAGTTCGATTGTCTCGCGTCTTCGAACAAGAGCCAGTCTGAGGATGCTCGGGCTAACCCAGGTTGGTATTGCGCTGGGCGGATTGATTTTTCTGGCCGGCTACAATATTGCACCGCTCGTGGTCGTTAGTGCACTCCGCGCGCTCTTCTATTCCTTCCCTTCGATGTTGACGACGCAGTTCATTGTGTGCGCTTTTCTGATGGTCGCCGGGACCATTTGTATGGGCGCGACTCTTCCCATCGCAAGCCAGATCTATTCCAATCGATTCCGTCTGCTCGGACAGAGCATAGGCGATATCTATTCGGTGAATACGCTTGGAGCCATTGCCGGATCGCTCATTGCGGGTTTTGTGCTGGTACCCTTGATTGGTACGGAACGTACCGTACTTGCGGGGATCTTCTTGAATTCCGCAATGGCAGCTTTGATTCTGTCGGCGCCCTCCGCTCTCAAAAAACTGGATGTTGCCAAGTGGGCCGCGATCGCGCTTCTCCTTGTTGCGACGGTATCCATGAAGGGACAGTTTTTCTGGAAACCGGAATCGCTGGATCAGGGAATCATCGTTTACGCCAAGATGCTTGATGCGCATCCCGAATACACCATCGATGAGCACTACATCGATACCGACGTCGTCTACTTCAAGGAAGGCAATAACGCGACAATTTCCGCACGCCGCGGCGAAGACTATATCGGTCTTCGAACGAACGGGAAGGTCGACGCTTCCAACAAAGATGATATGACGACGCAGTTGATGATCGGGTTTCTTCCGTTTTTGTACCATTCGAATCCGAAGAACGCCATGGTCATCGGCTACGGTTCGGGCGTCACTGTGGGTGCAGCGGCAACGTTCAAGGAAGTCGAATCCATCGATTGCCTGGAGATTGAACCGGCAGTTGTCGGCGCCGGGCCGGTGTTCTCGTCGATTAACAGGAAAAGCTACGAAAACCCGAAAATCCACATCACTTATAACGATGCGCGAAACTACATGAATGTTACGCGGCAGCAATATGACGTGATCATTTCCGAGCCATCCAATCCGTGGATTGCCGGTGTCGCGAGTCTGTTCACATCGGAGTTTTACGAGCGTGCGGCGCAGGTTCTGAAACCAGACGGCGTCTTTGCGCAGTGGGTTCAGCTTTACGAACTCGATCCCGAAGATTTGAGGATGATCCTTCATGAATTTCAGGCCAAATTCCCTGAAGTGTCTGCCTGGAACGCCGGCGGCGATCTGATCCTGATTGGAACCCGTCAGCCGCAGCGTCTGAATCTCGAACGCTGGTCGCGTCTGACCGTCGAGGACCCTTCGGTGCTTCAGAACCTGCGACAGTATTTGCGTTCTCCGTCTCCCGAAGGACTCCTGGCTTTCTATGTCACATCGTCGGAACCGATCCGGAAGTTTGCCGATACCCAGCGGCACAACAGCGACGATCACCCCTTGCTCGAGTTTCATGCGCCCCGCGAGCTATACAGCAACACGCGGGATCTGAATGTCAATTTGCTGTATGACGTCAAAAGCGGACTTCTTCCAATGAACATTCAAGTCGCCAATGTACAGAAGGTGTACAGCGGCATGATTGATCCTCTTCTTCATATCGGACGTCAGAATCTGGCGAATCAGGCCGTTGGCATGCTTTCTCAAATGGAATCCATCGAGCCTGGTCTTCTCGATATTTCCATGGCTCGCATCAGCCTGGATCAGGGCAATGCGGCGGCGGCCGAGATCAAGTTGAAGAAAACGCTCGACACGGTCAAGCCCGGCAATCCATTGTTTGCCGATCGCGAAGAGCTGTGGGGAATAGTCGACGAGAAACTGGGAATGTCCGTAGATGCGATTCGACACTACGAGGCGGCTGCGGCTGCGGATCCTCAACGTCCCACTCCTCCACGCCGGCTGGCGGAGCTGAATGCACTGAACCTGGCGTGGAAGGATGCGGCACGATGGATGGAGGCCTATACAAAGGTGGAGCCCGCAGCGACTGGCCATGAACTTGCCCTAATGGGCGACTATTTTATGGCGGACAAGAACCTGGACAAAGCGGAAGAATCCTTAAAGAATGCGCTTCTCAAGGATCCATACACGTTTCTGGCCCATTTCAATCTGGCGAAGCTGTTTGA
>JBGPBY010000306.1:0-8752 GCA_041481485.1 Terriglobia bacterium
CCTCGAGAGTCACTTCCGACAAAAACCCCAGTGCGCCGTGATTGATGGCCAGAATGGGAACCTGGCGCTCTCCCATCAGCCGCGCGGCAGCCAGTAACGTTCCGTCACCGCCAACAACCACGCAAAGATCGGCAACCTTCGCAGCGGCAGGGTCCAGCGACGCTTCAATTTTCCGCTCGCCAAACCACCGCACCAGCTTGGATGCAACACTTGCAACATCGGGCTGTTTCGGCTTGGTAACAATAACGACGATGCTGGGATTCATGGTTGACTGCCCTTCCGGAACAGAATAAAGAACTCCCGGTTCCCTTCCCTGCCTGTTATCGGCGATTCACAAGTTCCCGCACATTCAAAACCGAGCGATTCACCGGCCTGGACAATTCGCCGAACTGCTTCGAGTTGATCATCGGCGTTTCGTACAATTCCGCCTTTTCCGACTTTTTCACGGCCCACTTCGAATTGCGGTTTCACCAAAGCCAGGCACATGCCGCCGTTCTTCAGCACCGCCGGAACGCGTGGCAACAGCAGGGTGAGGGAAATAAACGACGCATCGATGGTTACCAGATCGGCAGGCTCGCCAATGTCTTCAAAAACGAGGAGCCGCGCATTGCGTTCGACACGAATCACACGCGGATCGTTCTGCAGACCCCAATCGAGCTGAGTGACATCGACATCGACTCCGTAAACACGCGTTGCGCCGTGCATCAGCAAATAGTGTGTAAATCCGCCGGTCGAACAACCCAGATCGATGCAGGTTTTCCCTTCAATTTCCAGGCCGAACGCTTTCGCCGCGCCTTCAATCTTGAGGCCGCCGCGGCTCACATAGATTGTGGTGGAGTCTTTCAATCGCACGTCGGCGGTATCGGAAACGTTCGCGCCTGCTTTTGCCGCAGGCTGATCGCCGATCAGGATTCTGCCGGCCATGATGAGCGCCTGCGCCTTTTGACGCGTATCCGCCAGGCCGCGTTCAACCACAAGAACGTCGAGACGTTTCTTCAACGCCCGCGATGCTCCAGATAGCCTGCGATCTCGATGAGAGTTGCTCCGCGTTCACCAAGTGGTTTGACGAACTGGCGTGCCTGCTGAGTCAGCTCACGCACCATGCGGCGCGATTCATCCAGTCCGAGAACCGACGGATAGGTCGCTTTGCGATGCTTTCGATCCAGTCCGGCTGTCTTTCCCAGCGTCGCGATGGATGCGGTTTCGTCCAGCATATCGTCGACGATCTGAAAAGCCAGACCTATGCGGCGTCCGTAATCGAGAATGAGCTGGCATTCCGTTTCGTTTGCCCCTCCCAAAAACCCACCGATCCACACGCAGGTCGAAAGCAATGCTCCGGTCTTGGCGCTGTGAATGGCTTCCACTTCGGATTGCTGGCGGGAATGGCCTTCGGCCTCAAGATCCAGCACCTGTCCGGCAATCATTCCATTGCGCGTCCCCAGACAGCGCGCCAGTTCGCCTGTAGCACGAAGCAGAGCCTTGTTGTCGAATCCGCGGCAGGTCGACATCACTTCGAAGGCAAGAGTCAGCAGCGCGTCTCCTGCGAGAATTGCCGTCGCTTCGCCGAATTGTTTGTGGCTCGACGGTTTTCCCCGGCGGAAATCGTCATTATCCATGGCGGGCAGATCGTCGTGGATCAGCGAATAGGTATGAACCATTTCGATTGCCGAAGCGATGGGCAGAATCGGGGTTGGATCGTTTTGAAAAATTGAATATCCCGCCACGCACAGCGCAGGTCTCAGGCGTTTGCCGCCGGCGAAAATGCTGTACCGCATGGCGCGATGAATCTGTTCCGGAGGAGCCGACTCGGCAGGCAACAGCGTGTCGAGACAAGCGTCGACTGCCGGACGAACACGATCGAAAAATGCGAGAACTTCAGCCTTCATTTCCTGTCTCGAAGGGAACCGCCTGGGGCTCTCCCGAATTACTTTTCACCAGAATTTCCACCCTGCGTTCCGCCTGTCCGAGCTTTTCGTGGCACAACCGCGACAGACCGATCCCTTCTTCAAACAGCTCCAGCGAAGAGTCCAGCGAGAGGTCGCCGCTTTCCAGTTTCTTCACAATTTCTTCGAGCCGCTTTAAAGCTGTTTCAAAGTCCGGCGTGGGCACAGGTGTTTCCGGCATTTCACGGATTTTAGCAGATATAATCTAAAACGTGATTAAAGCTGCTGTGCCGCTGATGTTGCTTTGCTTTCTCCTGCAGACTTCATGTGCCCCCAAAAAAGAACCTGCAAAGGAGCAGGCCACGGTTGTCGCCAAACACGCGTCGGTCCGGATGAAGAACAGTTCCACGTCACGCACGCTCTTGAACCTTGAACCCGGCGCGCGCGTCGATGTTCTCGAAAAGCAGGGGAACTGGTATCGCGTCCGCGCCGACGATGTTCAGGGATCGGTTCAGGGTTGGATGGAAGAGACCACACTGATGACCGAGGAAATGTCTGCAAAACTCAAGGCGATGGTCGAGATCGCCAGGAAACAGGCTCCTCAGAACACGGCCACTCTGCGCGACGACGGAAATCTCCGCATGGAACCCGGACGCAATACAACCGTAATTCGAAAGGTGCTGGCGGAAACCAAGGCCGAAATTCTCGAACGCAGGACTCTGCCGCGTCTCGGCGCACCGCCGCCTGCGGTCGATGTCTGGATCAAAATCCGGACAACGCCGAACGAAGTAGGATGGGTTCTGGGAAACGTGCTCGATTACGACGTGCCCGAAGCCATTGGCGGATACATGGAGGGTTCAAACTATACGTCCATCAAACCACTCAAGACCGTTCAGGACCCGGACATCGGTCCCATCGTCTGGTATGTGGTTGGAGAACGCCGCCCCGGAGCGACTCCGGAGGTTGCATTTGATGGAATCCGCGTCTTTACATGGAATATGAAGAAGCACCGCTATGAGACCGCAATCCGGATGAAGGGATTGCGCGGGGCCTATCCACTGGTTGTCGGGCAGGATACCGCTGGAAATCCGACGTTTCAGTTCTCCGAGATGGCGGCGGACGGAACCACACTGACCGGCATGAGGAAGTTTTATATGCTGGGTGTCATCGTGCGGGAGATCAAATAAAAAACGGGCGGAATGCAATTCCGCCCCTTTTATTAGCGAACCAGATTACTGTTTCTTGAGCGAGAAGGCGCCACTGGCATCCTTAACGCGATAGGTCATGTGGCAGCCACCGCAGCTGTCCTGAACCGTCTTGGTCGTCGCTGCATCGATTGTCCCGCCCTTTGCGGCCTTGGAAGCCTTGCTGGCGTTATCCGCAGCAGCCTTGGCAAGATCCGCAGCACCGCTGACCTTTTCTTTATTAAACGCGTTCTGGGCTGATGAGAACAGTGTTGCCATGGTGGCGAGATCCGTGGCGACGCCAGCCGCATCGTTCGCCGTCAACTTCGCGGTGAGAGTTCCTCTACCACCGCCAGTGGCCTGGAGATTTGCCATAATTCCCGGCAGATCTGCAGCGCCCTTATCCCCATTGCCAGCTGGCGGGGGGGGTCCCGCCGGTGCTCCACGTTGTCCGCCACCGCCGCCCGCGCCACGTCCACCGCCGCCGCCACCCTGTCCCTGACCAGAGACCGAGACGACCATAACGGCTACCAGGAAGCAGACCGCTATTAGTATCGAAACTTTCCGCATTGTGTACCCTCCTTAAGACTACCCAGTTACTGATCGCTACCTCAACTGACGGGATACTATAAGAAACGTCACTGGATTCGTCAATCAATCCGTGAGGTTTACACAGATTTTAAATCATTTAGGAGTTTTGTCAGGGCTGGAACAACCTTGAATAAATCGTCCACAATCCCATAACGGGCAACCTTAAAAATCGGCGCGTCGGCGTCTTTATTAATGGCCACAATGCACCGGGCTCCCTGAATACCGACCAGGTGCTGGACTGCTCCGGAGATTCCGACGGCGACATACAACTTTGGTGCTACCGTCTGACCCGAGCTTCCAATCTGATACTCACGAGGCAACCATTCGGCATCCACCACAGGCCGCGACGCACCAACGGCCGCATTCAGCGCCTTGGCCAGATCGAAAATCAATGTGAAATTTTCCTTCTGCCGGAGTCCACGACCTCCGGAAACAATGATGGGAGCCGAACTCAGATCCACCTGGCCTTTCGCTGCTTCCGAGTAGGCAATGACATTGCGCCGTTTCATTAAACCCGAAAAATCCACGGGCCTTGTTTCGATGGCGGAGGTTTCCGCCAATTCCACGTTGTCGCCGGGAAACGCCCCGGAAGAAACGGTCACGAATACGGGAGACCCGCTTCGCGGTTCGACCTTCATATTCATCTTCGCGTTGAAGATCTGACGCGTCAGCAGAAGCCGCTCGCCGATTCGTTCAACATCGATACATCCGCCAACAAACGGGTGGCGCAAACTCGCCGCAACGCGCGGCATGAAATCGATACCGCGAGCACTATGCATCGTCGCGACAAGGTAAGGCGGTTCCGCCGACGCAAGAGACTTCAGGGCGAAGGCGTATGCATCCGGCGAGTACTCGGCGAGTTCGGGATCGTCAACGGCGATAATGCGATCGAGTTTCCGCGACTTCAGCTCTTCAACGAGGCCGGATGTATTGAAGCCAAATACGACCGCGGCAACGGGAATTCCGGAATCCCGCCCTATGCGCTGAGCGAATGACAGAAGTTCATTTGTGTTCGAAGTGATCCGATTGCCGGCGTGTCCGCCGCTGTGTTCAATGAGGGCCAATATCATGACGGATTAAATGACCTTTGCGTCTTTGCGAAGTTTTTCGACAAGAGTTGTAACGGCTTCTTCAGGAGTACCTGAAATGATTTCAACCTGACTCTTCTTTTCGGGGATATGGATTTCTCGAATTTCCGTTAAGCGGCCGGAACCATCGGAATCCGTCCAGCCAATTTCGGCAGCGTTCCACACTTTAAATTCCTTCCTCTTGGCCGCCATGATTCCCTTCAGCGAGGCATAGCGCGGCTGATTGATTCCGTATTGAATTGTCAAAACGGCAGGAGTCGGCAATTCGGCCGTTTCCGCCATCCCGCCTTCGAGTTCACGCTTCACCGTGAGAGTTCCCTTTTCCGGTTCCGCATCGACGGCGATGACAACCGTCGCATGAGCCCAGCCCAGGAGTTCCGCAAGCATCACGCCCGTCGCCCCGCTTCCCAGGTCATCGGACTGGACGCCGGTGAGTACAACGTCTGCGCCTCCGTCCAGATGAATGGCCTTCGCGAGAGCATCCGCGACTGCAAACTCGTCGGTGTTCCGAAACTTGTCATCGACAAGATGGATGGCGCGATCCGCACCCATCGCGACAGCCGCCCGCAACAGTTTGGCATCGCTCGCTCGCCCCAGAGAGATGGCAATCACTTCTCCGCCATGCTTCTCTTTGAGCCTCAGAGCCTCTTCCAGCGCGTAGTTGTCCGCTTCATTCGCGACCATGCTGAGATCGTGATCCTTAATCCAGGTCTTCGATTCATTGATAACGAGGCGGGATGCGGGGTCGGGTACAGGTCTGATGCAAGTTATGATTTTCATTCTTGAATCCGGAAATGCGCCCGGAGAGAGTCGAACTCCCGACCTACGGATTCGTAGTTCAGTGAACTCTCAACGTTTGCAACAAGTTCAACAGGTTAGCATGGCCTATTGCGGACAAAACCGGAAAAAAAACGGCAAGCATGGCAAGCAGTGGCAAGCAGAATCCTAATCCGCACGAACCCTTTTTCTTTGCCCGTCGAGACCGGTCGGTGAATAATGCCGGTCTCACTGCTGCCACAGTTCAAGGAGGACACGCTGATATGGGATCAATTCCTGCTCGCGTTCACGATCGAATTGTTTCTGGACTAAAAACTTTCCAGCCCGTTATCGCTTCCGCAAAGAGCCGCGATGTCAACGAATCGGACACCGTCACGATTACGGTCGACATGCTGTCCGGCATCTTTGGTTATGACAAGTATTCCGAAATCACCTCGGAACACTCCATCCGCGGAACCTACTGCGATCTTGCAATCAAAGTGGATGCTAAGCTGGAATTGCTCGTCGAAGTCAAGGCCGTCGGATCAGTTCTCAAGGACTCCCACATCAAACAGGCCATCGATTACGCGGCCAACCAGGGCGTTGAATGGGTCATTTTGACAAACGCGGTTAGCTGGAAAGTGTACCGGGTACATTTCACGAAGCCCATTGATCAGGAACTCGTTTTAGATCTGGACATCACGCAACTGAACCCGCGTTCCTCGGATCACATCGAATCGCTATTCCTGCTGTCGAGGGAAGCCATAATCAAATCGTCCCTGATCGAGTACCACGCGCAGCGCCAGGCCATGAACCGGTATGCATTGGCGGCCGTTCTTCTGAGCGAACCGATCGTGTCAACGATACGCCGTGAACTCAGGCGAATTACCCCGGGTGTTCGGATCGAAATGGAAGAGATTCGGGCGAGTCTGCTGGGAGAGGTCCTAAAGCGTGAGGTTGTCGAAGGCGAAAAGGCCGATGAGGCGCGTAGAAAACTGAATAAGGTTCAGGCCAAAGTTCGAAGGGCGGCAGCCGGAGCCGGTACAAGCGAAGCGTCCTCACCATCGGCAGAATCCGAGGAATCTGAATCGCCGGAATAAGCGTTAGAAGAGAGGCCGGCTGCCAGCATGAAGCCGAACTCCGCCTGATTTTCCTTGCGACGTTGGGTTGTGGGCGCGATTCGATAGGCGGATAAGAGATCCGCTCCCCGCCCAGGCTTGGGTCCCCCAAACGGGGAGCGCTACGGCAAAGGCTGCAATCGGCGGAAGTCTATCATGCCGAAGTCCGGTGCCGCGCTGCGGAATTGATTGAAAGAGTTTGCAAATCCTGCAGTCTGAAATAACATCTCGGTCCCGTGAATAATCAATTCCACATTACACACCACCGCCTTTCCGAGATCGCCGATAGTACAAATCCAAACTGCATGACCGATTTTGAAACTCAACACGTGGAAGACTGCGATGAATGCAGGCAATCCTTCGTTGGTTTCATCAAAAGCCGGGTGCTGAATCAGATTAAGGAAGGGGAAGCCGGGTAGTTTGTGGGCGTTAGCGGAGAAACTCAGAAACCCGGCGCCCTTCGACGCCGGGTGATCATAGACCGCCCCTACAGCCGCGCGGCCGTGTTTTGCTTCCTTACTAACGCGATCGGCTTCCACTGAGACACAAACCAGCCGTAATCATCCCGGCTGATTCTGACCTGATGGTACCTGCCCTGCCGACCGATCGGCGTCCTGGTGGCTTCGAGTTTGCCCGAGTCGATCCAGAACCAAACGGTAGACTCGGCCACATGTTCGAGTTTGGCAACATCCGCGATGGTCATGGCCGTTCCTCCGGATGGCGAAGAATGTAATCCACGGCCTTGCGCGCGATCTGGATCTGTGACCACACGCGTTCATGCGTTGCGGGATTGAACAGTCCCTTCGCCATGTCCAGCGACAAGAGTGTGACCGTCTTGGTCCGTGACCGCCAGTGCGCTGGCAAGGCGCTGCGATCGATGCACTCCTGGGCCGGCGGTTCGGATCCGGGAAAGAGAATGATGCTCATGCGGCACCTGCCTTTCCCGCCGGGACAAGCTTTTCCTTCTCCCACAGCTGCTCCAATTCGGCGGCTGCGTATTTGAAGAATCCGGACATGAGAAGAAGTATCGACAGCGCCTCGTAGATTGCGCCGCCTTCGCTCTCGAAAGTCTGATGGAGTTGGGCGACCTCAAATAGTGGCGCCAGTTTCTCGCGGTATGCCTTCACGTCGGCTTCATTCAGGATCTTGGCGCCAGCACTCACATTTTCTTCACGGTTGAGCAGGCCGCCGTCATCGTTGCCAAAGTGTCCCGTAAAACCCTCATATGCTTCAGTCAGTGATCGAACCATGACATTCGCGCTGGGTTCCCCCAAATCGCGGAATATATTCGCAATGTATTCGAGGGTCCACATGGGCTCGAAGATCAGGCGGTCGAATACAGCCTCATCGAGTTCAAGGATGAACCCCGGCTCAGGCTTTGCAGGGGCAGCTTTGCTGTTTTTCTTGCTCTTCACTGTGCACCGCCTTCCACAGCAGTCCGGCTTCTCAGCAACGTGCGGCCTTCCTTTGCAATCGACAACACGATTTCAGCGAGGCTTCCAATGTAGACATTCAGGCCGCCGCCAAAGTCGTTATGGATACACAGCTCCATCATCGAGCACGCCGGGGCCAGAGCTTCCTCAAAATCGTCTGCATCTCTGGCGGTGATTTCGATCGTGGCGGAGACCGGACAGTGATAAGCGCCCTCCGAATGCGCCGCTTTAAACCGCCCGGAAAGCTTGCTCGTGAATTCCATGAGTTTCCATCCAGACACGCGGCAGGCATTCGCAGCCGCGCGATCCTCGCACCATGGATCCGTGGCCGCCTTCGCGGCCAAGTCGGGCACGGAGAGTAAAGGACTCTCCAATATCTGGATTAGCCGTTGATATTCCCCGGCAGTAAGAACGGCCTTTGGTAGTGGCGCGGCTGCCGTTTTTGCAGACTTCGAACGTTTGGGTTTGGACATTGAAAATTCTCCAAGGATGGAGAGAGGCGAACGGCTTGGATTGGCTATTGCGGAAATGATGGGGACGGGTAAACTTGCCAAAGCCTTTGGACCTCTCATCTAGGTTTAAGGGTCAGGGCTCGGTGTGCCGCTTCAACGGCTGCCGGGCCCGCTTCATTGAGGGGCTCAGTCTATGACCACAGAAGGCAGGATTGCAAAGGAAATGAAAATTCTTTCTTTTGAAGAA
>JBGPBY010000307.1:0-8749 GCA_041481485.1 Terriglobia bacterium
CCTCTCCCGTTGGGAGAGGGATTTCTTGATAGACCGCCCCTACAGTCGCTCGCCGCGCACGATCTCTCTAATTCCGCTGAATTAGCCGCACCGCGTCGAGCCGGAGACGCGACTGCTTCAGGTTTTCGTCAAGCTCGCGGCGCTGGTCTTCTAAAAGGCGGATCTCTTCGGAGCGCACGCTGCGGTTCACTTTCTTGAGATCCTTCAAACGTTTGATTTCGAAATCCAGTTGACTGCGCATTTCATGGCGCGCGTCATGGATAAACGCCGCGGTTCGGCGCTGTGCAATTTCCTGCGATTTCTCAATCAACCGGGGCAGCAGAGTTTCGCTCAACTCCGTCTGAGCAAACACACGTGAGCCATCCCCCCTGCGAATTCCTTTCAATTCGAAGTCCACTTCTGTTCCGCGTTCATTCACCAGCACACGAATCGGAGTCGGCGGAAGGAACCGATCGACGTGTAATGCCGGCGGAGACACACATTCGAGGACGTACAACGCCTCCAGAATAAGACCCGGTTCCGAACCATCCTGCATACGCACAAAACTGCTGTTCCCTCGATCCGACCCCAAAATGAGATCAATGGCTCCGGTAACCAGAGGATGATCCCAGGTCAGGAACTGGATGTCCTCGCGCTCGAGTGCCCGGTCGCGATCGCAGGTCACGGTAAAACCGTCGGCGGGCAGTCCCGGAAACGATTCCACGAGCATGCCGGCCGAACCCAGCCGATACGTTCGGAATCCAACATCCTCATAGGGAATACCGTACATCTCGAATACCGAAAGCATGAAGTTATCGAGCGACGGATCGTCATCCTGACTTTCAATTTCGTGCAACAGCCTGCGTGCGGACTCCGGCCGGAAGGAATTCAGCTCGAGCAACCGGTCACGGCCATCGTGCAGACGCGCGGTGATTTCCGTTTTTGCAACGCGTGTTGCTTCGATCAGGGAACGGAGTTCCGTCTCGTTCTCCGCAGATGAATTGGGCTCGTGATAGTTCATCGCCAGTTCATATATTCGTTCCCCGAACCGTTCCAGCAGTTCGCGTCCGCCTTCCAGATTCTCTTCAAATGCGTTTAGCCCTTCCTGATACCAGTGCACCAGGACTTCCTGCGCGCTGCCGGTTACGAACGGAGCATGGACCTGAATTTCGGACTTCTGACCGATGCGATCCAGGCGTCCGATACGCTGTTCGAGCAGTTCGGGGGACAGCGGAAGATCGAAAAGAACCAGATGATGCGCAAATTGGAAATTGCGGCCTTCGCTTCCAATCTCCGAGCAGACGAGAATGCGCGCTCCATTCTCTTCGGCGAACCATGCCGCATTACGATCGCGCTGAATCAGGTTCAACCCTTCATGGAATACGCCCATCTTCAGATTGCGCACGCGTTGACGCAGTGCAGATTCAATTTCATCGACCTTGGGCTCGGAACAGCAGATCAGGAGAACCTTTTCAGGAGCTACCGATTTCAGGAAGCCCACGAGCCAGACAATGCGCGGATCGTCGGTAAGGTCCGCACATGGCGGTGGATCATAGGCGTCCTGAGTCGTCGCACCGGCGGTTGCCGTAATGAAATCGGTATCGTCGGCGAACTCATCTGCCAGTCTTTCGAGAAGGTCCTCGACGTTGGCGGGCACACCCAGACGATGAAGCTGCGCCACGCGGCGCGGAAAACCGGTAATCGTTGCGCGCGAGTTTCGAAATCGGACACGGCCGGTACCGTGCTGATCCAGCAAGGCAGCGAGGCGGACTGGATCGTGGAGCAGTTTCTCTGCGTCTCGAGCCACGCTCTTGTAGTGTTCCGATTCTTTGATGTATTCGTCGAGATCGTAAAAACGACCCGGGTCGAGCAGCCGGAGACGCGCAAAATGTCCGCCAATGCCAAGCTGCTCAGGAGTTCCTGTCAGAAGAAGAAGAGACTGGGTGGTGCGGCTGAGGGATTCCACAAACGCGTATTCCGGACTCACCTTTGTTCGGGATGAACCGAGATGGTGGGCCTCATCCACCACTAAAACATCCCAACCCGCTTCGAGCGCCTGCCGTGCACGTGTCGAACTTTCGGTAAACAATCCAATGGTGCTCAACACCAGTTGCTCGTCCAGAAATGGGTTGGCCCCGGCATTCGCGCGCTCAATCTCGATGCATCGTTCTTCGTCGTAAATATGGAACCACAGGTTGAAGCGCCGCAGGAGTTCCACGAACCATTGATGCACCAGGGATTCCGGCACCAGAATCATGGCGCGTTGAACCCGCTCCGTCAGAATCAGACGGTGCAGAATCAGACATGCCTCGATCGTCTTACCCAACCCGACTTCATCGGCAAGCAGGACTCGAGGCGCCAGCCGTCCCGAAACTTCCGATGCAATGTACAGCTGGTGAGGAATCAGGTCAATGCGTCCGCCAACAAAGCCGCGCACGGCGGATTTGCGCATCCGGTATTGATGATGAAGGGCAGCTACGCGGAGATCGAACGCCTCTACGGGGTCGACAGCGCCGGCACTCAGGCGTTCATTGGCCTTGTTGAAGGTGATTTTGTCGTGAAGATCGGTTTCGCAGATCTCGCGGCCGCCGCCACGGTAGAAAATCAGGCCGGAGCGGTCCAACACCGTTTGGACGACGATGGACAGGTCTTTGCGATTGCGAATCGTCGCACCGACCTGGAAGCGGACTCGGCGCAGCGGGGCATTATTCAGGGCGTACTGACGCGTAGCATCGCTGGCCTTGAACGCAATGGTGACGGTCCGGTCGTTGACGCGCAGGACTGAACCCAGTCCGAGTTCGGGCTCGCTCTCGCTGACCCAGCGTTGACCTTGATGGAAATTGTCTGGTAGTGCTGACATCCGAATAACTGAAAGATTAGACGGAAAAATCGTAAGGAAAGATTATTGCAGAGTTTGGGGGAAACTGCAGAGGCGGACAGGAGACTGTAGGCACGGTCATTGAGGGTGTGAAAGAATACGCCTCCCCAATGTAGGGGCGGTCTATGACCGCCCGCAATTCCGAAGGATTGCATTCCTCACAATTGTGGGCGGTCATAGACCGCCCCTACATTGGAGAGGCGATGACCGCGCCTACAGTTCGCTGTCCTATTTGAATTGTTGCGGCCGCGATGGGGACGTGGGTACGGCGGACCCGGATCTGAATATCGACTCAACGATGGCGGACAGATCCTGATCCGAAACGGCGCCGCCTATCATCTTGTTGTGTTTTAACACGTAGTCTGAGACTGCCGCTTTGGCTGAGCCAAGCTGGTCATCCAGTTGTTTAATCTGAGACTGCGAAGATTGAACCCCTGGATAAGCGTCCCCATAACGCTCTCGCAGTTGCTTCGACCTGGCAGCCAGTTCAATTTGGTTACGTTCCAATGCATGAATGTCGATTTTCGGAGCAATCGAATACGCCACGCTCGCGAGATGGCAGGACCCGCAGGCTTTTTCGAGATCGTCGCTCCCGGGCGGCACTGTTGGCGGCGACACAACGACTGCCGGTGCATCCTGTGGTAGTGGTGGCAACGGCGGCAAGGGTGGGACGGAAACGGGAGTTTCGTTTTGACGTGCCGCCGCTGACGCCGGCGGGCGTGGAGTTTCGGCGGCCGGGGCTTGTGGCAGCATGGTCAGGTAGAGCGTTGCATTCCGTGACCATGAAATTCCCTCCCTAATGGATATTAACGGCATCGAGGCAGATGTCGCGAACTGTTCACCGGACCGAAGCTTGTCCCACTTGCCGCCATGGTCCACTTGAACTTCGCCTTGCATGACTGCGACGCGAGTCCCGCGGGTATCCGCGTCAACCATAGACTCCGTGCCGTCTACCGACACCAGGGCATCGTGCGTCTTTACATAAAGGTGTCCCAATTTCTGACGAGTGGCATTCACAATAATGCTGCCGCTGTCCAAACGGATTTGAGCGCCGTCGCTCGCAGACTCCATCGCGAGTACCGATTCTGAACGCATTTCAATCTGCGATCCATTCTCGAGGCGGAGTACGAGCCCCTTGCTGGAATTCGAACGGACAATCTCGCCGGCTTCCATCCTTTGGCCGTTCCTGTACAGCGAAGGACTGCCTGAATTTTCGACCACGGCGTAGGCGCCAGTGGATATCCCCGATACGCGAATAAGCCGAACCGAAGTCACAACAGCCGCAACAAGAATTACGGCGGCGACCGCCCACCGCGCGAATCGGAGAATGGGCCTTCGCGACGTTAACTGCACCTGCTCATTCAGAGGACCGGGAGTTCGCAGCTGAAATTGCCGAAGGTATGATTCGAATTCCTCATCTGGCCGATCCATAGTTGCTCCTTATCTGTCTTTCGAGACGACCTGAAATTGCTGTCTCAGCTTTCTCAAACCGTATCGGTATCGCGATGCCGCGGTGTTCGACGAAATTTCAAGGGCGTCGCCAATCTCCTCAAAACTCAGCTGTCCCCAAATATGCAGGATGATCACTTCTCGTTGCTCGGACGGCAGTTCCTGCAGCGTGGACTGCAGCTCGATTCCGGCGTGAGTGGTTCCGGCGGTGGTCTCGAGCCACAGGTCTTCGAGATCGACCTCCCGTCCTCGATTGCGGTTCTGATTCAGAACGGCGTTTCGAACCGCGCGATAGAGGTAGGGAACTGGAGAATCGGGAACCTGAAGATCGAGCCGCAGCAGCCGAACGAACACCTGATGGACGGAATCTTCCGCGCTGGCAAACGAATTGGAGAAGGAACAGGCGTAAGCGAATAAACCACGACTGTGCTTTTCGTACAGCGACCGGACTTGATTGCGATCCATTCTGTTGCTCACTATGGAGAAGACACGCGAGAAAAGCACAATTGTCTACGATTCAGAAATTTTCTTGTGGAGGGGAAGTCTTTGATCTGTCGCGCCGCTGGCGCTCTGGGGTTGGGGCCGTTATTCCACCGGCTTACGCCGGTGGCTAAGGGGATCTGCCGCCGCTCCGCGGCTGGGGGCAAAGATGCCGCGTAGCACCGGCGAAGCAGATCCACAATTTTCGCCGCTAATGAAATAACGCCGCGGAGCGGCGACAGTCCCGTAGCCACCGGCGTGAGCCGGTGGAAAGCCATAGCACGATTCAATTCAGCCGCGGAGCGGCAACCATATAGAGCCGCGGAGCGGCGACAGTCCCGTAGCCACCGGCGTGAGCCGGTGGAAAGCCGTAGCGCCATCCAAATTCAGCCGCGGAGCGGCGGCACTCCTCATAGCCACCGGCGTGAGCCGGTGGAGCAGATCCGCCATTTTTGCAAACGGCATTGTTGGTACAATCCACCGGCTCATGAAATCGGGATCCTCTTTAATTGAAATGCGCGCAATTTCAAAATCCTTCCCGGGTGTGCGCGCGCTTGAAAACGTTTCGCTTTCGGTAAATTCCGGTGAAGTCCACATGCTCGTCGGACAAAACGGCGCCGGCAAATCCACGCTGATCAAAATCCTTTGCGGTGCATATCATCCGGATCATGGCGAATTTCTCATCGAAGGCAAGCCGGTGCGCATTCAGTCTGTCGCCGACGCACGGCGGCTCGGGATCGCGGTTATTTTTCAGGAATTCTCGCTGGTCCCGTATCTGAACATTGCGCAAAACGTCTTTCTTGGCCGCGAACTGCGCGATCGGCGCCGCATGCACGCTGAAACATCGCGCCTGCTCGATTTATTGGGAGTCCAGCTGGATACGCGCACACTGGCCGTCAACCTTGGTGTAGCCCAGCAGCAGATTGTCGAAATTGCGAAGGCCTTGTCCCAGAATGCGCGCATTCTCGTCATGGACGAACCCACCGCAGCGCTCTCGGATCACGAAATCGAACGATTGTTCGAGCGCATCCGGAAGCTCAAGCAGGAAGGCATGGCCGTCATTTATATTTCCCATCGTCTTCGGGAAGTGTTCGAAATCGGCGACCGGATCACCGTTCTGCGCGACGGACAAATTGCTGCCTCCCTTGTCCCTTCAAAGACGAATGTCAACGAACTGGTGAAACTGATGGTCGGCCGGGAAGTGACAACAAATGTCCGAAAATTCCCCACGGAATTCGGTGACATCGTCCTCGAGACTCGCGCACTCTCTGCAGCCAATGGAATTCGCGATGCGAACCTCAAGGTCAGAGCCGGTGAGATTGTCGGGCTTGCAGGACTTGTGGGGTCCGGCCGAAGCGAGCTGGCACGCGCGATATTCGGAGCCGACCGTGTCGTTGGCGGTGAAGTATGGGTCCATGGGAAAAAGCTTAGTAGCACGCCGGCGAATTCGGTCGCTCAACGGATCGGGCTCGTGCCCGAAAATCGCAAGACGGAAGGCCTTGCCATGATTCGATCCGTCCATGACAACCTGCTTGTTGCGGGATTGCGATCGACCTTTCCCGGGCGGCGCTATCGGTTTCAGCAAGCGGCCACTCTCGTCGAAAACCTGATTTCCCGATTGCGCATCGCGACGCCTTCTCCGCGCCGCCCGGTGCGTTTCCTCAGCGGCGGCAATCAACAGAAGATTGTCTTTGGAAAATGGCTGAATGCCGGCTCGCGCTTGTTCATTCTCGATGAACCGACCCGGGGAATTGATGTTGGCGCAAAATCGGAAATCTTCGCGATCATGAACAGCCTTGCTTCCGAAGGAGCGGCCATACTGATGATCAGCTCCGATCTGCCCGAGATTGCCGCATATTGCGATCGCGCCTACGTGATGCGCGACAAATCCATCGTGGGAGAACTACCGCGCGGCAGTCTCACGGAACAGAACATACTCAATCTGGCGATGCATCATGCCTGAACTGGCGACGGCCGTGCGTCGCATTCCCGGAATCGTTTACCTTCTATTCGCACTGGTGCTGTTTTTTTCCGCATTCGGCTCGCGGTTTGCGTCGGTGCCCAACCTTCTTAACATTGGAACTCAGTCGTCCATCCTGTTGCTTCTGGCGTTGCCAATGACGCTGATCATCATGACCGAAGGACTGGATCTTTCGATGGGCGCAGTAATGGGGCTGTCGGGCGTTGTCCTTGCGATGTTGCTCGTTCAAGGTGTCGGTCTGCCCGCTGCATTCCTTGGGGCACTGGTGATCGGGATTTTGTTCGGAACTGCCAACGGCGTTTTGGTGGTGCTGCTGCAATTGCCGCCATTTGTCGCGACGCTCGGAATGCTTGGAGTCGCACAGGGCGTCGCCCTCGTCCTGACGGGTGGTCAAAGCGTGGTGGGAATCGGCTCCGGACTAACGACGCTCTATTCCAGCCGCTGGATCGGACTCCCGTTTTCCATGATCGTGGCCGCGGCGGCATACGCACTGTTTCATTTCCTGCTGTATCACACGAGGGCCGGCACTTACGTGTTCGCACTAGGCGGAAATCGCGAAGCGCTGGCTCTGGCTGGAGTTCCTGCGAATCGGTTTCACATGTTTGTCTATGTTCTCGGCGGATTGATGGCCGGTGCCGGTTCTTTTCTCCTGACAGGACGGATGAGCGCCGGTCATCCCACTGCGGCAATCGGCATGGAATTTGACGCCATTGTCGCCGTCATCATCGGAGGAACGAAACTCGAACGCGGCGACGGCTGGCTGCCCGGAACGGTTCTCGGTGTCCTTACGGTAGGTGTGTTGAGAAACGGATTGAATGTCATGGCCGTGCCGTCTTCGCTGCAAATCGCCAGCATCGGGGTGCTGGTGATTGCCGCCCTGCTTATCGATTCGATTCGAGGCCGCGCGTGAATCGGCGCCTCACATTCTCAACTACAACGTACAGGCTCGTTGGCGTGTTCGTGCTGGCTGCGGCACTGGCATTCGCGACAGGTTCGTTCCTGACTCTGACCAACATCCTGAATGTCCTTCGTCAGGCGAGTCTCATATTTCTGATTGCCTCCGGCCTGACGCTGGTCATTTTGACCGCAGGACTCGATCTGTCGATCGGAGCGACTCTCGGTCTGAGTGCGTGCGTCACGGCGGTGGCGATTAAATCCACTGGCTCGATTGTTCTGGGAATCGGCGCCGGCCTTGCATGCGGGATTGTCATTGGATTGCTGAATGGCGCCATGATCACGCGGTTGCGCCTTCCACCATTCATCGCGACGTACGGAATGCTGTGGATGGTTTATGGGATCAACTATTGGGCAATGGCGGGAAACACGATTTATGGTTTCCCTGAGGAATTCCGCGCGATCGGGAGTGGATATATATGGCACATTCCAACCCCGGTTTTGTTGATGGGATTGGTTCTGCTCGTGGGAAGCCTCTTCACGCGCTACACCACCTACGGCCACGAGATCTATGCCATCGGCGCAAATGCGGAAGTGGCGCGTCTTTCCGGTATTCCTGTCCGCTCGCGCCTGATGCTGGTGTATGCGATCAGCGGCGCCATGTCGGGTCTCGCCGGAGTGGTCTACCTGGCCCGCCTGAATTCGGCCGAAGCCGGAATCGGCGATCCACTGCTGTTGCAGGCGATCGCGGCAGTGCTGATCGGCGGAACATCGCTGTTTGGCGGAGAAGGCAATCTCTGCGGCGCATGGATTGGCGCATTGATTCTCACGCTGGTACTGAACGGGATGAACCTGCTGACAATCAGTGGAAATTGGCAACCCCTGATCACCGGCGTCATTGTGTTGCTGGCTGCCGGAATCGATACCATCGCGCGGCGCAGAAACGAAACGGGAACGTGATATCTTGCGGGACGCACGTTGGCTGACTCGACTGTTGGCGCGGTCTATGACCGCGCACGATCATGAGGATTCCATCCCTTAAAATCGTGCGCGGTCATAGACCGCGCCTACAGTCTGCCCCGTCCAGG
>JBGPBY010000308.1:0-8703 GCA_041481485.1 Terriglobia bacterium
ACTCTAACGGTGCAGATTTTCAATTACGCAATTGCGCCATACGACGATTGGCACCGCCAGGCCTGGGCCGGCGCACTCGTTTTGATCACACTGATTTTGACGTGTTCCATTCTCGCCCGAGTCACTACACGCAGGCTGGAACGCATGAACTCCGGACAGTAATCCGTCCACAGCAACTCGCAGGTTCCCGGGATCGCCATCTAGGCGCCCTCTGTAGGGCGGGCGATGAGAGGGGGCAGCGCAGCGGCCGGTGAGGGGTACCGCAAGTAACAATATTTACTTGTGGTACCCCTCACCCGGCCTTCGGCCGCCCTCTCCCGTTGGGAGAGGGATTTCTTGATCGCCCCCTCTACAGCCACTCGATTCCCATTCCTGCACAACTTCATGGACCGCGCTTACAGTTGCGATCCCGAACGTCGTGAATTGCGCCACACGCACCACCTGGGCAACCTGTCATTTGTTACAGCATTATTACTTTTTGAATATTTTTTGTTTTTTAAGTTCGGGCGTCGCCATATGATTCGTTCAAGGAGGATCCGATATGGCGGCAATAGGCATCATCGGACTGATCGTTTCGATGCTGGCTCCAGCTTCCACGCGAGACTTCAACTTCCCAGCCAATGATGGCCCCTCGCTTCGAATTCAAATCCGGCCATCGCATTCCTACGCAGGGGAACCTCTTCGATTCACGGACGAGACCGGCCAGAAAGTCTGCTATGACCCGAGCGGCACTTTGACGGTGCAGTGCGTCAATCAGTTCTACGGGTCTGCAATCGCGGTCTCCCTGAAGTTCGGGCGCGACGGAGAAGTTTCCGACACGCTGACTACTGTTTCCAGCCATCCCAAAGTCATGCCATTGCCTCCTGAAACGCGCGTTATAGATTCCAACATGGGACGAGTCGATATCTACCGCGTGTACGGCTACGATGAAAAAGGAATCAGCGCCAATGACGTCATGCGATTCCGGCAGATTCAGGCGCCCTATTGGATTGAAGTCCGCGAGGACGTCAATTTCAATGACCGGCCCGTTGTGTCGTTTTATTGGAAGCAAACCCTCGGCGAAATTCAGCTCGAGCGCATTGAACGCCACTGAACGCTGACGCCTATCCAGAATTTTTCAGCTTTTTGACCAGAACCTTGGAGTTTCGTCCGCTTTGGTCGTACTTCTCGCGCCGTGCTGCAGGCAGGTCGTCAGGCGTTCCTTCGGAAAATCCACACTTTGACTGGAAATAAGTAAAAGCCTGAGTCGAGAGCGCAATCAATGCAGTCACACCATTTTCACGTGCCTTGTTCTCGGTAAACTGAATCAGCTTTCGTCCGATACCTTCATTCTCATGTGACGGATCGACGAAGAGACTGGCGAGCTCACCCTTTTGCTGGGATGGATACAGGTGCAAAGCCACGCATGCGACGGGATTCTTGTCGATTTCAAAAATGTAGTAATCCGCCAGGTTCTTTTCAATTTCACCTCGGGTCCGGCGGACGAGTTCATCCGCTTCCATGGCCTTCCGGGTCAGTGACTGAATCGCCCGTACATCTTTCTTTTTGGCAGGCCGAATCTGCTGATATTCGTTGGCATAGATCAACGTGCCGATACCCTCATTGGAAAACACTTCGGCAAGCAGTCCCTCATCCTCACGGCCGCTGATCACATGAACTCGCTGTATTCCCGAAGCGCAGGCTGCTGCCGCATGGTGCGCCTTGGAAAACATTTCCGGCGTAAACCCCGCGGGATTGGTGCGCAGGAGTTCCTGTAAATCCGCCACAAGCATCTGTCGGATGAATTGGCCGTCGCAGCTCAGGCCTTCTTGTGCGGTAATGAAAATCAGCTTGGTCGCCTTCAGAGATTCGGCAACTGCCTGTGCGATGCTGTCGGAGTTCACGCGGTAAGTCTTGCCGTCGCCGTCAAAGCCGAGCGGTGGAACAACGGGAACAATAGATTGGTTCAGCAACGTCTGCAGGAGCTCAATGTCGATGCGCTCCACTTTTCCGGTATACAGGTGATCGACACCTTGAATGATTCCCAGTGGGTGCGCCGTGATTGCATTCGTATATGCCGCACGAAGGTCGTTAGCCGAGAGGCCTTCCAGGATTTCATGAGTGAGCCGATTTGCCGCATCCATGGCGAGCTGCAGCGTGGCGGCATCGGTCACGCCAGTGCCGTCAAGATTCGACGCCTGAATTCCCTGCTTGTCCGCAAGGGCTTTGATCTGCACCGCCGCGCCGTGAACCAGCACGACACGGATGTTCAGGGATCGCAGGACCGCGATATCCAGAAGGATGTTGGCGAAGTTCTCATCCGTAACGATGATTCCGTCAACTTCAATTATGAATGTCTTTTCCCGAAATTGAGGAATGTACTGGAGAATTCCGCGCAGGTCGGTAAGTTTCAAATCATCACCCGGGCCGTATGGATTGAAGAGTCATTGGATCCGCAAAAGTTTTACTTTAACCCGAATGCAGATCCGGGTGGAGAGAATCATTCTCAACGTTGCGGCGATGTGGCCGGCTCGCTACTCTCGAGCCACGCGGTGTACCACAGGCTGGAGAGCATGGTCGCGCTCCGGGCCAGTTCAGACGAAATTATGTCCGTACCTTTGGGACGGGCAGTGCCTGGATTAAATTCGCCGGTTTTTTCCATTTCGTAAATGGGTTCCAGCTCGGAATACGTCTGAACGAGAAAGCTTTTGACGGAATCGAAAACAATTCAGGCTAATTTCGGACGCGGTCCAAACTGAATCAGTACCGGCTCAAAATTCGTAGTCGCAGGAAGAGTGATCTCCGCAGGCTTCTCACCGCATTCAATGACGCCGGCCTGCTTGCCATACTGACCATGCTCCTGGTTGGTCTCCACAATGACCGGACTGGGTATTATCGATGCCATCGTCACTTTTAGCGCCTTCATCGACCCTGCAGATCTCACTGTCCGGATCCCGGGTATTCAGGATGGATGTGAGTCGCTCAATCTCAGCAAGCATCGCGTCCCGGACAATTTTCGCGGTCCACGAACTTGCCGTCCAGATCTCCAGATCCATCGATGTCCCCAGCACGTGATCAAACGCGAATCGATGCAAACTGGCGTGCTCCCCAAAGTCCAGACCACGCCATTTCAATAATGGCTTCAACAATGGCACAAAGGCCGGCAGTGCAAGAAAGGATCGGCGTGTCAGTTGCATACCGTTCAGAACGTTCAAGCCGAAACACTACCACGCCGCGCAGTGACCAGAAAGCTGCGCGGTATCCCCGGGATGAAACGGGGAAGGGACGGGAACGGCCAACGCTCCGGAAGAAAATCACCGGGCTGCGTGATCTGAATATTCGAGAAGCCCGCACGTTCCAGCAACTGTTCCGGTTTGTCGGTGCCAAACTGCCAGGGCGCTCCTTCTTTGGACATTAAGTCCAGGAACGCCCTCGTCCAATGAGACTTGAGAAAACTTTCGCTCACGGTATCGAGCACAAGATGACTGCCTGGCACAGCAATGGACGCAATCTTCATCAGCACATTCAGAACGGATGCCTCGCCAGGCAGGTAGGGCAGCAAACCTTCGGCCAGAAAGAAGCTCCGATTCTGTCGCTGGAATCCGGCATTCACCATTGCAGCTGGAAAATCTTCACTCAAATCGATTGCGACCAGAGTGCGTTTTGCGAGCGGAGCCGCATTCAGGCTTTTCAGAACAGATTCCTTGTACGCCAGCACTTCCGCCCGCTCCACTTCGAAAACACTGGCTCCTGCCGGCCACTGGAGGCGGAAGGCACGCGCATCCATTCCGGCAGCAAGAATTGCAAACTGGCGAATTCCAGCTTCGATCGCTTGTTTCACGGCGTCGTCCATGAATCGTGTCCGGATTGCGAGATAGGGGTTTTCGGTTGAAACCGATATGTCCATTTGCCGTGGCACCGCTTCCAGCTTGAGCATCATCGCCCGTCCTTCATCCCCTGCCAGCGGGCCAGCCAAAGGGTCATCGAAAAGCCGGTCGTCGCGCCATGATTCCCGCTCACGGGCGGCCGCGACCAGGCGGGATGTCATTCCAAGGTTATCCATAGGGGTTCAGTATCTTTTATTTGGTCTCGGCCCGGCAACTTGTAGGGAATTCGTCCCTGCTTGAGGACAGTATTCCCTGACCTGATTTGATTTAAGTAATTGAAAAAAGTGAGGTTAAACATTGGCACTGTATGTGCATTAAAGGGACGCGGAGGTACACTCATATGACTTCGAAAGGTCCCATGATCGGTGCTGCAGCCATCATTGCTGCATTGTTTGGAGTTCAGTTTTATGGAATGCATTCCGCAAACGGAAACATGAACGCCCGCTTTGAGGAACTGCAAAATAAACTGGAATCCGTCCAGGTAGCCAATACTGCGCGATTCTCCGATCTGGAATCGGGACTGAATTCGACCAACGACAAGATTGCTTCAAGTTCGCAAGATTTCCAAAAGAGCCTTCAGCAAAGCCAGAAGACAGCAAATGCGCTGAAGAAAGAGCAGTCGCAGTACGCCACAGATCTGCAGAGCAAGATCGAGGAGCACGCCAAGGCGGTTGATGCGTTACGCGCCGAGGCATCGGCAAAACTGGAAGAGGTCAAGCAGGACACTTCAAGCCGGCTGGGTGCGGTGAACGGCGATGTGAAGGCAGCCAACGGCCAGATTGAAGTGGTTAAAACCGACTTGATCGCTACGCGGAATGACCTTGCCGCAAACCGAAAGGACTTAACGGACGTTCGGGATTCTCTGGGACGCCAGATCGCGCACAATGAAAGCGAACTGGATATTCTGAAACGGCGCGGTGAACGCAATTACGTCGAGTTCACCATCGACAAAGCGAATAAGATGCAACGCGTCGGCGACATCCAGCTTCAGTTGACCAAGGCGGATTCCAAGGCGCAACGCTTCGATGTGAACCTGCTGGTATCCGATACGAAGCTTGAGAAAAAGAACCAGATCATCAACGAACCCGTGCCGCTGTTGGTCGGCCAGAATCGTGTGCGGTATGAATTGGTGATCAATGCCGTCGAAAAGGACCGCATCCGCGGATATCTGAGCACGCCGAAAGACGTCGCTCTCAACACAGAAGGTCCATCGGCCCGCTAAGCAAGTACGAAATTAAACGAACCAGGCCCCCTCATCCAGTCCTCGGGTGAGAGGGCCTGGTTCGTTTAATTCTCAGCGAAGGTGAAGAAATGGCGGCCGGGTGAAATAAGATACTTGACGAATCAAGCTTCCGAAGCTTGATTCGTTGAGTATGTTGTTCCCTCCCGTTGGAAGAGGGATTTCTTAACTGGCCAACCCTACAGTATGAAATCCGCCTTCGGTTGTCTCAACTACGGTGACGTACTTTTCTCCGACTCTTTCTCCTACAGGTGCCTTGCCACTCCCTGTTCCAAAGATGACAATTGAACAGTGAACATTGAACAATGAACATTTTCTCGGGAAATGTTCAATGTTCACTGTTCAATTGTCATCTTCGGGATAAGTGGTACGTCAGGTGCGCAGCAAGGATTCCTGATACCCTTTTTAAGGATCTGTTGAGCGCCCTCTACATTCAAGCAGAGAATTGGGAGAGACCATGAACAATTTCAAGAAGATCTTTGTCGCCATCGACTTCAGCCCCTCATCCGATGAGGCGCTGAGACAAGCGCACGTGCGAGCCGAGGCCAGCAGTGCCCATTTTGCGGTTTGTCACATTGTTCCCAACGAACTTCGCAGCGATCTGCTGTTTCCGCAGATTACAAAAGTAGCAGCATTGCAAATCCCGCTGGAACTGGCCCAGGTCTCGGAGGCTGTTTCCTCACGCGTGACTGACATCACTGGCCGCACGGACAATCAATTTGAGCTGATCGTCGATGATGGAGCGCCGCATGCACTTATTTTGAGTCACGCGGAAGATTGGTCCGCGGATCTTGTGGTAATGGGAAGCCACGGAGAGCACGGTACGGGTGATGCGCTTCTGGGAAGCGTCACCAACAGCGTGCTTCGACACGCCCATTGCCCGGTCCTGATTGTGCGCCCCGGAGAACGTTCCCCAAACATCGTTGTGGGGACCGACTTTTCCGACCCTTCAATGCCGGCGGTTCGGGCAGCGGCCAATGAGGCCGAACGTACGGGTGGCAAGTTGACGGTGGTTCACAGTCTGGATTTGATCTGGTCGGCGGCCTCGTATCCGGCTCTGGCGTTTGGAGGCGCTCCCTTCAATATTTCTGCCGAACAAATTACAGAATTGGAAGAGATCGCCAGAGGGCGGCTCGAACAATCGCTGTCAGAGGCAGGGATCGCCGGAGAGTGCCTCATTACCACAGGTCCCGCGGGAGCGGCGCTTGTGAATGTTGCCAATGAAGAGAAGTCCGAACTTATTGTGGTTGGGACTATTGGACGGTCCGGGTTACGGCGTGCATTGCTTGGCAGTGTTGCAGAATTTGTGTCCAGGCAGTCTTCATGTTCAGTTCTTGTCGTGCGCCGGCATCCGGAGTAGGAAATTCCGACAGCCTGCAAGGAAGGGGAGACGTCATGAATCAATACAAATTACCTGATTTGCCATATGCCTACAGTTCTCTGGAACCCCATATTTCCGGCAAGATCATGGAACTGCATCACGCGAAGCATCACGCCGCCTATGTCAAAGGCGCCAATTCCGCTCTGGATCAGCTCGATGAAGCGCGATACAAAGAGGATTTTTCACGCATTTCCGGTTTGGAACGCACGCTCGCATTCAATCTTTCCGGACACATTCTGCATTCCATTTTCTGGCAGAACCTGATGCCAAAGGGGGGAGGCGAACCCGGCGGAGAATTGGCCAATGCAATTCAAAGAGACTTTGGCAGCTTCGAGCATTTTCGAAAACAATTCAATGAGGTGGCCTCCACCATCATGGGTTCCGGATGGGCCGCGCTGGTTTGGGAACCGATTGGAAAAAGGCTGCTGATTACTCAGATCTACGACCATCAGTCCAATCTTGCGCAAGCGGGTGTACCGCTGGCAGTAATGGATGCATGGGAGCATGCGTACTACCTTCAGTATCAGAATCGAAAAACTGAATTTTTCGAGAACATCTGGAATCTCTGGGACTGGCAGGATATCTCCGCACGCTTCTCATCCTCCCTGCAGTTGCGAGTGAATATCGAAAAAGCAGCATAAACACATGCCCAGCGTTGATCGAATCTCTGAACAGGTATTCGGTCAACGTCACCTTTACCCGCCATTCCGTTCGTGTGACAATCACTGTTTACTTTGGAACTCCGAGGACAACCGTGAGCAATATTCTGCAATCTCTCCCTGTTGGCGAGCGTGTCGGCATCGCGTTCTCAGGCGGACTCGACACCAGCGCGGCAATCTACTGGATGCGCCAGAAAGGTGCGATCCCGTATTGTTACACCGCCAATCTCGGCCAACCCGACGAGAGCGACTACGACGAGATTCCGCGCCGGGCCCTCGAATACGGCGCCGAAAAAGCACGCCTGATCGACTGCCGCACCCAACTCGTGCGTGAAGGACTCGCGGCCCTGCAATGCGGCGCCTTTCACATCACCACTGCGGGCGTGCCGTACTTCAATACCACCCCGATTGGCCGTGCGGTTACCGGAACGATGCTGGTGGGAGCCATGAAGGAAGACGGCGTCGATATCTGGGGCGATGGCAGCACCTACAAAGGCAACGATATCGAACGATTTTACCGCTACGGTTTGATGGTCAATCCCAGCCTTCGCATCTACAAACCATGGCTGGATCAACGTTTCATTGACGAGCTCGGCGGCCGCAAGGAAATGTCCGAGCTGCTCGAAAAGGCCGGACTGCGTTACAAGATGAGCAAGGAGAAGGCGTACTCCACCGATTCCAACATCTGGGGCGCCACGCATGAAGCCAAGGACCTGGAGTTTCTCCACAACGGAATCCGGATTGTTGAACCCATTATGGGTGTCGCGTCATGGCGAAGTGACATCAGCGTCGAGGCCGAAGAAGTCCACGTGCGATTTGAGGAAGGACTACCCGTCGCGCTAAACGGAAGGACATTTTCCAGCCAGGTGGATCTGGTGCTCGAAGCAAACACGGTTGGAGGCCGTCACGGTCTCGGCATGTCGGATCAAATCGAAAATCGAATCATCGAAGCCAAGAGCCGCGGCATTTATGAAGCGCCGGCAATGGCGTTGTTTTTTATTGCCTACGAGCGGCTCATCACCGGCATTCACAATGAAGGCACCATTGAGCAATATCATGGAATGGGACGCCGTCTCGGGCGGCTGCTTTATGAAGGACGCTGGTTCGATCCTCAGTCCATGATGCTGCGCGAGACTCTGCAGCGCTGGATTGCCAGAGCAATTACCGGTGAAGTGACGATCGAACTTCGACGCGGCAACGATTACTCGATACTGAATACCGAGAGTCCGAACCTGACATATGCTCCAGAACGCCTGACCATGGAAAAGGGCGAAGGCGCTTTCACACCGCAGGATCGCATCGGCCAGCTGACCATGCGAAATCTGGATATTTCCGACAGCCGGAGCAAACTGTTCGTCTACTCCAAGGCGGGCATGCTGGGCCCAAAGACGTTCGAAGGATTGAAACTGATCGAGGACTGAGACTGCAGGCGCGGTCTGTAACGCTGTTGCTTTGTGCGATTCCCCAATGTAGGGGCGGTGTATTTACGCCCACCAATAGGGGGTAATGCCGCTTAACAAATTTTGGGGGGGATATTACCCCCCCACAATGGGGGAT
>JBGPBY010000309.1:0-8639 GCA_041481485.1 Terriglobia bacterium
ATTCCACCGGCTGACGCCGGTGGCTAAGGGGCCTGCCGCCGCTAACGCGGCTGGGAACGCGACTGGCCGTGCCGTCGGCTGACGGAGCAATTGCCCGAAATGGAGTACTAACCATCGATGTTGAAGGACATGATCCGGTTCCTGGCTGTGTTTTCTGCAATCCTACAGGCAAATCCCGTCACGCAACAGGCTGCCTCATCGCTCGAAGGACGCGTGCTGCGGGCGGGCACCGTTACCCCCGTGAATCATGCCCAGATTCTGTTGACGAAACTGAACGGCCGGCTTGCGGACTCTTTGATCGCCACTGCGGACGAACGCGGCAACTTTCTAATCCAGAACATTCCGCCGGGAACATACCGTCTCTTCGGCGAGTCCGAAGACTATGTTCGCGCTGAATACGGCCAGCGTGGACCGGCACAGCCCGGTGCGTCACTCGAGTTCGGGCCCGGGGAGAAGAAATCCGGCATCACATTTTCACTAATTCCGACGGGTGTGATCTCCGGCCGCGTTGTCGATCGAAATGGCGAATCGGCCTCTCGGATTCGAGTCCAGGCATTGAAATCTACAATTGCAGAAGGCAAGCGAACTCCGGGTGTTGCTGCCGCCGAAACGCAGACCAATGATCTTGGGGAATACCGTCTCTTTGGGCTTGCTCCGGGTTCGTACTTCGTCAGCGCCATGCGTTATGGATTTCAGCAGGTGGAGGGCGGAGCCATGGTCGGGATGAACCGGCCGAACCTCGACGCGCTTGTCAGTCTCGCGGACATGCGATCTGCAGTGGAGAGCCTCACAAAGGATGGCTCATACATCGATTCGGAAGCGCTCGACGGCAAAGCGTTTTCCACCTTGTATTACCCGGGAAGTGCCGATTCAGCAACAGCTCAGAAGCTGGAGGTCCAGCCGGGTTCACTGTTGGCCGGCATCGATTTTCAGATGATCCCAATGCCGGCGAGTAAAACGTCAAAGCTGCATATTCGCGGTCAAATCATTGATGGAATCACGGGCCAGGCCGCAGAAAACGCCAATGCTACGCTTCATAAGCCGGAACGCCCTTATGCCCTGGAATCGAGAGTTCAGGATTTATTCAATCTTCCGGCTGGAAAATTTGAATTCTCCGACGTATCGCCAGGCCGCTATTTAATCAGTGGGAATCTTGGAGATAAGAATGGCGATATTTACGTCGATGTTGCCGGGAGCGATGTTGAAAATCTGCGCATTGTTCTCACCCCGCGCGTCACATTGTCCGGGCGCATCACCGTCGAAGGGCCCATCGCCGTAAAGCCATCACCGATAATTGTGTATCTACAATCGCCGGTCATCAGCCGTCAGGTGTCCATCGCGGATTCAACGTTTACGGTTCCCAATCTGCTTGGCGGTCAGTATCAGATTCGCGCCGGCGGAGGATCGTCGAACTACTATCTCAAGGCTGCACGGCTCGGCGATACGGACGTGCTTGAGTCCGGAATGCGTCTGGAATCGCAGCCCTCGCAGCCGCTCGCGCTTGTCGTCAGTACAAATGGCGGAATCGTCGAAGGTTTAGTTACCGAAGACGTTCAGCGTCCAGCCGCTGGAGTTGTTGTCGTTGCCGTCCCGGATCCCGCGCATCGAAAGTCTTTCGATCGCTACCGCACCACTGTCACGAATTCATCCGGCCGCTTCCATATCGAAGGTCTGATTCCCGGCGAATACAAATTTTTCGCCTGGGACGAGATTGCAGAAAACGAATGGCAGTTGCCGGAAACTATGCGGCAGTATGAAGACCAAGGCACGGCAATTCGTGTTAATGAGGGCACGCGGGAAAGCGTCAATCTCAGAATGATTCCTCGATCCTGAGAAGCGGCAGAACAATTATTGCCGAGCAAGTCAGACTGATCTTCCGCCACCAGGGGGCGTCAACCGGTCGATCAGGAAGGCGTAGTCGAACGCAACTTCCCTGAGGTAGTCATAGCGCCCCGAAGCTCCGCCATGACCCGCATCCATATTGGTTTTTAGCAGAAGAAGGCTGCCATTTGTCTTCATCGCTCGCAGCTTCGCCGCAAACTTCGCAGGTTCCCAGTATGCCACTCGAGGATCCTGGAGACCCGTGGTCAGCAGAATGTCCGGATATGCGGTAGCGTGAATATTGTCGTAAGGTGAGTACGACAAGATGTAATCGAAATAGGTCTTATTGTCCGGGTTACCCCATTCGTCATACTCGCCTGTCGTCAGCGGAATCGAAGGATCACTCATCGTGCTGACCACATCCACAAATGGCACTTTGGCAACCACTGCCTTGAACAAGTCTGGACGCATGGTCAAACACGCACCGACCAGTAATCCGCCCGCCGATCCGCCCATGATGGCCAGACTGTCTTTTGACGTGTAGCCCTCAGCGATCAGGAATTCGGCGCACGCGATAAAATCCGTGAATGTATTGCGCTTGTTCAACAGCTTGCCGTTGTCATACCACGGCCGTCCAAGTTCCGAGCCACCCCGAATGTGTGCAATCGCAAAAACAAACCCCCGATCGACAAGGCTGAACCGCGAGGAGTCGAAACCGGCATCGGTACTGAAGCCATAGGAGCCATAGCCATAAAGAAGAGCCGGATTCCGTGAGTCTTTCCGGAGGCCCTTCCTGAAAACCAGGGATATCGGGATCCTTGTCCCGTCAGGGGCAGAGGCATGCAACCGCTCGGTCACGTAAGCCGAGGAATCATATCCGCTGGGAATTTCCTGCCGCTTCCGGAGCTCCCATTCGCGGGTGTCCATGTGGAAATCGATGACGGAGTTTGGCGAGATCAAAGAGGAGTATGCGAACCGCACCACACTCGTTTTGAATTCCGGATTCTCTGCAAGGCGAACATCGTATACGGGGTCGGGAAATGCAACCTGATGCACGCCGGTACGGCCATCCGCAGCCGAGACGCGAATCTGTTTTAGTCCATCCTTGCGCTCAATGAGCACGAGGTGATTCTGAAAAGCGGCAGCGCTTTCGATGAAAACGTCGTCGCGATGTGGAACGACCTCGCTCCAGTTTTCCGGTGAGGTCGCGTGCGCGGGTGTTTCCATGAGCTTGAAGTTTGTCGCGTTTACATTCGTGACAATGAAGAAGCGGCTTTCGTGATGTTCGATGTTGTACTCCACGCCCCGGCGCCTTGGCGCAAATACCTGAAATGCGCTGTTGGGATTGCCGGCATCCAGCGTCTGCCATTCCCGGGTCAGCGTGGAATGCGAGAGGAGTGTGATGTAGGACTGCGTACGGGACTTGTCGAGAAATAGCGAAAAGGTTTCATCCGCTTCATGGAAAAGCATGCGGTCGCCGGCAGAATCGGCACCAAGAACATGGCGGTACACCTTGAAGGGACGCAGTGCTTTGTCGAGCGTCACGTAGAAGAGGTGCTGGCTGTCATTCGCCCATTCGGCGCCCCGATTGGTAAAGAACTCGCTGGAAGTATTGGGAATGGTCTCAGGGTAGAGGTATCCAGTGTTGAGGTCCTTGAAAAAAATAGTGAATTGCTCCGAACCGTCGAAATCGACAGAATAGGCCAGCTTCCGCTCATCCGGGCTGACCGCAAACACTCCCACGCGGCAGAAGCTCCTTCCTTCGGCGAGTGCATTCTGGTCCAGCAGGACTTCTTCGGGCGCATCCATGGATTCACGTCTGCGGCAGAAAACACGATATTGGCGCCCGGTCTCCGTGCGCGTGTAGTAAAGGTAGCTGCCTCGCCGCTCGGGAACGGACTGGTCATCTTCTTTAATTCGGGCTTTCATCTCGAGGAAAAGCTGCTCCTGCAAAGTTGCCGTATGCTGCATGACCTGCGCCAGATAGTTGTTCTCCGCTGCGAGATACTTCAGGACTTCCGGGTCTTCACGGAAGCGCATCCAGTAATACTCGTCAAGGCGAGTCTGCCCATGTTGGCTGATGCTGTAAGACCGCTTAGAAGCAATTGGGAATTCCAGCGTGTTCATTTGTCGCAGGGTAATTCATTACGAACAGAATTGCGAATCCAGGTCTCCACACGTTGAATGGAGAACAAGTATTGTGTTTGGATAGCGTATTCAGGTTTATTGTGTTTCGAAGCACAATACAACTCCGTAGCAGGAGAAAGGCGATAGGAGAAATGACTCACAGATTGATAGCGATCGTCGGCATTCTCGGCTGCGGACTTATGAGTCTGATCAGTACGGAACACCGTTTTCGGACGTGAGATATTTAGAAAAATCGAGAAATCTTACACGAGAATCCGGGAAGGACCGGCTCGGCGTGAATCGTGTCATCTCCCGAAAACAATTTACTCTCGGAAAGCGAGCGGAATTCGGTGACGGTTTTGCGAGCAGGATCCACGAGCCAGACTATCGGCACACCGTTCTCGAGGAACTCTCCAATCTTCTCTCCCACGCGTTTCGGCTTGTCGCCAGGAGACAACACTTCTACCGTCAGATCCGGAACGCATTCACCAAACGTGTCTGGGGTTTTACCCTGCGGAAGTCTTTCATTGCGGACAAACGTGACATCGGGCGAGCGGAGGTTTCCATTGGCAAGCCAGATTCCCACGTCGGGAGTAAAAACCTTTCCTATCGGATGATCATCCAAAAAAGTCGCGATCATGTGGATAATCTTTGCCGCAACTTCCGAATGAATCAATCCGGTCGGGCTCACAACGATTTCACCGTCCACCAGTTCGTACTTCTGCCCGTCTTCCGGCATCTTGAGCAAGTCTTCGACCGTTGCTCGCCCTCTGGGTTTCATAACTGGCATTATATCTCCGGACCTCCATCACACCCGGTCTCGTGCAAATCCGGGTCCGGAAGTTGAGGAGGGCGGAGCAGCTTCCCGCCGGGAAAATCGCGTAAAACACGCCCAAAGTCGTCCGGTTGTTGGCGATTTTTGGTAGTAGGTCAGTTTGAAATCTGCGACGGCGGCACACTGCCGGCGCGGAAATTTCTTGATGGCTGCGCCCGCGGGCTTGGATTCGCTCCGCTCATGGAAGCTGTGAAAGAATCGCATTCTATTTTGAGCCGCGTTAGCGGCGGCAGCTTATTAGCCACCGGCGTGAGCCGGTGGTCTCGATACCCTGAAGTCAGAAAAGCGCCGCGACAGATCAAGGATTTCTAATTCTGTCGCCGCTCTGCGGCTGGAAGGGATTTGTGGATCGCTTCCACCGGCTTACGCCGGTGGCTAAGGAAATGTCGCCACTCTGTGGCTCTATTTGGTTGCCGCTTCGCGGCATTTTATATTCCTTCACACCTTGTATGACCGCACACAGTCTCTCGTTTATGGATTCCCAGTCTGAAAAACCGTGCGCGGTCATAGATCGCGCCTACAGTGGGCCGCAGATTTTTCACGAACAACGCATCCGCGCTTCAAACTGTCTTCACAATGCGCAGATGATAATGTTGCAGCTTGTAATCGGAATGATGGACGATTCCACCGGGGGATAACATGCAGCTTCCAATTCAATCGAAACATTTCAAAATTGCGGCAGTTCTACTGGTTCTGGTGGCGATGACTTCAACGGCCCTGTGGTATCGGAGCCGTCCTCCCCGAATCGGGGAAGACGACGGAACCGGCGAGTTCCGGCTGGCGGACGCGGCGGATCGCAGTCTCGATGGCCAGCCTGCCCTTGCGCTGACCTTCACGCTTCCGCTGGATGCCCGCAAAAACTACGACAAGTTCATCCAGGTTTTCGAAATGCCGCCTCGCGTGCCTGCGGCGTCGAACCCGCGCCCCAATGAAGAGGAAGAATCTGACGGGACGAAGCATGTGTCCATTGTGAGCACCAAGCCGGAAGACATCGCCACAGCCAATGGCAAGGTCGTCAACGGTGCATGGATCGTCGGGGACAATCCACGGCTGCTGTTCTTCCCGCATACCAAGCCGGAGACACGCTACGTGGTCACCATTGCAACAGGGATTGAGGCGCGCAACGGAAGCAAGCTTGCCGCGGATTCCAAATACTCCGTTCAAACCGCTCCGGTTTCTCCCGCGTACTACTTCGCAAGCAACGGCACCGTGCTTCCCGCCAGGCAGAACGGCGGACTTCCAGTGGTCACGGTCAACGTTCCTGAGGTCGACATTCAATTCCTGCGCGTGAAAAGCAACAAATTGCCGGAATTCATGGACCACGTCATCGCGCGCCCAAAAGGCAAACAAACGGCCGACGCTGAGGAATCCGAAAACGAAGATCAATACGACTACCGCCGCTCATCACTGAAAGGCGCAGTTGGGAACTACCAGCTGGACGCACTAAAAGATATGACCGATAGCATTTACCTCGGGCGTTTCACCACTGAAAAGAAGCCCAACAAACGCAGCGTCACCTACATTTCGGTCGAGGATATCCGTGAACTTGCAGAGCCCGGCGTCTATGTGGCCGTGATGAGCCAGCCCGGCCGCTTTCGTTACGATTCCCAGACGACCTACTTCTACGTGAGCGATCTGGGAATGCAACTGCGTGTGTTCGAAAAGACTGCCGACGTGTTCGTCAGTTCGCTGGTTACGGGCCGTGCGGTCAGTGGAGTGGAAACTTCATGGCTCGACGCAAGTGGCAAAACTCTGGCAACCGGATCCACCGACAGTGACGGGCACCATGCGTTCGCCGAAATTCCGAAAGATGCCAGGCTCGTCATGGCGCGAAAGGACAAGCAGGTATCCCTTGTCACTCTGAAGGAACCTTCGCTGGATCTTTCCGAATACGACACTGTGGGGCCCCCCTCCAAACCGGTCCGGCTGTTCGCATATACGGGGCGGGATCTTTACCGTCCGGGTGAAAGCTTCGACGTGTCCGTGCTGGCGAGGGACAGGGACGGGCGCACCGTCCCAGCACAGCCGATTCAAGCGGTGCTCAAGGATCCCGGTGGACATCGCATGTTCACCTCCATTTGGAAACCCGACATGCGATTTCCCGGATACTACCTGAAACACCTCGATCTTCCCTCCGACGCTGCAACCGGAAAGTGGACACTCGAATTGCGCGCCGATCCCGCCGATAAAACTCCGGGCACTTCGTTTCGTTTCGGGGTGGAGGAATTCCTGCCCGAGCGGATGAAACTGGACCTCACCAACACGCAGGCAGCGCTCTCCGCGGATCAGGTGTTCGCGATTGCAGCGAAGGGTTCCTATCTCTACGGTGCGCCGGCTTCCAACAATCGGCTGTTGGGAGTTGCGGAATTCGAGCGAAACAAAAATCCCCTTGCAGGAAAATTCCCCGGATTCGAATTTGGCGACATCCGCGAAGACGCATCAAAGACGCGCATGGAACTTCCCGAACAGTCTCTGGATTCGGAAGGAAACGCGCAGGTGCGAATTGAACTGAAGGACATGGCCGGAAAGCATTCGCCGTTTACGGTGCGCGGTACGCTGAGCCTGCTGGAAAGCGGCGGCCGTCCCGTAATCCGCAATATCGAACGTGTCGTGTGGCCTGCCGCCGTGCTGACAGGAGTGCGTCCTTTATTCACTGGCGACTACGCTCGCGAGGGCAGCCGCGCAGAATTTGAAGTCCTTCGCAGCGACCGGGACGGCAACCTCAAGGCTGCGGCATCCATGCCGGTTCGCCTGTTTCGTGAGAATCGCGATTATTATTGGCGCTTCGACGATCAACGTGGCTGGCATTCCGGATTCACCGAAACCGACGAACTGGTCGAGACCACGTCCATTACGATTCCATCGGGTGGACGCGGCAAGCTGGCCGTCCCGGTGCAGTATGGCCGTTATCGTCTGGAGATCGACGATAAGGAGAACAACCAGTCACTGACATATCGTTTCTACGCGGGCTGGAGTTCACAAGGCGACGAGACTCAGGGCGTGCGTCCGGATCGCGTCGCACTCAAACTCGACAAACCGAATTACCAGGAGGGCGAGACTGCTCACTTGACGCTTACGCCACCGCATCAGGGAGAGGCTCTGATTACGGTGGAGGGCGATCGTACATTGTGGGTCAAACGCACCACGATTTCGAGCGACACGGCGACGGTCGACATTCCGATCAATCGCGAATGGAAGCGCCACGATCTTTACGTCACCGTCATGGTGGTACGTCCCGGCAGTGAGGGAAGTCTGGTGACACCCGCTCGCGCACTCGGTTTGATTTACCTGCCACTGGATCGTACGAACCGCCAGCTGACCGTCACACTCGAAGCCCCGCAAAAGGTCCGGCCCGACACCAACATCAATGTGAAGATCAAAGCGCCGGAAGCCAAAGGTCAGATGGCATTCGTCACCCTGTCCGCTGTCGATGCCGGCATCCTCAACATCACGCGATTCGCATCGCCGGACCCGCATGGATACTTCTTCGGCAAACTGCGATACGGCGCCGATCTGCACGACGTCTACGGCCGCCTGATCGAAAAAATGCAGGGCCAGAAAGGCCAGCTGCGCTTCGGCGGTGACAACACGCCGACGCCAAGCCGCGGGTTGCCGAAGATCGTGCAACTGGTGGACCTCTTCAGCGGCCCCATACCGCTGGATGCCAATGGCGAGGCGCAAATTCCGCTGCATGCACCGGACTTCAACGGGACGCTGCGCCTCATGGCGGTAGTTGCGGCTTCCGACCGTTTTGGCTCTAAAGACGCGGAAATGACAATCGCCGCTCCGCTCATCACCGAACTGCTGACCCCGCGGTTTCTCTCGTTCGGCGACAAGGCGGCCATGGCGCTCGATC
>JBGPBY010000310.1:0-8626 GCA_041481485.1 Terriglobia bacterium
CAGGCAGTATCGAAAGAAGGCGGAGCGGCACATTGGAAATTCCGGGAATGTCCCAACTGTAGGCGCGGTATATGCCCGCGCACTTTGTTTCAGTTTCGGATTGTGCGCGGTCATAGACCGCGCCTACAGTTGGGACATTCCCGGAATTTCAAATGTGCCGCTCCGCCTTCTTTCGATACTGCCTGAAATCCACATTGCAGCGATGGCGGCGCAGAAAGTCCATAAACCTCTTGTAATCGGACTCCGGAAGGTTGAATAGCCGTACCAGCCGGCGGTAACTGCCTTCAGTCTGAATGAGACCTTTTCGAATGACATGCTCCACATGATGGCGCGTAATCTGACGGTCCGCGTAGGGACGTGCAATCGATTCCCAGAAGTTTTCAATTTGGATCTCGTCCTCCGGTTTGCGCCGGGCTTCTCTGGGAAGCACGATATCCGACGCCGCAATCGTATCGGAGTCGATGCTGCATACGGCACTTTCCACGATGTTCTCGAGCTCCCGCACATTGCCGGGGAAATCATAAGACTGCAGTTTTTCGAGCGCGTCGCCCGACACGCGGCATCGTCCCTGAAGCATGTGCTCTACAAGTTGCGGAATGTCCCCGTGCCGCTCGCGGAGCGGCGGGACTTGAATCGCAAACACGCTGAGGCGGTAATAAAGGTCTTCACGAAAGTCGCCGCGAAGTATCAGGCCCCTCAGATCGCAGTTGGTTGCCGCGATGACGCGGATGTCGAGCTTTCGTACAACAAGGTCTCCCAGCCTGCGAATCTGACGCTCCTGCAACGCGCGAAGCAGTTTCGCCTGGAAACGCCGCGACGTATTCGCAATTTCATCCAGGAACAGCGTTCCGCCATTGGCTTCTTCAAACAATCCTGGCTTGTCACCCACCGCGGTGGTGAATGCACCCCGCCGATATCCAAACAGCTCGCTTTCAATCAAGTCTTCAGGAAGCGCGCCGCAGTCCACAGCCACGAATCGCGCGGAACTACGCGGACTGCATTCGTGAATTGCGCGGGCAACCAGTTCCTTTCCACTTCCCGTTTCGCCAACGATCAGTACCGAGCCTGCAACTCGAGAAGCAGCTCGAACCCGGTAACTCAGCAACTGCATCACTTCGCTATTTCCAATCATGCAGGGAATAGCCGCACACACTGGAGTTCGGTTACATGAACATTGACGTGTCTGAAATTCGCTCTCTCATTCGACTGATCACGCAGCGAACAGGTGCTCCCGTATTTGACGACGATCTCACACAGGAGGTCACGTTGAAAGTCATGGAAGCTTGCCGTAAGCGCGGGGAGATCCACTACCCGCGTGCATTCCTGATGAAAATCGTCCGGGATGCCATTCACGATTACTGGCGGAGGCGCCGCGTCGTCTTCGACATCAGCACGATTGATGAAGCGCGGCTGGCGCAGCTACCTAATTTTGAAGCGGAACTCGACAAGCGGCGCAGAACCGAATTGCTGCGGCAGGCAATTCGAATGGTCGACTCATCGAAACGCGAAACGCTGGAACTGTTTTACGAAAATAACCATTCGATCGCGGAAATCTCCCGAATCCTCGGGAAATCGGAATCTGCCGTCAAGACCGAGCTCATGAGAACGCGGCGAGCGCTGGCCGAAATTGTGCGCGATTTGTCGAAGAAAAGGTCGCAATTGTAGCGACTAAATGAATGCACTTCGCGTGCAGGAACACGTGGATGTCCGGGATCGCAACTGTAGGCACGGTCTATGACCGCGCGCATTCTCGAATTGAGGAATCGCGCATGGTCATAGAATGTGTGAATAAATTCGAATTGGGCGACTGTAGGGCGGTCTATGACCGCCCGCGATGTCTAAACCTGCGACTATGTGCGCGGTTACAGACCGCGCCTACAGTTGCGATCCCAATCAGGAGTCGCGTCCTGCGGTCGAAGTCGCATGCGTTCGCGGCCTTCGCATGGGATGGAACGCATCTTGCAATGAGCTGCATCCATGTGAGCGTTGGTTGCGGCAGTCCCAGTGAGGCCATCCCATTTCCCTCAATTGAACTTCCGAAATTTCCCCTTGTGAGTCCCGCCATACAAGTCCCTCAAACGACTTCATCCGGGATTGCCGCGTTCATGAACTCAGCGGCTGAACAATCTGTCAAAAAACGATTTGCCGGAAGGGATATCGAGTTCGAAAGGTATGGGGGATTCCGGATCTATTGTCTTTCCTTCAATGACAGCGCGGGGATTGTCCACAACAAGACGGCGCGCGGCATCGATTCCGACAATTTCAGCGGCGGCATCGCGCGCGGCGCTCAGAATTGGAGGGCGTTTTTCGGGACGATGGGCATCCGTTGCAATGAAGTGAACGCAGCGATGTTTAAGCAGGATGTCGACGCACGATTTTGCCGCAGCGCCAAACCGGCCCGTCACGCTCATTGCCGTCACCTGAATCAAAATTCCCTGGGCAATGAGATCCGCAACAATCGAAGGCCGGCTCTGGATTTCGATGTTGCGTTCGGGATGGACCAATATCGGATTTACACCAAGCGTGCAAAGCTGCTTCAACCGTTTCGGCGCGCTTCGTGGGACAGACAGCGTTGGAAATTCCACCAGTATGTAGTTTTGGCGATTGAGCGTGGAAATCCTGGATGTTCCCACCTGGTTGGCAATATCGATGGAGAAATGAATTTCGTTGCCCGGAAGTACAGTGAGTCCTCTTCCGATCGCGCGCTGAAGTTCCTCCACACGTCTTTCCACGTCCTGAGCCAGTGGATTTCGCGAAAGTCCGTTGAACATGTGGGGCGTACATACCATTTGCTCAATCCCGTCCGCCGCGGCGATTTCTGCCATCTTCAGCGATTCGGCAAGCGAACGCGCACCGTCGTCAACTCCTGGAAGAATGTGAGAATGGATGTCTATCACTGGAGAATCAGTTTAGGGCCGGGTCATCAAACACAAATTCGAAATTGCGATGTTCGTCGGAGAGGAACGAGAACCGGTTATCTCTGGCTGACGGGAACCCACTTCAGGTCAGGCGCAGGACCGAGGTACTCGGCCCGCGGCCGGATCAGCCGGTTGTTGGAATACTGTTCGAGGATGTGGGCCGTCCATCCGGACATCCGGCTCACCGCAAAAAACGGAGTGAACATATCGATCGGCATGCCGATAACGTAGTACGTGCTGGCTGAGTAAAAATCGACGTTGGGATTGAGCTTCTTTTCAGATTTCACCAGTTCTTCGATCCGCGCGGACATTTCATACCACTTGGGCTGTCCTTCACGTTCGCATGCCTCTTTTGACATTTGCCGAAGATGAGTGGCGCGCGGATCTTCGGTTCGATAGACGCGGTGGCCGAATCCTGCAATTTTCTTCTTTTGCGCGAAGATTTCGTTCACGTAAGCATCTACTTTTGAAATCTCACCGATCTTCAAAAGCATGCGCATGACATTTTCGTTTGCGCCCCCATGGAGTGGCCCCTTCAGCGCACCAATCGCGGAAGTCACGGCCGAATAGATATCGGAGAGCGTGGCGGCAGTGACCCTCCCGGCAAATGTCGAGGCGTTGAGTTCATGGTCCGCGTGAAGAATCAGAGCAATGTCGAGCGCCCGAACTGCCGTGTCGTTTGGGGGTTTTCCGGTCAACATGTGGTAGAAGTTGGCGGAATAGCTCAGGTCGGGCCGCGGAGCGATTGGAGGCTTACCGTTACGGATTTGGTGGAATGCGGTGACCAAAGTCCCGCACTGAGCGGTGAGACGAATTGCTTTTCGAAGATTGGCGTCGGGAGACATGTCCTCCGCCTCGGGATCAAACATGGAAAGTGCGGAAACCGTGGTTCTGAGCACTTCCATTGGAAGGGCTTTCTTCGGAAAGCTGGCCATCAGATCCAACGCCGCCTGTGGCAGCGCCCGCTCTGCGGTAATTTTGGCGGTGGTGTCTTTCAGTTCCGATGCAGTGGGCAGTGCACCAAACCACAGCAGATGGCAGGTTTCTTCAAAAGTGGAGTTGGGCGCGAGCTCATGGATGTTGTATCCGCGGTACGCCAGAATCCCTTTAACGCCATCGATAAAACAAATTCCGGACTCACCCGCGACAACATCCTCTAGTCCCGCCTTCATTTGTATGCAACTCCCCTTCTTCCCGTAGGTTCCTGGCCGCGCAATATTCTATTGGTTTAATCCTTTGGTTTCTACTTCGAATTGGATCAACTCCCTTTCGCTGAGGAGTTTTGCACCGAAATGCCGCAAAGCGGCTACTGAATAGAGCCAACGAGTGGCGGCATTTCCTTAGCAACCGGCGTAAGCCGGTCGGAACGATCCACAAATGCATTCCAGCCGCAGGGCGGCGGCAGATATAGAAACCCTTGATCTGCCGCGCCGCCAGCGCTTTGATGATTGTTGTTATCGAGACTGCCGCCGCTAACGCGGCTCCAAAATAGAATTCGATTCAAACCCGCCTCCCGGCTTCGCCGCCTTTCTCAGGTATAATCATCGCGTTCTATGCGCAGAATTTACCTCGACAGCAACGCTACGACTCCCGTGCGGCCGGAAGTCCTGTCTGCCATGATTCCGGTATTGACCGAAGACTACGGAAATCCGTCGTCCATCCATTGGTTTGGACAGCAGGCCAAGGCGCTCCTGGACTCCGCGCGCCAGCAGGTCGCTCGACTCATCCGCGCCGAGACCTCAGAAATTGTGTTTGTCAGCGGCGGAACCGAAGCCGATAACCTTGCGATCCGCGGCATTGCGGAATCCCAGAAGTCGAAGGGCCGTCACATCATCACTTCGAAAATCGAACACCATGCGGTGTTGCATACCTGCAGGGACCTTGAAAAGCAGGGTTACGATGTCACCTGGGTAGGCGTTTCCTCCGATGGATTGATCGATCCGGAGGAAATCCGCCGCGCTATCCGGCCCGACACCATCCTGATTTCCGTTATGCACGCCAACAACGAAATCGGAACCATTCAACCCATCGAGGAAATTGGAACGATTGCAGCAGCTGCCGATGTTTACTTTCATTCCGACGGCGTGCAGTCGGCGGGAAAGATCCCCGTCGACGTCAAAGCACTCAAGGTCGATCTCTATTCCATTTCATCGCACAAGATCCACGGACCGAAGGGTGCCGGTGCACTGTTCATCAAAAAAGGCACGATTCTGAAACCGCAACTCACTGGCGGTGGACACGAGCGCAACCGCCGCTCCGGCACCGAAAATGTTGCGGGCAGTGTTGGATTTGGGGCTGCCGCGAAGCTGGCCCGCGAAGGGCTGGATGCGGAGATGTCTCGAATTGGAAGCATGCGAGACCGGCTGGAAAGCGGCTTGAAGAAGAATATTCCCTACATTCATGTGAACGCCGAAGGAGCACCCCGGCTTCCGAATACATCGAACATCATGGTGGATTTTGCCGAGGGTGAAGGATTGGTGATTTCGCTCGATCTGAAGGGTGTGGCCGTTTCGACCGGATCGGCGTGCTCCTCCGGATCTCTGGAACCTTCACATGTGCTGACGGCAATCGGAAAGACGCCCGATGAGGCGCATGGAAGCCTGCGTTTCAGCCTGAATTCGATGAACACTGTAGAAGATATCGATTACGTGATTGAAACACTCCCGGGAATCGTCGATCGGCTGCGGGAATTGTCTCCGTATTACAAGCGAGCTTGAGATGGCATATTCCGAAAAGCTTCTGGATTACTTTCAGAATCCGCGTTGCGCCGGCGAAATCGAGGATGCGGATGCCGTCGCGGAAGTCAGCAATCCGGTTTGCGGAGACGTCATGAAGCTGTGGCTCAAAGTGGACGCGGGACAAATCAAAGATGCGAAATTCAAAACCCAGGGCTGCAGTGCGGCAATCGCCACCAGTTCATACGCCACAGAAATGATAATCGGCATGAATCTGAAGCAGGCTCGGGACATTACCAAGGAACAAATCGCCGACGCGCTCGGCGGCCTCCCGGGGTCGAAGATGCATTGCAGTGTTCTCGCAACTGACGCCATCCGCGAAGCGCTGAAGGAGTTTGCATGATCGCGGTCGCCATGAGTGGGGGTGTGGATTCCTCGGCTGCCGCCGCCCTGCTGCGAGATCAGGGAGAGTCGATCGTTGGCCTTTCGATGCAGTTATGGAATCAGCGGCGCAGGATCGGCCCGGAGAACGAGGCAGAATCCGGCGAAGCCGAAGTGACGCGCACCGGCCGATGTTGTTCGCTCGATGACATCTGGGATGCCCGCCGGGTGGCCACACACCTTGGCATTCCGTTCTACGTTCTCAACCTCGAAGGGCAATTTGAACAGACTGTCGTTGCACCTTTCGTCGATAGTTACCTGCGCGGAGAAACTCCAAGTCCGTGCATTTTGTGCAACAACTTCGTGAAATTCCATCATCTCGTCGATCGTGCTGCTGCCATCGGCGCCGATCGGGTGGCAACCGGACACTACGCGCGCGTCCGGTTCGATGAGACTCTGGGCCGCTGGCTTCTGTTGCGTGGCAAAGATCGGAACAAGGACCAGTCTTACTTCCTTTTCGGTCTGACGCAGAACCAGCTGTCGAAGACGGTATTTCCATTGGGCGAATTGACCAAGCCGGAGGTGCGCGAAATTGCGCGCAGCGCCGGCCTCCCGACCTATGACAAGGCCGAGTCCCAGGAAATTTGTTTTGTTCAGGGCAAGTCCTATGCGGATTTTGTCGAGAAATATGCAGGCACGGAGGCTGCGTCGCCGGGCCCCATTGTCGATTCTCTTGGCGAAGTTCTCGGCCAGCACTCCGGAATTCACAACTTCACTATCGGACAGCGGAAGGGATTGGGGGCAGCCGGCCGGCCGCAGTACGTCGTGAAAATCGAGCCGGAATTTCATCGGGTAGTCGTGGGAGAAAATGACGCTCTTGGACAAAAGCGGTTCACGGTTCGCGATGTCAACTGGATCGCGATTGACAAGCTGACCGAACCCATCCGCTGTGATGTTCAAATTCGAAACCGCTTCGAACCTCGAGCTGCAACCGTGAGCCCGGGAGACGGCCAGGTCGTTGTCGAGTTCGATGAGCCGCAACGCGCCGTGACTCCAGGACAGGGAGCGGTCTTTTATTGGAATGATGTAGTGGCAGGTGGCGGATGGATTCGAGCATGACACCGGCACATGCCGACGATGCAGGCTCCATAGCAAATTACTTCAACTATTTCACCGAAATCGAGAATTTCTACCAGTCCCGGCGTGAAAGTTTCACCCTGATTTCCTCGCTGGACTGGGTTCTGATCGAAAACTGGAAGGAACAGGGCATCCCGCTGGAGACCGTGCTGAAGGGCATCGATCGCGCATTTTCACGCGCTAAACGGCGCATCAATTCGCTGGCCTATTGCGTTCGAGCCGTCGATGAAGTTGTCCATGAGGACAAGGAGGCGCGCATCGAACGGCAGGAGCTTCCCGAAATCTCACAGCAGGAAATCCAGATCTATCTCGATTCGCTTGCCGGAAAAACCGCGGCGCTTGGGGACGTACTGCCCGAATTTGCGTCACGTATCCGCTCCATTGCAGAAGCGGTTCGCAATGCCGGATTGTCGAGTTTCCGGGACGCCGAGCAAACCTTGACGGCCCTGGAAGAACGTCTCATTGCGATTTTGAAAGTCGCTGCCGAAGAATCGACGATTCTGGAAATTCGGCGGGAAGTGGAGGCCGATCTGGCTCCTTGCCGATCCACGATGACAGCCGAACAACTGACCATGCTCGAACAACAACTCTGGCGGCGCAAATTGATGGAGCGGTACAATCTCGCGCGGCTCAGTCTTTTCTATCTGATCTGATGCGCAGAACATCGAACATCGTCCTTCTCATTCTGATATCACTGGCAATTTCCCATGCTCAGGGCGCGACCGGACGAGCGAATGGCGAGGTGTGGTTCAGACCGTTTGTCCGCGATATCAACGGATTTGAAAATCGAAGTTTGTCCAATTGTGAAATCGTTTTTCAGTCGACTGCAGCGAAGAAACAAGTCGTCACGGACCAACGCGGGCGATACTCTGTCGACTTACCGGCTGGAGTCTATGAGACAAAAGCCAGCTGTCCTGCGGCCGCCGGAATGCCCGCCGAATTTCATCCAACAACTCGGTCCGGCCTGGTTATAAAGCCAAGTGCGGACACACTGATCAATCTGCTGGTATCCATAAAACACATTGGTAAGAACTCCACGCCCAATGGCGACCACGAACCGGAGTACCGGCGTTCCTTGTTGAAGCAGGAAAACCTTGCAATCCGGACCGCCGATGGACGCACAAGAAAGATTCTTGTGAGCTATGCGTTGAGATCCAGCTCCAGGTCTTTGGCGGAATATCAGGGAAAGCGGGACTCCAGACAGGACACGCCGGTATCCATCATTGTCGATTCTCTTGCAATCTATGCGGACCGCGTTTCGATTGAAAAACCCAGCCTCCACGTGCACGCATCCGGTCATCTGGTGGTCGAAGACGGGAAGCAGCGACGGCAGGGCAACGAAGCAACCATCGAGTTTGACGCCGCCGACCCTGCCGCGACGTTGAAGTTCAGCGACAGGCCGTCCGCTCTCTAAGTTGTGAGTTGTCAGTTGATTTGTTGTCCGTTGATTTATGGACCTGGTGACATTACCGAATGACCCAATGGATCAATGTCACCAGGTCCATTAATCAACGG
>JBGPBY010000311.1:0-8624 GCA_041481485.1 Terriglobia bacterium
AAACAACGAGCACTTAAGTATTTGGCGCGCAAAGCCAAAGACATGGGATTTCAGTTAGTTCCCGTGACTCAAAATCAAGTTCCTTAAGAGCTGAGGAGGGGTGGCCGCGACATAAAGAAAAAACTGCGAAGCAACATTTTGGAGCGGCCGGGGTGGTGTTGGTCAAGCTAATGATATTGAAGTTGATCAACACCACCCCGTCTGCGCGAGCTGGTGTGGCTTCGCAACTTTTTCTTGATCGCGCATCCACCCCTCCTCAGCTGAGGAGGGGACATTTCGCTTGTCCTGCATTAATTCACAGCTTGTATGACTGCGCCTTGAGTGACCCAATTCGTTCCCGTCCAGCCCGGGACATTCTTAGATCGCGTCGCTGACGCTGGACAGAAAAAAGTCCTTCACTTTCAGAGCGGGAACCACGATCGGCGGACCGACGGTGCTCGATTCGCTGGCGCAAACACGAATCGGGCTGCCCAGCATCTGCACATTGGCCAGCATTTCCGCGAGCGATTGATTGAAGCGGAAGTTCGTTACAGGACGGCTGATTTTGCCGTTTTCGATAAGGAATGTGCCGTCGCGAGTCAGACCGGTAAACGACGCGGTGCGAGGATTCAGTTGCCGGATGTACCAGAAACGCGTGATCAACACGCCGTGGCGCGTCTCGCGGATCATGTCCTCTATTGATGTAATGCCCGATGCCATGCCGCCGCTCATCACGAAGTTCAATCCCGGCGGCTTCGGGGCGACTCCCTTACGATCTGCCCAGAATCGCGAATACGAGAGTGTCTTCAGCACTCCCTTCTCAATCCAGTTTTCACGACGCACTGGAAGTCCGCCGCCGGTGAAAGAACTGGTCTCGGCGTTCTTCTCCGCCGGATCGCTGATGATGGTTACGCGTTCGTCGAAGAGCTTCTCGTTCAGCATGGTGCCACCACCGGGCTTCGACAGGAACGAACGGCCTTCTTCCGCCTGCCGCGCGTCGAAGACGTTCATCATGCGCAGCATCAGCATGCCGGCGGCTGTCGGTTCCAGAATCACATCGTATTTGCCGGGATCGAGCGCGGTTCTGCCGCGCCAGTCCTGACATTTGCGAACGGCGTCGGCTGCGATGCGCTCCGACTCGATCGTGCTCCAGTCCGCGCCTTCGTCGCCGGCCCAGCCGGAAGATGCGCCATCCAGCGTGCGCATCGTCAGTGTCGATGCAACGCCCGTTTCCGAGTGATAGCCAAACAATCCCTTCGACGTTGCGACCGCATTGGACCCCGCATCCACGTCAATGAATCCCGATGCCATCACCTTCGCCGAATCTGCCGCTTTCACCGCAAACGACGCAGCGCGTGCACGCGCCTCCGTAGTGAGATCTCCGGTGCTCGCGTAATACGCGCTTACCTCGGAATACTTCTGTTCGCCGAGCTCCGGCATGTACTCGGGATCCTCCGGCGACAACTTTGCGAGCGCTTCGCAGTCACGCACCGTGCCTTCCAGCGAGGCATCGTCCAGACGGTTAGTCACCGTCGAAGCGACCCGTTTGCCAAACACACTGATGACGCGAACGCTGACATCGTCGGTTGCACCCGCTGTCGTGACGCGATTGATCGCAGTGCGCGTAAACAAATGCACGCCGGAGTTGACGTTTACTCGGGTGTGGTCGGCTTTCGCGAAACTGAGGACTTTATTGCAAAGTGCTCGCGACTCTTCGAGGCTCAGGCCTTTTCGTGTATTGCCTTGCATCATCGATTGCTCAGGCGGTGTTGAGGACGTTGATGTTACGGAACAGCGCCACGGGACATCCGTGCGAAACGGCGTTCAGTTGAATCGGCTGTCCTTTCGCGTCGCTGAGCGCCGAGCCCAGCTTGTACGTACTCCTGCCGCCGATTATGTCCAGCGAATTCCAGAACTCCGGCGTGCGCGCCTGATAGGCGACGTTGCGAAGCATGCGGGTTCGCTTGCCGTCTTTGATCTCCCAGAACGTCTGGCCGCCAAACTGAAAGTTGTAGCGCTGCTGGTCGATCGAGTAGGAACCGTCGCCTTCGATGAAGATGCCGTGTTTCGTAGCGGCAATGACTTCCTCCTCCCGGACTTCGCGCGGATTCGGCTGCAGGCTGACATTCGGCATTCTCGGAAAAGGAATGCTCGACCAATCCTCGCCATATGAACATCCCTGGCTGTCTTTGACCTTCGTGATATCGGAAATCCAATCCGCCATTTCGCGAGTCGTTTGATAGTTCACGAGGACGCCTTTATCGATGATCGGCCACGACTGAGCGGGAACGGCTTCGTCGTCCCAGCCGGTCGTCGCGCATCCCCCGGCTTCCGTGCGGTTTCCGACGATGTTCAGTAACTCGGATCCGACTTTGAACTTTCGCAGCACCTTTTCCGGCGGAGCGAGGAATGTCGTGCCGGCATAGTTCGCTTCGTAGTTCATGGCGCGGTCCAGCTCCGTCGGATGCCCGATGGATTCATGAATGGTGAGCCACAGATGCGACGGATGCAGCACGAGATCCCAGATGCCCGGCTCCACCGGCGGCGCGGAGAGTTTCATGACGGCTTCTTCTGCCCAGCGCTGAGCAGTCTCCTGCATTTGCAGGCTGATGATGTATTCCCAGCCTTTGCCCATTGGAGCGAGCGCCGCGCTGCGGGTTTCGAAATCCGAGTTGTCGTCCTTGACGGCCGTAATGTTCACGTTCGGTCCGAGACGAATATAGGTCTGTTGAATGATGGATCCGTCGGTCGTGCCGAGCAGCCGGCTGTCCTTGATCGACGTGATACTCGACGTCACGAAGCGGACGCCTTTCACGCGCAGCGCTTCCTCGTTGGTCTGGAAAAGCAATTGCGCTTTCCGTTCGATGGGAATCGTAAACGGGTCGATTTCGTGCGGCGTGATCCAGCGTCCATCCGGAACTCTCTTTACCGGCGACAAGTTGGTCTTCACCGGGTTGATCTTGTTGTTTGCGGCCGCAATGGACGCCGCTTCGCGCGCCGTCTTCACCACGGAGTCGCGGCGGAGATCGCGCGTCGCTGCGAAACCCCACGAGCCGCCGACCAGCGCGCGGATTCCGATGCCATAGGTTTCGCTCTTGCTGACTCCGGTGATCTGCCGCTCGCGCGTACTGACGGTTTCCTGATTGCCGCGCGTGATTCGAACGTCTGCGTAACTCGCACCGGACGACTTCACCGCATCGAGCGCGAGCAGGACGAGAGCTTTCTCCGCAGCGTCCGGTCCGGGCGCGGTCTTTGCCTGCCACGCCAGGGCTTCGCAGCCCGTAGCGGCAATGACGGCGCCGGCAGCGCCGAGTGTTTTGACAAACTCCCGCCGCCCCCAATTGTTTTCCATGATGTCTCCGTTGGAGGATGAGAATAGTCGCTCCTCCGGGATCTAGCAAGTAAGCGTACGGCACCCACCCGGACTCTAAAGGCCCCTAGCCCTTCGCCATGACCATGCCGAAGCCTTTGACTTTCGCGGGAATGCCGAGCAGTTTCACGCCGTGCCAAAGGCCATGAGGCGTGGACGAAATCACAGGACGATATTTAGACGCCGGAAATCGGATTGCCTGTTCCCAACGCCGTCACCGTCCCCTCAACGGTACCCATAGATGCGGTTTGCGGTGAACCCTGTAATGCCATTTTCGCGGCAAATGCAAAAAGCAGCACTGCCGCCATTGATATTGGCTTCAGCATCGATGTCTCCACACCAAGAATGCCCAATTGGCCTAAATCGATATTCTAGAATCAGGAATTCCAATTTTGGTTGCGTGAAGCATAAACCCATCGCCCTAGTTGGGCGAGGGATTATCAAGACCCAAAGGGGGCCCTTTCTCCCTGCAAAACTCCAATTCATAGCTTCTTGATCCGCAAGGGACCTTGACCGGGCAAAAGGGTATGACACAATCCCACCATGAAAATCGGTTACGAGTACCGGTTCTGGGTTGCTGAGCCCGGAGTTGCCTGACGGAATTTCCCGAGTGGAGGTGGTCAAGAAGCTTGAAACTTGATTGGGCGATTGCTTTCCATTAGCGAGGCCCCGGCTTTTTGGTAGTCCTCGGACGGTGGACGCCGAATGCTCCAGGCCGCCGCGAAACTGGTGGATCGCGTGCAAACATAACGGTCGGCGGATACGCCGTGGGCTATCACGGTTACTCACGCGCGACCGTGAACGGCGTGCTCCCAATCACAATCTTGTCGACGTTGAGATTCGCGTAGAGGTCGAGCTGGATACGCGTGTCGTCGCTGAGCATCTTGAAGCGGATGGTGTTCTTGCCGCGAACCGTCTTGCTTGCGGGATCGACGCGAATGTCGACGTTCCTCAGCATCGTTGAGGGTGTCCGCTCCCAGCCTGCATCAAAGTGCATCTTGTGTTCACCAGAGACAGACTACTGTGGAATAATGATGAAGGTTCAGGTCCCACTTCACACCACAGGAGGTTCCCTCGTGCCAAGAGTTCGTGTTGCAATGCTGACAGTGGCAGTTCTGATTTTCGCGAGCATACAAGGTAATGCCGCAAAGCCGCCAATAATTCCAGTGTTTTTCAATGGTGGAGTTGCCGCAATGACCGTTGTAAATGACAACGTCGTTGGCGTCGACCGCCATAAAGATCCGCCCGCAATTCCACTCTATAGTTTTGGCTTACCTGGAAACCAACCACAGTTCGACGTGGTTTCCAGCGTGCCTGGATTCGCGGGATATAGTCCATGGTGGGAAGTGATCGCTGTTGTGGTCCTCGATGGGCGGAATGTGACCGCTCACCCATACACATCCGAAGCCGAAATACTGATAGCCAAGGCAAACGGGAAAGTCGCATTGATCGATACAGACTTCTACTTCCTTTGCCAGATTCTTCCGGGTAGCCACACTCCGTAGTCTCCACGGAGCGCCGCCGGGAATTGCACCTGAAAACGAAATCCCGGCGGCCGGACGTTCGTGAGCATGGAAACACGCTGGGGTACGGCATCGCCAGCCTCATGGCGATCAGATCAGGCCGTACACTCAAATGGACCCGCCCAGGTCTACCGCGAAGGGTCCGCCAGTTCCACGTAATCCTTTGTTGCTCGAACCTGTTCTTCGAAAGTCGGGCGGCGGCCGGCCTTTACCATGTCGATCAGATCGTTCATTGGCACGACGGTGCTGACATTGGTCATTCCCTGCCTCCACCACGGCAAGAGAGCTCGTGCCGGGTTGCCAAGAACATGGCGAAGAAGCGTGCTGTTCGAGTCTGTCGGGAGCGCCGCGATATTCTGATAGAACACCTGTTAATAGCGAAATTTTTAGCAGCGTGCAGTAGACGGAAACTCCGGGGTGTGCGACATATTTGTGATTTCCAGAACAGCAATCAGCATTCGCCGATCGCCAAACTGGAACATCCTCTTGCATTGACCGCTATAAATGGCGTGTCACTCAAAACGGAGTCTTGATTTCGACTCTATTTCCGGGCCGACGCCGATGTAAACACCGTTCGCCTTGATCGCACGCTTTGTCGGCGGAATGATCCTCTGGAGCGGGAACTCGTTGCTGACGAAGTTCAAGCTAAATTTGGGTGACGTTGATGGAATTCGCCTCCTGAATTCCATCAACGTCACCCAAATTCAAAAGTTGCTACGGAACGTCGATAGTCGCAGGATCCTTAAGGGGAGCGAGGATTGCGGGGTATTCGAGCCGCGCTCCAGCTTTCACATTAGTTACGAGATCGCTCATTCGCGAAACCACGGATTGATGTCCTCCGCCCTGGCTCCACCAGGACATCGGAGAGTTGTACGGTCCATTCACGAAGCGCATGAGTATGGTCGAAGAATCGGAGGGTAGTGCCGCAAGGGTTCCGTAGAAGGCCTTTAGCTGCTCAGGATTCAGATAAGACTCCACGTTAGAAGCATAGAACGCCGCGATATTGGTGTTGCGTTCCCTCAGATACTGCCCGATGGATCGGAGGGCCTTGGGTCCCGCAAAGTCACCGACTAACGGCACAATCATGTTCTTGCGTTGCATTTCGCGCACGTATTGAAAATTCTCTTCAGTCGCGAGATAGCTCCAGTTCTGGCCTGTTGCATCGGTTGCCGTCATCAGTACTTGATATGACGGATACGGCCCCCCGGGCGGGGCCTCGCTCATGAATTCGTATCGGATCGAAGGTCCCCCGAGATAGATCACCCGATGGATGTATTCGATTTTTTGCAAATCCTCGGCGGGAAGGTTGAATCCATGTTTCGCCAATGTGCTCTTGATGATGGCGACAGTCTCCGTTTGGAAGACCGCGTCACTCGAGGTTCTATCGTAGGTGTCGAATAGTCCTGAGGCGGGGAACTTCAGAATTGCCTGTCCAGCCGTGCGCTTTCGCGAGAACAGGTTCGCCATAAAATCGGCTCGAGTGGGCGACATTTCGAAGAGAGCCTTGTACATCAGATGGAGAAGCATGTTCTGGCGCCGGATGTCGACGACGAAAGCCATCTTTGATTGAAGCGCCGAAACGTAAGTGAAGTTCTGTTCCGGGCCGACGCCGATGTAAACACCGTTCGCCTTGATCGCACGCTTTGTCGGCGGAATGATCCTCTGGAGCGGGAGCTCGTTGCTGACGAAGTTCTGATAGGGATAGTCTCCGCTGGGTTCGGAGAACTCTGTGATCAGGCGCCAGAATTCCTGATCTGTGATCTGTGCGGGAAGCGTGCTCGTTTGAAAGAAGGGGGCGCCTGAGATGAATGTTATAGAAGAGACCAACAGTCCGAGCAGCGTCGCAACAGTTCGAGCCACGAGTGCCTCCAGAATTGCGGCTATTATCCGAGATTTTCCCCGATGAAGTCGAGCAAGCGATCGAGGTCGAGGATACGGGCGGAGGGGGTAAGTGGATATGAAGAACCCGCGCCTTTGCTTTCGAGCTGGCCGCCGGTGCGTCTAACCGGCCAAATCCCCCCATGGACAATTCAATCTCCCCCGAGTTGGGAGCACACCATGTTTCGAGTTTTGTTTCTCGTCCTTGCTGCCTCGCTCACTGTTTTGGGGGTTCAAAGTTCTTCCGACAGTCCAACCGTAACCTTTAATAAGGATGTTCTGCCGATTCTCCAGGAGAACTGCCTGGTTTGCCATCAACCTGGCGGCATAGCGCCGATGTCACTGACGACATATGAGAGTGCGCGCCCATGGGCCAAGGCTATGAAAGCCAGGTTGGTTACCAGGCAAATGCCTCCCTGGTTTGCAGATCCTGGTTACGCGAGGCTTCGAAATGCGCCCCACCTGACGGACGCCGACATCCAGATGATTTCAGCCTGGGCAGACAGCGGTGCGCGGGAAGGCGAAGCCACAGGCAAGCCATCGGAAACGCGGCAATGGACCGAGGGTTGGAGAACTGAGCCAGACGTTATTGTCTCGATGGAAGAAGCTTACGCCGTCAGCGCAAACGGTCCGGGAGAGATCCGGCATTTCTTTATTCCGAATCCCTTCGAAGAAGACACGTGGGTCACATCGATCGAGATACGTCCAGGCGATCCTTCGGTAGTGCACCACGTTCTTGTTCAGATCAGCGACTCTGTGCTGCAGCCGACAAAGGTCGTAACAACCGCGGATGGACGCGAAATTAAGGTAGACACCACCGTCTTAGCCGATCCGTCTCCAGTAGACGGCGGATACATCGACATGTTTCCGAGTGGGCCGGGTACCTTTACAACAATGGAGGCCGTCTATGCGCCGGGAACTCAACCGCTGAATTTTGGCTACTCAAACGCCGCAAAGCGGATACCCGGCCGTAAAGCCATTCGGCTGGAGGTGCACTACACCCCGAATGGAAAAGCGACGAGTGACAAGACAATGGTTGGATTTACTCTCGCGAAAACTTCCGTGCAGCGCCGTTTCGTTATCATGGCCCCGGAACACCTTGGTGATACGCGGAAACCGATTCCCGCGGGAGCAGCGAACTGGCAAACCACCGGCGAACTGAAATTCAAACAGGATGTGGATCTTGTCTGGTTCATGCCGCACATGCATCTGCGCGGCAAGGACATGACGTACCAACTGATCTATCCCGATGGCCGAAAAGAAATTGTGCTCAGCGCAAAGTTCAATTTCCATTGGCAACTCGGCTATGAGTTGGAAAGTCCGATCCACGTTCCGAAGGGAACCCGTCTGATTGTGACGGCTCATCACGACAATTCGCTGAACAATCGAAACAATCCTGATGCGAAACATGAGGTGATGTGGGGTGACATGACGACCCAGGAAATGATGGTGCCGTGGTTCGGAGTTATCGTGGACCGCGACGCAAAGCCGAGCGATATTGCAAGCTACAAACAGAAGGGCTTCGAGCCTTCAGTGGGCGTCGGCATCGATTAGGATCCTCTGGTTCCCTGACGTTTTTTAGTGTCGCATAACAGGTATTCGGTTCGTCTCTGCGATTCAAGACCAACTCGGTTTCAAATTGGAGTCATCGAGGGCCGTCGTGGAAGTCCTGGCGATCGAGCACGTGGAGAAGCCGTCGGAGAACTAAGCCCATCTTTTTTCAGGCGACCGCTTGTATCGATGTCAGTATTCACGTGTGATATCGATGCAAACCGACGAAGAGCGTTCCCAAATAGCCGACACTTCATTCCCAATCAGCCGTTGTATCCCGAGGCATTGGCGCGAAAGACTGAGCGGCGGCGGCAAGACTGGCA
>JBGPBY010000312.1:0-8609 GCA_041481485.1 Terriglobia bacterium
CGCGGTCATAGCCCGCGCCTGCAGTGCAAAATGTCTCTGTTGATCGGGGGTCAGGCGGCGCGCGAAAGCATCTGCATCAAACCGTCGTCCATGGTGGAATACCTCGGCCGCCATCCCAACTCCGCTTTCGCTTTGGCATTCGACAACGGCATGCGAAGCGAAGTCAGTCGCGCCATGTACGGAACGAGCAGTCGGAATAGCCACGACGGTATTTGGCGCGGCGGGGCCGATCCGGTGTATTTGGCGATCGCTTCCACGATTTCCTTCATGCTCACTGCGCGGTCGTCAACGATATCGTAAGCGCTGCCGGCAGGAGCGCGGTCGAGGGCCGCCACTGTGGCACTCACGGCATCGGCGACATGAATCAAAGGAAGCAATCCCATGTCGCCGTGAACCACGGGCAATCGACGTCTTCGAACCATTTCGATCATTCGGACAGTGGATGGAGATTCGAATCCATAGAACATCCCATATCTCAGAATCACACCTTCGATCAGCCCCTTCGCGGTTGCGTCCATCACCTGATTCTCCATCGAGTGAACGGCGGCCGCGGCTTCATCGCCTGGACGTGGCGAGGAATCATCGCGGCAGGACAGCAGGGCAAACGATCCGGCAATGAATCGCCGCGCGCCGGCATGGATTGCGGCCTCCAGCAGATTCCGCGTGCCCTCGGTCCTTAAGAGATTGGTAGCCTGAAGGTCCTTTCGGCTGCGCGGTCCTTCTTTGGGCAGCGCCGTCAGTTGATGAATGACGTGCGTTGGACGCGCGGTCTCCAGGGCCGCAATGAGCGATTCTCGATTCAGCGCATTCGCGACAGCTGGAGTCGCGCCAAGTACCCGTAACTCGGCCTGCCTGTCTGCAGACCGCGTCATGGCCGTCACCTGATGCCCTGATGCAACGAGAGCGCGCACGAGCGGAACGCCGATGGTGCCCGATCCACCCGCTACAAAAATGCTCATTGTTGCCCCCGCAATTTCAGCCACCGGATCGCCAAACCGGCGCCCAAAACTTCAGTAATCGCCAGCAGAACTGCTGTGGCCGCAAAGAGCGTCCGCCATCGCAAATCGACGTGTGCAATATGATCCGGACTGGCGACAATAAAATGATTCACAAATCCGAAAACGAATGCGGCAGCCATCGACGCTGCGATCAGCCAGGCACCTGCTCGCGGAGTACGACGAATCATGATGAGACCGATCAACGGCCCCGCCAGGATGACTCCAAAAACGAACAGGTTTGCCGCGGGTGAAAGCGGTACATGGGCCTCGGCGTGTGCCAGTCCATGAACGGCTGTGACGGCAAAATGAATCATGACGATGGCGGCCACCCACTTCCCCATCGGATTTGCGGATCGGTGCATACCCATGTTCGGAAGCCTTGCGAGAGTGGCGATCTCCCGCAAGGCATGCTGTACTGCACCGATTGTATCAGCGACGGGACGGGCTGCTGTGGTTCAGAATTTCTTCGGGAATTGCTTAATGATCCCGTCGGAAAGCGTGTCCGACATTTTCAGGATGTGGTCGTACACCGCGTCAAACGCCTTTACGTCTTCATCCCAATTGTGATTCAGCCGCGCCGTAACTTCTGTCTTGGTTGTCATGAGATGCATTTTCATCATCTCCAGCAGCGTGGCCTTTGGCCAATTGGGATTGGCCTTGCTCAGGAACTCGGCGATGTCCTCGGCGTTGCGATCCCACTTCTGGTCGGCCTCCTGAAACTTCGCCTGATCATGAACTTTCGCCGCTTTCACGAGATCGACAGCAATCAGAATGTGTTCCTTCAGAAACGCCGTCAATTTGTCTCCAGCCGCTTTTCCGTAATACGTTGCGACTGCGTTTCCGATGTCTTCCTGGTTTTTCAGCAGGCGGGCCGCCGCGGCTGCCGCATCGGGTTGATCTGCGACGGCTGCAACAACGTAGTCCCGCGTCCAGAACACATGATCGGACCAGAGCTTTCGCATATCCCGCCTCAGCGTTTCCGAGGCAGTTATGTTACTGCTCAAAGTAGCCGGCTTCTCAGGGCCATGCCCATAGGTCTGTGCCTCTACCAGCTGGAATACGCCACTGACAAAGAGAAGCAATGCAATCGTTAGTGCCTTCATGATGAGACACCTCCTTTCAACAAGCCCATATGTCAGGCGCAGGACCTGACGCAATGACTCCAGCTTTCTTATATTTGCAATCATGAAACGAATCCTCCTTTCGTATGCCACAAATACAGAGTGCGGGAACCTGCGATTGGTTACATCGTTGTTGGCGTTTTCGGCGGGGATGTTCTGGATAACGGCAGGGCGGTCTTTGACCACCGAAAAGTGATCGCTGGCTATCTCAAAAGGGCAGGAACAGCTACTCCTTGTGATGGTATCTGGATTCCTCCGACTGCGTTCTCGCGAGAACTCGAAAAACAATGCGGTCGCAACGATCGCCCAGAAACTGGAAGGCCATCTCCCGGCTGGCTCCGGCAAGCGAATACAGTACCTGCTGGAGAGCCGTGCGTGCGCGATGGAGTCGAATCTTGACGTTTTCTTCGCTGATTTCCAGGCATTCCGCGGTTTCTGCGGTGCTCATGCCTTCAATTTCCCGCAGCATGAACACGGACCGGTATTCATCGGACAATGAATCAAACGCTTTTTCGAGCAACATTTTCAGTTCCCCGTCATACGTTTGCTGTTCCGGATTGCGCCCGTCGGATTTCACTTCCATACCGCGAACCTCCAATACCGAAATGCTGTCGACTTTCTGATGATCGATGCGCCGCAAACGGGCATACGCCTCATAAATCGCGATTTTTGTCAGCCACGTTGAAAATCGCGCCCGGCCTTCGTATTGGTTCAGGTGGGAAAACGCACGGAGATAGGCATCCTGAATGATGTCCTCGGCTTCCGCATCATTCGTGACAATCGAGCGCGTCACGCGAAACAGCCGCTGGTTGTAGCGGCGCATCAGAATCTCAAACAAAGCAGACTCACCCGCGATTACTCTTCTGACGACTTCCTCATCACCGATTTGCACTTTCGTGACGTCGGCGCCGATTGCATCACCCATGGTAAGCAGCCTCCGCGTACAGAGTCTCAAGACACAATTAGGTTATGTAAGCGTTTCACCTTGTGAGTGACGGCGCGCGCGATGCCCCTTCTACAGAAAGTGCGCAACAAGATCAGGGCTTATGCTTCTTGAAACTTAGCTGGCGACACGGTTCGAACGAAATCGGGAGAAGTCTGCATTTTCCAGCAGTAGTTTTCCTGGCAGTCAATCGAAGGCAACGTTTCGCGGACGTCAAATACACACACGATCGCGGCGATATTGAGCTTATGCCGGAGAAGGGACTTGAACCCCCACGGGGAGTGAACCCCGGCAGATTTTGAGTCGTCAATGCAAAACCAGTGAAACGTGACGAAACATTAAGTTAACAAACAACTTCCCGGAACAGCAAACCGATACGACTATACGAAAGATTACGATAGATTGAGCGGCCGACCGGGCGACAAACGGGCGACAGGAAACAAGACTTCGGAGCCTTTCCTGGCATCAAAAGTCCCCCTGCCGGATGCTCACACCAATGTTCGCCTTTGGCTCGTCTTTGATCAACCAGTTTCACATGTCTACGCAACTTTTCTCAAAATTCAAACGTCCTGAGCAGCCGCGCAGAGGAATCGTCTCTGAGCGGGACTTGGACATCATCGAAGCCATTTTGCGGTATCGCTTCTCGCCGGCGTCGCAGCTGACACGCCTGGTCGGCGGCAATGAAGACGTGACGTTCCGGCGTCTACGCATTCTCTGGGAAAAGGGATTAGTTAATCGTTGGGCGTTTCCCGGGATTCGTACTCATAGTGAGTTTCATTACTATCTCGACAATCGTGAGGCATTGGATCTCTTGGTGGCGCACTGCCGTCTTAATGAGACGCTCCCGCAGATGCTGGAAGAGATCCGCTATAACCGTGAGAAGGATTACGCCGCAGCTGCACTGCGTGGCCAACACATGCAACTTGGTTTCCTGCAACACAGCCTGATGATTTCCCGCATGCACTTCATGCTGGAGATGGCAGGTCGACAATCCAACGGGCAGGTGGTACTGGAAGGTTGGCGCCAAGGGGCCGAGCTTCGCGGTCCGAAAGTGAATGTGCCCGAGATCAAGTCTCGGCGTATCGAAGGAGGCAGTAATTATGTATGGGAAGAGCAGTCCAAGACACAGAAATTTCCGGTTGAACCGGACGCGCTATTCAGTTTGCGTTTCCTGGCCAGAAGTACCGAACCCCAGGTTTCTCATTTCTGTTATGAAGCGGACCGCGGTTCCATGCCAATGTCGGACATGCGGACAAAACTGAGAGCGTACCGTCATTCATCAAACAGCAAATGCACGTCGACTCGTTTGGCGTGCATCCAATCCGAGCCGTGCTCATTGAGACTACGGACGAATCACGCGCCAGAAAACTTATGGATCTCGCGCAGGAGACTGTCGTTATGGGCAACAGCAAACGGTCGGGACTCTTTTGGTTCGCAATTTCTCCGTTGTTCACCGGAATAGTGAAGGCGGCCGATGGCGGGAAGGATCTCGCGATTTATCAGAACCGGCCGGAAATCATTCTCGATTCGATTTGGGTGTTACCGGATTTTACGATGCACAGTATGAGCGATTCTGAGAACTCAATCCATTGAATCGTCTTTGCGGAATGTGAGTCGCCATATTCCCGAAAAGCACTTTTCCGTATAGGCGACAATACATCAATGGAAGACGATGAGGATCCCTGGTATAGGAGGCATCATTCAAGTTCCCCATCTTCCGCGTCGCAGGACAATTATTATCCGGCCAGTCTCAGAGAAGATGAAGTTCGAGGAGAAACCAACACAGAAATAGACGATTGAGTCGCCTGATGCTTGTGTCTCCCAAATCCGCGTCGAATGTGGTGTACCATTTCGCGGTATTTACATGATTGGCAAAACCGTTTCTCACTATCGCATTCTGGAACAGCTCGGGTCGGGCGGCATGGGCGTCGTGTACAAGTCCGAGGACACCCGGCTGACGCGCGCGGTGGCGATCAAGTTTCTGCCGAACGAGCTTTCAAAGGATGCCGCCGCACTCGAGCGATTTCGCCGGGAAGCTCAGGCCGCCTCGGCGTTGAATCATCCGAACATCTGCACGATCCACGACGTCGGTGAGGCGGAAGGCCAGCCCTTCATCGTGATGGAATTCCTGCAGGGCGAAACCCTGAAGGACCGCTTGAGTCACGGTCCGCTGAAGATGGATGAGCTGCTGGATTTTGCCGTCCAGGCGGCGGGCGCGCTCCACGCGGCGCACGCACAGGGAATCCTGCATCGGGATATCAAGCCGGCGAATCTGTTCATCACCGATCGGGGGCAGGCCAAGGTCCTCGACTTCGGCCTGGCGAAGTTGATGGTCCGGAAGGAAGCCGCGGCCGATGCCCAGCGCTTGTCCCAATTACCAACTATTGCGGCGGACGACCATCTGACCAGTCCCGGATCGGCGATTGGGACCGTCGCGTACATGTCGCCCGAGCAGGCGCGCGGCGAAGAGATCGATGCGCGGTCCGATTTGTTTTCTCTCGGCACGGTACTCTACGAAATGGCGACGGGCCGTCTGGCGTTCAGCGGCGACACGACGGCGGTCGTCTTTGACGCCATCCTGAATCGGACTCCCACTGCGCCGGTTCGCTTGAATCCCGACGTGCCGGTGAAGCTCGAAGAAGTCATCCACAGGCTGCTCGATAAGGATCGCAAACTTCGCTATCAAAGCGCCGCGGATCTTGAAGCCGAGTTAAAACGGATGAGGCGGGATACGGACATCAGCCGGTCCGCCGTCGCCGCTTCGACCGTTCCGAAGCGAAGGAGTTGGGCGAAGATTCTGATTCCAGCCGCGGCGGTGGTGATTGCCGCCATGGTTGGAGGGGCGATGCTTCTGCGCCACCACGCTCCGGCCTTGACCGATCGCGACACGATCCTGCTCGCCGACGTCGTCAATACGACCGGCGACCCCGCGTTCGACGACACGTTGAAACAGGCGCTCTCCGTCCAGTTGGAACAGTCCCCATATCTCAACCTCTTTTCCGATGACGGCGTTCGCGAAGCCTTGAAGTTGATGGCCCGCTCCCCGGACGAGCGTGTCACGGATGCGATTGCGCGAGAGATCTGTCAACGGGAGGGAATCAAGGCGGTCTTGGGCGGTTCCATAGCGGCGTTGGGGAGACATTACGTCGTCACGCTGAATGCGGTGAACTGCACGACCGGCGAGTCGCTGGCGCGGGAACAGCGTGAAGCCGATTCCAAGGAACACGTCCTGACGGAGTTGGACCAGGCGTCGTCGAGTATGAGGGCGCGGCTCGGCGAATCGCTCGCATCGATTCAGAAATTCGATAAGCCTATCGAAGGGACGACCACATCCTCGCTTGAAGCGCTTCGCGAATATACCGAGGGCCTCAAGCGCCGCTGGGCTGGAGAGAAGAACGGACAGGTCATCCCTTTTCTGGAAAAAGCGATCGAACTCGACCCAAATTTTGCGATGGCCTATCGTTATCTGGCATTAGCGGAGAAGGACGCGATAAAGAATGCCACGAAAGCGTATGAATTGCGGAATCGTGTGAGTGAGCAGGAAAGACTGCGCATCACTGAGGGTTATTACCGATTAGCTCTCGGAGACTCGAAGAAGGAGATTGAAACTTCCGAGTTAGCGAGGCAAATGTTCCCGAAGGATCAAACTTCACGGTACCAACTTGGTCTCGCGTACGGTGATGTTGGGCGCTTTCAAGATGCTCTGGCCGAACTGCGGGAAGCTGTTCGGCTCGCCCCTGCAAATGCCCTGTACGTTTCAAGTCTGGCTATCGCCTACAAGACCCTCAACCGATTCGAGGAAACAAAGTCGGTCATCAAACAGGCGGGCGAGCAAAAGTTTGATGACCTTGCCATGCACTACACACTTCACGACGTTGCGTTCATCGAAAGGGACACGCAGGCGATGCAGCGGGAGATGGACTGGATCATCAAGAACGATGCCGACAGACCCGCTCCTTTCTTGCGTGAAGCCAGGGCCGCTGCGGCATCGGGAAAGCTTGCGGAAGCTCACAAGTTTTATAAACAAGCCAGGGATGTATCTCAGGCCCACGGCAATAAGGCCGAAGTAGCGAGTACATGGAGCGAAGAAGCGAGAATCGAGTCGTTCTTTGGCAACGATCGCGAGGCCCGGGCGCGACTTGCAGACGCCCGCCAGGTCAACACATCGATGGGACCAGTCACCAGTTATCCGGGGGGGCTGGGCGGCCTTGTGGAGCCGGAAGTTGTTCGTGCGGACGCCGCGAAGAAAGCCAAGGACTACCCTCAGGCCACAACTCTGAATTTCATGACTCTGCCGGCAAATCTAGCGGCGTTGGAGATTCGTGCCGGAAATGGCGCCAAGGCCATCGAACTATTGAATGTCGCAAAGCCCTACGAACCAACAACCGGAACCCTTCCAGATATCTACCTGCGCGGGCTTGCGTACATGCAAATCAAGTCCGGGCGCGAAGCCGCCGCCGAGTTTCAAAAGATCATCGACCATCCGGGAGTCGATACTTTAAATATCCTTCACACCATGGCCCGACTCGGTCTCGCCCGCGCCTATGTGGTTGCCGATGACGTGCCCAAAGCCCGCGCCGCCTATCAGGACTTCTTGAAATTCTGGAAAGACGCCGATCCCGACATCCCGATCCTGATCCAGGCCAAACAGGAATACGCCAGGCTCCCGAACTGATAGGGGCTGTACGACCGTCGCAGTTACAGATGGCGTGAGTGATCGTCTGGTCAGAATAGCTTCTGAACCAAGTCGTCCTTTGAGATCTTTTGGTGTGCAGCGATAACGTTCGATCGAGACCACGATGTGCCAGCCGCAATTTGCGACGGACACGCGATTCGTTTGATTATGAAGGCGTTGTGCCAGGTCGCGGGCGACAAACGGGCGACAGGGGCCCATTTCTCCATAAAAGCAAAATAGGATTTCCCCGTATGTTGTAGTGCCGGAGGGGGGACTTGAACCCCCACGGGGAGTGAACCCCGGCAGATTTTGAGTCCTGTCCGTAAAACAGGTGAATTGTAGCGAAACGTTTAGTAAATAAACAATTTCCCGGAACAGCACCCCTACCGAAAAAGTGAAAGATTACGATAGTTTGAGCCCCCGACCGGGCGACAAGCGGGAGACGGGGAACGAAGCCTTCGCGCCGTTTCGGAAGCGGTCGACGGCGGGAAGGATATCGCGATTTATCAGAAACGGCCGGAAATCATTCTCGATTCGATCTGGGTGTTACCGGATTTTACGATGCACAGTTTGAGCGATCCTGGAAACTTCTACTGATTCGTTTTGCGGAGCCAGAGTCACAGACCGGAGTTACACATTCGAGAGTTCCCGTGTGTGCGTGATGTCGCGTCTGCCAACCGGCCGCAAGTGCGATGCCTCCAACGTCGCGACCGCAGCTGTGTGACCGTCGAGGGTGAGAAACTCTACCTCAAAAGCCTGGCCATCTTTATAAACATGCACGACAGTGCCGACATCGCCAGGTTCGAGCCCTTCCTTTGGCAACGGTGCCGTCAGAACAGCTCGTTCGTGTTCCTTAATCATCACCTTTCTCC
>JBGPBY010000313.1:0-8594 GCA_041481485.1 Terriglobia bacterium
GCGGGCGGTCATAGACCGCCCCTACAATGGGGAATCGCACTCATTCACATCTTCATCGTCATTCTCATGGGCTGATCGCGGTAGAGTATAGGTTTTGAGATTACGCAAACTATGCCATTGGATCCGCTTATTCGAAGTTTGATCGGTCAGTTTCGCAGATCTCCAGGCTGGGACTCACAGCTGGATCTGGAAGTAATCCAGCGATTCTGGCCGGAACTTGTCGGCGATCAACTTGCCGCTGCGATACAAGTGACAGCGATCCATGGAAACAAAGTAATTCTCAATGTCCCCGATCTTATCTGGCGAAAGCAATTGATGAATATGAAACCGCAGCTGCTCGAAAAGATCAATGAGCCGTGGGAGGGCCGCAGAATTACGGAGATTGCATTTACTTATGAAAATTAGCGAAGCCGATGTCGAGTATGTGGCAAAGCTAGCCAATCTCGATATTCCGGACGACCAGAAGACGGAATTGGCCAACCAGTTGAGCCGGATTGTAGAGCATATCGAACAACTGAACCGTCTCGATGTGACGAACGTTGCCCCAACCTGTCAGGTGGTTACGAATACGAAACACGCCATCCGTGAAGACCTCGTCCAGCTGCGTCCCGGCAGCTCGGAAGCCGGAAAAACGATCAAGTTGTTCAAAGTTCCGAAGGTGATCACGGAACGATGAACCTCAAAAACATCACGGCAGACAGGCTGGTCGGCCTGTACGCCAAGCGCGACCTTTCCGTCACGGAAGTCATCAACGGCGTCCTTGAGGAAATCGATCGTTCCGATAAGAATATTCGAGCCTTCATCACACTGTGCCGGGATTCCGCTTTGGAGGAAGCCCGGCGCGCGGACTCCCGAATCGCCGCGGGTGAAGCGCCCGGCCCACTGACGGGCGTACCTGTAGCAATCAAGGACAACATGTCGCTGCAGAATGTCCCGACAACCTGCGGCTCCAGGATTCTGGACACTTACGTATCCCCGTATTCGGCCACTGCGGTGGATCGTTTGCGCAGCGCCGGTGCCATCATTATCGGGAAAACCAACCTCGATGAATTCGCAATGGGCTCATCCACGGAAAATTCCGGAATGTTCGTCACGCGAAACCCGCACGATCTCGATCGAGTTCCAGGGGGTTCGAGTGGAGGCTCAGCGGCGAGCGTTGCAGCGGGAATGGCGTTGGTCGCACTGGGATCGGATACGGGGGGGTCGATCCGGCAGCCGGCATCGTTTTGCGGCGTTGTCGGCATGAAACCGACGTATGGGCGAGTGTCCCGATATGGCCTGGTCGCGTATGCATCGTCTTTGGATCAAATCGGACCATTCTCAAAAACCGTTCGCGAGTGCGCGCAGGTGCTCGAGGCGATCAGCGGATTCGATAACTATGACTCCACATCGGCAGATATTCCCGTGGATTCGTATACCAGGGGACTGGATCAACCCGGTCAATCCGTAAAAGGCATTCGAATTGGAATTCCCCGCGAGTATTTCATCGAAGGAATGGACCGCGAAGTGAAAGCCGCAGTGGAAGGCGCGATCCATCGCTACGAAGATCTTGGCTGCCGCATTGAAGAAATCCACCTGCCTCACACGGAATATGCCGTTGCGACGTATTACCTGATTGCAACTGCAGAAGCCAGTTCCAATCTGGCCCGTTACGATGGGGTACGGTATGGATTCCGGGAGGGCGCATCCGGCGGACTGAATGAGATGTATCGGAAAACGCGCATGGCCGGATTCGGAAAGGAAGTAAAACGCCGCATCCTGCTGGGAACGTACGCGCTCAGCGCCGGCTACTACGATGCCTATTACTTGAAGGCGCTCAAGGTCCGTACGCTGATACTTCAGGACTTTCAAAAGGCGTTTGAAAAGGTCGATGTCATCCTGACGCCGACTACGCCGACGCCCGCGTTCAAGATCGGCGAAAAAACAGCGGATCCGCTGTCCATGTATCTGTCGGACATTTTCACGATTACCTGCAATCTCGCGGGATTGCCGGGCATCTCGGTGCCCTGTGGAAAGACTTCGGGCAATCTGCCGATTGGGATGCAGTTATTGGCGAATCATTTCCAGGAGAACCTGCTACTTCAGGCAGCTCACCAATTCGAGAAATCCGGAGGATTCGGTGACATTTCCAACTGAATGAAGTCTGACCACAAAGCCACTTTCCTGGCATACAATAGTAGGGATATCCTGAGGTGAGCGGTTCTGAAGGGGGACATAATGAGGCACTTAGTCAAGGCTGCGGCAGTCGTGGCCGGAGTGATTGCGTTCGGCGGAGTTGGCTTCGCGCAACAATGCAAGATTGCAGTCATCGACATGCAAGACGTCGTGACCAATTCGAATGAAGGCAAGGCGAAAGCGACTTTGTTCGACGCCAAAGTTGCGGAATGGAAGAAGAAAATCGATGCCATTCAGGCCGCAATCGACGATGCGCAAACCAAATTGAAAAACCAGTCCAGCATTGCCAGTCAGACCGTCATCGCTGACTTGAACAAGACCATCTCCGACAAGCAGAAGGAACTTCAAAGAACAACCCAAGACGCCCAGACAGATGTGGATGAATACCGTGATCAGCTTCTCGGGCCGGTGATGAAAATAGCCGATGATGTGAAACAGGAAGTTTCCAGCGAGAAGAATTTTGACATCGTATATGACCTCTCGGCCCAGAACAGCCCGATCATCTATGCGGACGCTCGCTGCAACATGACCGAGGAAGTCAAAAAGCGAATGAACGCGAAGGCCCCCTCCACGACTCCGGCACGAGGCGCTACGGGCGCCTCGTCCACAACTCCAACCGGCCGCGGCGGCACCACGCCTCCCGCGACCGGAGCCGGTCGCGGCACGACGACTCCAGCCGGCGCAGGCACCACCGCTCCCGCAGGCGGCAATCGCGGAACGACAACTCCCCCAGCCGCACCGAAATAAGCCCGGTTCATCGATTCCAAATCGGAGATACTTTCTCCGGCATGGAAACTCGGAAGGAACGGCCCACCCGCCCATTCGGAATGACCGACCCACGCTGGCAGCGTCGCGACTCTTTGATTTTGGTATTTGTCGGTCTGGCGGAACTTGTTGTCTTTTTCAGACACCCCGGTCACTTCTTTGCGGGGGACACCCTCTTCTGGATGGGTTCCCGCTATCGTTCTGTCGCCGAATTTCTATCCGGCTTTTATCACCTTGACCCATTTGATTGGTATCGTCCGCTGAGCCAGCGCACTGTGGAATCTCTGCTTTTTCCGCTGGCGGGAATGAATCCCACGCCGTATCACCTGGCGATTTTCGTGCTCTTTTTCATGTGCACGATTTCCGTCTTTGTCCTCGCGATAACCTTGACGCAAAATCGGGTCAGCGCATGGATTGCGACATTGTTCTTTGCCTTTCATATCACTCACGCGATCACAACGTCGGATACCTCAATGGCGACGGAAATGATTTTTTTTCTTTTCAGCGTCGGTTCCGCAGTTGCCTATATTCGATATCTGCGTACCCACAATGTCAGGATGCTGATCCTGTCTTCAGCGTCATGCATAGGCGCCCTGCTCTCCAAGGAGACAGCGGTAGTTTTGCCTTTTGCGCTCTTCGCGATCTGGCTGCTGTTTCCGCAGGAGAGGCGTTCGAGTCTACGCTCGCTGATTCCTCATTTTGCGATACTCGCGGCGTACCTGATCTTCACAATCGGTATTCTTCATACCCGAGGAATTCAGGTTCAACAATTGGTGACGACTCCAGGAACGGTTCAGGGTGGGTATTACGAGCTGACTCTGGGTCGAAATATTATTGAAACCTCGGGGCAGGCGTTCAGCTGGGCATTCAGCGTACCCCGGGGCATGTTCGGAAATTGGCAGCCGGTGGCGTCCCCGCGGCTGGCGCGAGTCATGATTTTCTCTCTTAAGGCGATCCGCATTTTGATATGCGCTGGAGCCTTCCTGGTGTTGTTCACACCACAGCGCAAGTTTGTACTAATTGGGATTGCCTGGTTTCTTCTGCTTGCAGGACCAACACTCTCGATCGTGAATCATTTTCTTCCATACTATCTGTTTACACCTTTGGTGGGGTTCGCCATCGCCTTAGGCGTGATTGTCAATTGGATTTACGAGCGTCTTTCACAGTCGTCACCGCGGTTGGCGCTGGCAGCATGCACGGCGTTGATTCTGGTCCCCGCGGTGATCGATGCAAACATGTCTGGCGACGTTGCCGAAAACTATTTTCTCGCCGGGGGCTCCCAGAAATCTGCGCGCAATCAACTGACGGATGTTCAAACCTTGCATCCCGCTCTCCCCAGGGGAATGAAATTGTTGTTCTTCGACGAAGAGAATACGGGAACTTCGTGGAATCACGCGAAGGGCAAGCTCTTTCAGATGCCTTATGACGATGAATCGATAAAAGCGGAATATGTCACGGACGGTTTTCCCATTTCAGTCTCCTCCGAGCAAATCCGGAACGGCGAAGCTCTGGCCTTTAAATTGATCAATGGGCGGCTCGTGGAATACACGTCATTCCTCAAGCAAAGACCTGACCTCTTGTTACCACACAGCCTGGAGGAGATCTACGAGGCCAAATTGTCGAAAGCGGAGATCCATGCGGGGGAAGAATTCCTCTTACGAATACCGCAATTGAAAAGCGTATCCGCAAACATCCTTCGTGCGTTCAATGGTGTGGTCGAAGAGCCATTTACGGTGAATCTGGATTCATCGGGCGAAACAAAGATCAAGGTTCCCAGCAACATGCAACCCGGCACATACACTTATGTTGCGGTACAACGCGCAGGAGGGCTCAACTGGTGTACCGTTCATGCATCGATAAGAGTCCTCAACTAAACATCGCGACCAGCTGTCTAACGGACGTTTGGCAGCCTTGAGATCGAAATCGTGAAATCGGTTTCCAGTCGAATCGAAGCTGCACGGCCTTCCATCTCTTCGGACTTCGCGGTTTCGTTGGTTTTTCGCAACAGGTCTGCAAACAATTCCAGTGTTGTCGCAACATCGGAATGGCGGCGGCCCAGTTCCCGCTCCTGAACTCGCAGGGCGTCCGTGAAAAGCTGCGCCGCTTCACCGTATGTGCCGCGAGTGGCCAGCAGTTCCGCCAGATGGACAGATGCAGCGGCCGTCGGTGCGCTTTCACTTCCAAACACGGCTCTGTGGATTGCAAGATTCCGGCGAAGAACCACCTCCGCCTGAGCAAAATCCTGAAGATTGAAATAGACGAATGAAAGATTGCTAAGCAGTGCGCACAGTTCCGGATGCTCCATTCCTCGCCAATGTTCAATGTCGTGAATCGCCCGAAGAAGAGTCTTCTCTGCAGAACCCCATTTTTGTTGGGCAGAATACAAAACAGCAAGGTTGGCCATGATCTGCGGACGCCGCAGATCATTTTCACGGTTATCCTGTTCGATCAGGGACAAGGCCTTGCGAAAATCGCTTTCGGCGCGCTTTTGGTCTCCCATCCGCAGATGGAGCACACCCCAAACATTGTGTAATCCAGAAAGGTATTCCGGCGAACCCTTCAGCAGTTTGTCTCCCAGTTTCAATGCTTCACGCATTGTGGTCTCGGCCTGCTGGAATCGCTCGGTCTCCTGATAGAGTCTTCCCAGGGTTCCCAACAACACGGGAAGCTGTTTCTGATAGTTGGGTTTTTCAGACCTCAGGATGGCTATCGCTCGAGTCAACGTCATTTCCGATTCGTCGTAATGTTGCTCGGCGATCAATGCACTCGCGAGGTTGCCAAGAGCCTCTACAAGCTCCGGACCGGGCTCGTTCTGGTTATCCAGCCTCGAGATGACACCCCGGAAAATCTCTGCAGCCTGCGAATAGCGTCCGCCATCGTACTCTGCCCTCCCAGATGCCAGCGAACTCGCGATTGACGGATCCTCGGAAGCCGGAACCGATATCGACGATGCATCAGAAATCTGAGAGAAAAACATCAAAAGAAGAAAGAGACCAGCGCAGCCTGAGATTCTACCCATTGGATTCCGATGCTCTCCGGTTTTCATGACGCTAATGTTTAATTGGCATAAAACGTTTCCCCTGATTGCTGCGGCAGCCAAGCAATAGGAGTGCCAACTTCAAAAATGAGTTCAGGCGCATCACGTCCAGACGCCCCAGACCCTTCGCAAATTACTGTATCGACGGAATTAACTTTTCTGTTTCCGATGTGGCTGAGCGCGGCCAGCCCGCTCCAGCGAGGTGCAAGCCGTATTCAAAGAGCAGTTCACGGATGTAACGGTGAGTTTTACTAGACTGACAAATTTGTACGACCGCGGGGACGGCCCATTGTAGGCGCGGTCGATGACCGCGCACAATCCATTTTCAATATACCCGTGAATAAATTTCGAATTGAGCGGAATGATCTCTCAGTGTACGCGATAACCGGGGCTGGCTTTGGAATCGGACAGGTTGGTGACGACATCGAAGCGATGGAGAAGGTGGCTTGCCAGTTCCTCGAAATTCTCCACCTCGCAGATTCGGTCGATTTCGGTAATGATGCGGTCCAGCACGGAGCCCATTTCCTCGTAAGTCTTCTCCTCGACAAATGGCCGCTGATATTCAAGCCGCATTTTGTGTCTGAGAAACTCTTCGCGGTAAAAATTGGAAATGTATTTTCTGGCGCTCTGTTCCGTGGACATCAATTTTCCTCGAGTTTTCTTTTCAAAAGTTCGTTTACCGTCTGAGGATTCGCACGTCCCTGAGTCGCTTTCATTACCTGACCGACGAGGAACCCAAACGTTCCGGTTTTGCCGGATTTGTATTGCGCGACAGGCTGCGGATTTCCGGAAACAACGGTTTGCACAATCTGTTCAATTTCCGATGCATCGGAAATCTGCACCAGTCCCTTCTCCTTCACAACTAAATCCGGAGCCTTGCCCGTACGAACCATTTCTTCCATCACGGTCTTGGCCATTTTGCCGGAAATTGTTCCGTCTTTCTCCAGCAAAATCATTCTGGCCAGCATCCCGGGAGTCACTCGGGATTGGGACAGATCTTTTAAATCGATACCACTGTCCTTAAACGATCGCAGGAGATCGCCCATGATCCAGTTCGCCGCCGCTTTGGGCTGTCCGCTGACCTTCGCCGCTTCCTCAAAAAATTCCGAGAGGGCCCGGCTTGCCGTGAGGACACCGGCATCATACGCGGACAATGCATAATCTCGAACAAATCTTTGGCGTCTGGATTCCGGCAGTTCCGCCATGGATTTTTCGATGGATTTCAGGAGTTCCGGCTCCAGTACGAGCAGTGGAAGATCCGGTTCCGGAAAATACCGGTAATCGTGCGCCTCTTCCTTGCTGCGCATGGATACGGTTCGTTCCTCATCGCTATTCCACAACCGCGTCTCCTGTATCACGCGGCCACCGCTTTCAATCACATCGATTTGGCGATCGATTTCGTAGTCTATTGCCTTTTGTACAAAGCGAAACGAATTGATGTTCTTGAGCTCGGTACGTGTTCCAAACTTTTCTGTACCGGCAAGCCGCACTGAAACGTTGGCGTCACATCGCAGGCTGCCCTCTTCCATGTTTCCATCGCACACATCCAGGTATTCGAGGATTTCCTTCAACCGCGAGAGATACTCATGAGCTTCAGCAGACGACCGAATATCCGGACGCGTGACGATTTCAACCAATGGCGTGCCGCTGCGATTGAAATCGAGTGATGTGTTACGGCTGGAATCCGGAAGACCTTCGTGAATCGACTTTCCGGCATCTTCTTCCATGTGAATCCGCTGAACGCCGATTTTTTTGCGCTGCCCGCCCACTTCGACTTCAATAAAACCGTGTTCACATATCGGCTTGTCGTACTGGGTAATCTGATATCCCTTCGGGAGATCCGGGTAAAAGTAATTCTTCCGCGACCATTGAGATTCGGGATTGATTGTGCAACTCAAACCGAGTCCGGCCTTCACGGCCATCGTTACGGCAGCGCGGTTCAGTACCGGCAATGCGCCGGGAAAACCCAGGCAAACCGGACACGTGTTCATATTTGGCGCATCGCCGAAACCTGTAGAACACGAGCAGAAGAGTTTCGATTGAGTCAGGAGCTGACAATGACATTCCAGACCAATGACGGCTTCGTACTTCGGATTCATACGAAGAGCCACTGTAGCATAGAATAGTTGTCCCACGCGGAGTGTGAAGCATGGGAAATGCGAACTGTAGGCGCGGTCATAGACCGCGCCTACAGTCCGCTATCGGTCCAGTTTCTGCAAGTCCGGATGACGAAGTGACGATGGAGGTTACGAATTGATCAAAACTATCGAGTGGACGAACGAAGGCGTGCGCATGATCGATCAGCGCAAACTTCCAAACGTCGAAGAACATCCGCTCTTCCGGACCTACCAGGATGTTGCCGAAGCGATTCGCGTGATGGTCGTTCGTGGAGCGCCGGCCATTGGCGTCGCTGCGGCAATGGGCGTGGCGCTTGGAGTCCGCGACTCGATGGCGGCTTCGAGCGAAGAATTGAAAAAGGACTTTGACGCCATCGTTTCGACACTTGGCAGCACGCGCCCGACAGCCGTCAATCTCTTCTGGGCTCTCGACCGGATGAAAAGAACATTCGACGATGCCGCCGCACACGGAAACTCGCACACGGCAATCTCCCAAAAGC
>JBGPBY010000314.1:0-8588 GCA_041481485.1 Terriglobia bacterium
AATCGTCGAACACTGAAAAAAATCGCAGCGGGAGGTCGACGGGTTTGCGAATCGGGGCGCCGACGGCGAGACCCGCGGCCTCGATCGGAATCGTGCAACTTCCGGCCATGGGATCGACAAGAGGCTCGTTGCGCGAATCCCATCGGGACAACATGATCAACTGCGCCGCCATCGTTTCGCGCATCGGAGCCTGGCCCATCACCACGCGGGAGCCGCGCACATGGCGTGCTCCCCCGCCGATGTCGATGCCGACCACAGTCCGCCTCTGTTCCGGCACTCCCGCACGCCGTGCGACAAAGACAATATCCGGATGATCTGCATCCACACTGGCATCGACTCCACGGGACTGAAACGCGGCAAGAAGAGCATTTTTTACCACCCCGCGCAGCTGAAGCGGGGATGCTTCAAAGTCCGAGGCAGCGCCGACTTCCACAGAAAATCGAATTGGCTCTTCAAATTGGATGCGGTCATCGGCGGTGAGCACGGGAGTGATGTCTTCAAACAAAGGTTCAAGCCGAACGGCGCCACTCGAACAAAGATCCCAGGAAACGCGCGACGACGTGCGATGGTGAACTGCGGCGACCCATGCAATATGCGGATTGAACGGATAAAGCAGAGTGGCATCCCCTTCGCGGCGTGGCTTCTCCACGCGAATGTCAAAAGGCGAACGCAGGACAAGGCGCTTCAATTCGGCTTCCATCACACGGTTCGCCCCTCCCGAACCGGTCAGCCGCAAATCGTCGCAGCGTTGTGCGCTCAAATGGCCGTGTAAAGAAATGGTCACTGATCAATTCTCAATTGTCATTTGTCATTTTTGGATGCGCCTTCGGCGCGACTTCTTTAAGAATTAATTGCGCGAAGCGTCACCGCCGATGACAAGTGACAATTGAGAATTGACCAGTGACCATTTCTTCACACTTTCATCCATAGGATTCGTACGTGTATTGGTCGCGGTTCACGCCCATGGATTTCAAATCGGCAAGGACAGACTCGAGGAATCGGGGTTGAGGAGTGATTCCTTTTTCACGGGCAGCCGCACGATCAGGCGCCGAAACTGCAGGGCCACAGACGAAAAAGTGGCAACTGGACGGATCCGGAACAAATTCTCTAATGAGATTCAACCCGACGCGACCCGAACGGATATGAGGCCCGCGCGGAGCATTCGAACTTTCTCTAGTCAGGGAATGGACCACCCGAAGCTGATCGGGATGGCTCCGTACGAGAGCGTCCAGTTCTTCCCGGAAAATAATGTCATCCCATGTACGGTTGGAATAAATAAGGGTGTGCTTCATTTCGGGACGTAGAACCAGCGCGCTCTTGATAATGGAAAAGTTCGGAACGCTTCCCGACCCGGCACAAATATGAACCAGCTGGTTGGTTTTCGACAGGACCTTTGGCGTGAGCGTGTATGGCCCCGTGAAGCCGGTGATCATGAGCCGGGAACCGCGCGGAGTCCGCTGAACGAGCAGAGGCGAAAGCAGCGGCGGATACTGCGTGGTTCCGGAAATGTAGCGCTCTTCCTTGACAGTAATCGCGATGTAGCGCTCGTGCGGTGCGGAAGACATCGAGTAGGCCCGGGGAGGTTCCGTCCTGCCCTTGATATCTTCGAAATAAGCGATGAATCGCTCCAGACCTTCAAACTGGTGAGGATCAACTGTCAGGAAATGACCTGCTTCGTACTCCAGACGTTCGTTGCCGGTAAACAATACCAGCGTCGTGGTATCCGGCGTTTCACGAATCACATCCGCTACCATGGCTTCAAGCTCCTTGATCCGGCGCCGCTCGGGCGGCGCCGGAGTTTCCACCGGGTTAGTGCTCATTCCTCTATTCTATTCAGATTTCATCAGGGTCGGAGATAGCTATCTATCAGGAATGACCGGGTTTTCTCGAAAGAGCGATGCAGGTTATAGGGACTGTCCTCACTGCGAATCCACGACTTGCGATACCACTGTTCAAACGGAGCGCGTTCGGCGCGATGGATGTCGTCTTCCAGGGCTTTCAAGTCATCATAGGCGGAAAAGGACAGCTTTCGCATGGAAGCTTCTTCCAGTTCCGTGGCCGCACGAATTAATTTTATTGCTGCGGAAGTCTGTCTGGAGTCGATCAGCAAAGGAAACGTTACGCTCTCGTAAAAGTACTGCTGTTGTTCCGGCGTCAACCGCATTGCGTTGGCTTGTAACGTTTTCAACAATGACTGATAGGCCGCGTCGCGCTTTTCCAGAGACGGCAGGACATCGGCAGCAATCGGCGTGAATGGTTTGTGCTGAAGCCTCCCCTGTAGAGCATTGAGCGCATCGAGGACGGCATTACCTCCCACCGATACCTGGTCGTAGTTATTCATGAGCTGATAGTAACTTCGATAGGACGCAGCGACGTCCCGGGCAGAATCCGCTGCGAAATACTCCCGCGACCACCATTGAACATAGCGATCCGCGGCATTGGGCTCGGCAAAAGCTCTGGGCGAATCCCATGAGATCTCGGCGAGCATCCGGGCTTCCATGACGAATTCGCGCATTTCGGACACATTGACGAGCATGAACTCGGTCGCGCCGGCCTTCACGATATTCCTGAATTCATCTTCGATTCGTGCCGGAGAAACGATGTGTGCGATCTGTTTGGTAAGGCGCGTTGTCGTACTGAAATAAGCCAAATGGTAGTAGACACCATGTTTCCACTGGTCCCTGGCCTGAGGTAGTGCTCGCATGTGCCCGTCATTGTCATCGGTCCACACGATGGTGACTTCGGGGGGGACATCCAGCTTTCCGCTCAAGTACTGGGGAAGCATTTCGGTGTACAGCGTGAAGTGAAACAGCGGCGTTCGGTCTGGGGGAAGCAGACTCTTCGTCATCCTCACCTGCTCATCGATAACGTCGCGATACGCCTTGTTCTTTTCGTCTTCGCTCATGCCATCGGGAAACGTGTAACCACGGTCCTGAGTGCCGCGCAGACCGACAGGCCAGATCGCATCGATGTCTCGATTCTCCAGCACGCCTCCCTTCCAGAAATTCAACATGCCCTGTCGATTCCTGAACCAATCCCAGTCGGTTCCTGCATTGCGAGCCGCGGCAAGTCCAAACCGCGTAAATCCCCAGGGATTGGAAAGCAGACTGTCGTAGTGGTGTGAGGTGTAAAACAGCCCCCAATCGCTGGCCATTTTCTGGATTTCGTACGGACGTTGAACGCGCACATAAGGCGCGACCATGTTCATACGCAGGCGAAGCGCGGTTTCAAAGAATTTCTCATACCAAAGCTTCGGTACAGTTCCGGTCTGCAGCGGGTATCCGTTTTCGTCAAATGGACGGGGCAGTATATCTTCGTCGTCATGAAAGAAACCGCGGAATTTGAACGTGGGTGGACCGGCAAAAAAGTCCGTTTGTTTCATCACCAGGTTCGAATGTTTCTCGGGTGTGTAACCTGTCCACAGATACAGCGGATCGATGCCGAGACGTTCACTGAGGGTGTAGGCTGCGTACGCAGTACCTCGAAAGTCCGATCCCACAAGCCACACGGAATCGCGGTCTGTCAGAACCTGATAGGCCTCCCACTGTCCGGTCAACTTCGGCATGGATATTGCGGAAGGCAATGTTACCCCGTTGCTTAGAGTGACCATATGAATGGATACGGGCTTGCCTGACGGCTTCGACACTATCGGCGGACGGTATCCACTGATTTTCTCGATATCTCCGGCAAGAAAAGTTGCGGCCTGTTTGACCGCGGAATGCTCCGAGTCCGCTACCACGATTTCACACCCATCCCGGCCGTTGGCGAGTACGACGTCTCCCGGCTGGCGAGCGCCGGTGTTCAGCCAGGAACCGCGTACAGGAACAGACCACTCCTGCGCAAACGCCGCGGTGGAAAAGAAGGCCAAGGAGGCAAGGAAGAAAAATGGCAGAAGTCTCTTCATGGAAGCGACCAGCGAGTTACGAAACTTCGAATCAATCCACCTCCCTGCAGGGAGAGGATTGTCCCCGTCATTAGAACTTCACCAGAAACGTTGTGATAAATGCCGTATCGTTTTTCTTTATCGAAGCACCGGCGGGCCTGTTTTTGAAGCTGTCGCTGAATTCGCTCTTCACTTCGAGTTTCTTGGCAACCGATGTCGTAATACCGATGGAAAAATTCGACAGTGAATCCGAAAAGTCTTTGGTCTTCCAGATGGTCGAATGGGATTCCGTCAGCGCAGAGCCGTTCGATAATTTGTATCGAAAAGTTTCACCCGCAATCACACTGCCTGACTTCTCCGATTCCAGTGCCGCGTCCTTCTCCAGTATTCCGCCGGCGCCGCCAGAGACCTCCAGTTTCGTTTTATCGCTGTTGAAAATCTTGTATCCCAGTCCGCCCGACGGGTTCCAGATAAAGACAATGCTCTTGAACCGGTCGCGCAGATAATCCAATTGTCCAAATGCAAAGACCCGGCCTGAAAGCGTGTATTCGTCTCGTATTGCAACCGACGATCGGTCGAGATTGACGCTCTTGTTTTGCGCGCCGCGCAGGTACGATGACTTCACCTTCGTGACACTTTTCTTCAGAGGATCACGAACCATATCGAATGAGAGGTTAAAGTTTTTTGTATCCGTGTTGCCACCAGTCAGCGCGAGTCCGCCACCGAAACTGCCAGTGTAAAGCCTGGGAAAGGCAGCGGTCGCCTGGGCGAATCCTGACGGCGCAGCAACAAGGACGAGGAGTATCGCCAGAAAACTGCTTTTCACAATCATGGATGGCTCCGTTTTGTGTTTCAGCCGCATCATGCGGGAATCAGCTGCGAGGCGCAGTGTCCGCACTTGTTTGCTTTCACAGGAATCAACATCAGGCATTGTGGACACTCCTTCTGCGATGGAAGCGGAGGAGGAGTCTCCTTCTTCATGCGATTGACCTGACGGACCAGCAGAAATATGGCGAACGCCACAATCAGAAAATCGAGAACGGCATTCATGAACATGCCGTAATTGATCGTCGCAGCGCCTGCATCCTTTGCAGCTTTGAGCGTCGCGTAGGTCTGTCCATTCAGGGCAATGAAATAATTGGTGAAGTCCGCGCCGCCCATCAGCAAACCGATCGGCGGCATCAGAATATCCTGGACAAACGACGCAATAATTTTTCCAAAGGCGGCGCCGATAATGACGCCAACGGCGAGATCCAGAACACTACCCCGCATGGCAAATTCCTTGAACTCTTTGAGCACGGGAATTCCTTTCTTTACCCCTGACAAAATTGCAATACCGCTGAGAATAGGCCGATTATTGGCTCTCTGCAAGCATGCCGGAAGTTGAAAATAGTTTCGCTTGACTTGAAATCTCAGGGGGACTATATGAAAGGCAGATCCATTAATCGCCGCCAGGCGGCAAGGGGCAGATGGATCCGTCACCGGACATGCCCCCGGAATTGAAAGGAGGTCCTCATGGAAGCAGACGTTCCCCCTGATGATTCAGGCCCACTTTTCAGGGGATGTGATTCCTTTGAAAAACTGGGACTCCTCTCACGGGAATCAGCGTAACCGGACTTCCACTACATTGCCTGATGGCAAGATCGCTGCGGCGAAAAAAAAGGGAAGATTCCTCGATTACAATGTCCCGCGAACCAAATGAGTTTCAGTTAGGAATCGGATCTTCTGAAAAGCGGGCAAGCATACAAAAAAGCATCGGACGAATGCATGCGTCCGGCGTTTTGAAAAAAGGCGTCTTTCCGGGAAAGACGCCTTTTTAGTTTTCGCGCATAAGACCTGACTCTCCTGACGACGGATGGAGAGATTCCGAAATACTCTCTGGAAAGGGATTCCGCGTAATCTCCTGATGGATGTCATGCCGAACTATTCGCCGTTTGTCGACGGACTGCTTTCCAACACCAGCTTGTTTCAGAAGCTGCGGACCAATGAACTGGCGGATCCCGCCGCTCTGATTCGACTGCGCGAGACGGACGGCAGCAGGCTGACGAACGGTAAAGCCGTCACAAATGAAACGTTTTTCCCGCTGGTTCGCGCTGCGCTCCTGTATGCCGTGGATGCGCTGGATGAGAGTTATCGCATCGCCAGCCAGATCGTGGACGACACGGCGGTCTATTGGTGTGGGATGATCTGCCGTCGCCGGGGAGACTTTTTTAATGCTCGCAGTTGCTTTCGTCGCGTGGGGACTCATCCTGTTTTCGGACTCCTCCATTCTGCGGCGTCGGAGGTCTCGCCTGATATGGCGAAGCAGTGGGACTGGGATCCGTATCTTTTTGTCGGCATGTGCGAACAGGAGAAGTACGGCGACAACAAGCATTCCACCGAACTCATCAAGCTGCAAAGGATCGAGTTCGATGCGCTTTTTGATTACGTCTGGCGAAAGAGTGTCGCGCCGTGAGGCGTAGCGAAATCATTTGCATTTTTCCGGGCGGTCTACGACCGCCGCGTTTCGCGAAGCGAAATGACTCTCTGTCCTCCCCCCTTTTCAACGCAACTACTTTTCATTCAGGCCGAACACCCAGATGGAACCACCGGCAGGAACGGCTGGAACCGTGCCGGCCGGAAGGCCGCGCGTAATAGTGCCCTGCATTCCTTGCGCATCGATGCCGAAGCCGGACATTACGGCGATGTATTGTTTCCCGTCGATGGAGAACGAGGTGGGTTGGCTCAGGATGCCGGAGTTGGTCGGGAACTCCCAAAGCAACTTGCCGTTCCTCGCGTCATAGGCGCGAAACATGCGGTCATTGGTACCGCCACTGAAGACCAGGTCGCCGGCCGTGGCCAGCATCGGTCCCCAGGTGGCCGACGTCGGAAATGTATGCGTCCACAGTTTCTTTCCGGTGTCGACATTCCATGCCTGGACTTCGCCGAAGTGGGATGCGCTGGTCACGACGGCCGTCGCCATAGTCCCGGCGTTGGCGCCTCGGGCCGGGTTCGGGTTCTGCTGACCGGACAGGGTGGAGCAGAGGTTTTCGTTAGCGGGGATATAGATCATTCGAGTTTCCGGGCTGAAGGCGATCGGGGGCCAGTTCTTGCCGCCCGACAGGCCCGGGCAGTAGTTCGCGGGCTTTCCCGTACCGGGTTTGTGTTCTGGATCGACGTCAGGACGGCCTGTCTTCGGGTCAAGGCTGCGAAAGACGTTTTGTTTCACGTAAGGCATGCCTTCAATGAAACCAATTTTGCCGTCGCTGCTGCGTTCGAGGAAATACAAATAGCCGTTGCGTGCAACGTCGACCAGGCCTTTGATCGTGCGCCCATTGCGACGGTAGTCGACAAGGATCGGCGGAGAGACTTCATCCCAATCCCACGATTCGTTCGGGTTGTACTGGAAGTGGCCCTTGATCTTTCCGGTTGCGACATCGATCGCAATGGTGGACGCCGTGTAGAGGTTGTCGCCCGGACGTTGATCGCCCATCCACGGACCTCCATTGCCCGTTCCCCAGTACGCCAAATTAGTTTCCGGATCGTAGTTGCCCGTCACCCATATCGAGCCGCCGCCGGTCTTCCAAAGATCGCCGGTTGGCCAGGTTTCGCTGCCGGGCTCGCCCGGAGCCGGAACCGTATAGGATCGCCAGAGTTCTTTGCCGTCTTCAGGATTGAATGCCGCGACGAATCCACGAATGCCGGTTTCTCCGCCCGACGCCCCGACCATGACCTTGCCATCCGCCACCAGCGGCGCCAGTGAGAAGTAGTAGCCGTTTGCGGAATCGGCGACCTGCCTGGACCAAACCTCGCGGCCGGTCCTGGCGTCGATCGCAACCAGGTAGGCGTCTCCCGCTGCCAGGAAAACCCTGTCGCCGAAGAGTCCGAGGCCTCGCGAGGTGGGATGCAGCACGCGCGCGCCCTGCGTGACGAGGGGCCGCGTGTAGCGCCACAACACGATACCGGTTTTGGCATCGAGGGCCATTACCTGGTTGCCATTGGCCCCCTGAGGTTGATTCAGAGGTGTCGAGACAAACATCACGCCGTTGTTGACCATCGCCGGCGCTTCATGGCCATTGATCTGCCCGGTAAGCGCGACCCACTTCAACTGGAGCTTTTCGACGTTCCCGCGCGTGATTTCCTGGAGAGGGCTGTAGCCCCATCCGTCATAGGTGCGGCGAACCGACAGCCAATCGCCGTCTTCGGGTTTCTTGAGGCGCTCTGCCGTGACGGGTTTGTAGTTTTGCAGAACGGCCGGAACCGCTTCAGGCTGCTGACCGCCTCGCCCTCCCCCTTGGCCTCCGCCTCCCCGTCCTCCGCCGCCTGCCGCAGGCGCGACAGGCGGTGGAGGGGTGGGAGCCTGTTGGCTTGCGAGGATTTGGAAAAGGGAAAAGACTCCGAGGAACCACATCGCCATTAACACCATCGTTCTTTTCATGGTTATGACCTCATTCGTTAAGCGAACTTCATGCCGCGGATAAGCGAAGTGAATGCAGCATAACCGGGGGGGCGGCGTCGATCCATCGAAAATGCGGGACCAGATATCGCGCAAGCTCACTCTCACGGATGGCGCGTCGCTCCAGGAGTGCGGGGTCGGCGTGGCGGCGGATGGGTAGCGGTCGCAGCTCAGGCCAAGACCATGGCCCTCATTTCACCACGCGAAGCGGCGCTGTCGCCACGGATTACGGGTCGCCGTTGCGGGTCTGCGAGAGGCTGGGCCGTCTAT
>JBGPBY010000315.1:0-8581 GCA_041481485.1 Terriglobia bacterium
CAAGGACCTTCGACAAGCTGCCGATATATGCCACGACTCCCCTATCCACACTGGCCAGTGGAAGCACGGGCCGGCCATCGTAATGAAACTCGTGGTGGTAATCGTCTTCGATAATCATGAAACGATGTTCTCTTGCGAGAGACAGTAAGGCGAGCCGGCGGCCCGCGGTCATGACGACTGTTGTGGGAAATTGATGATGGGGTGTGACGTAAAGCGCACGAATTCGACTGCGGGCCAGCAGCTTTTCCAGTTCAGAAACGACAAGGCCTTCCTGGTCGACGGGCACTGCGGCGAGGGTGGCGCCCACCCTGCGAAATGCTTCCCAGGCGGGGCCGTATCCGAAACTCTCGACGGCAACGATATCTCCCGGTCCTAAAAGCGAATGCGCGAGAAGATCGAGCGCCATCTGACTACCCCGGGTGACGACAATGTCATCCTCGCCAATTGCGAGGCCACGAGTCGCCGCCAGCATGCGGGCGAGTTCAGAACGAAGGTGCACATGCCCTCTTGGATCTCCGTAGGACAGCACACTGCGCGCGTTGAAGCGCAGTACGCGGCGGTACGCGCGCGACACCAATTCGACTGGCACCAGCGTCACATCGGGAATGCCGCCTCCCATAACGAGGGAGTTTTTCGGATCGGGAGTCCAATCGCGTTGCGCGGGGCCTGGCCTGAGTTCAATCGGCATCTCGTTTGAAAGCGTCTTGTGCCTGGCGGGCAGGCGCGCGAATCGCTTCGGCTTCGGATCGGGAAGCGAACTCGATACAAACACACCGCGTCGCGGCGACGACTCGATCCACCCCTCGGCCTCAAGCTCGCGATAGGCGGCAAGCACCGTGTTGCGGTGAACGTCGAGAGTGCCGGCCAGACTTCGACTTCCCGGCAACAAACTTCCGGGCGCCAATCTCCCGCGCCGTACATCGAAGGCAATGGCTCTCGCGAGTTGCAGAAAAAGCGGTTCTTTGGAACGGCGGTCGATAGTGAAGCTAACTGTCCATGACTTCATATCTGGTACCTTGCATATAACATAACTGGATCTTTTCGATGTGCCACGAGTGACGCATACTTCGCGATATGCGATTGAAGATCTATCAAATGGAGCATGCCAGAGCCATCCACTTCCTTAATGGCGCACCGACTGTGCGGATTGCGACCTCACAATCCGACGGGACTCCCATCATGCGTACCGTGCACGGAGTACTGGTGGACGGCTATCTCGCGTTCCACGGCTCTCCCGCCGGCGAAAAAGTGAATGCGATCGGACGTCCCGCCGTCGCCTCGGCCGAGGAGGTCATTGCACCGATCCCGAGCTACTTTATCGACCCCGAACGCGCTTGCCCCGCGACAACGTATTACTTGAGCGTTCAGGTGCACGCCGATATCGAACGCACCGATGATCCGGATTTCAAAACTCGAGTGCTTGCCGCGCTGATGGCGAAGCTCCAACCACAAGGCGGCTATGTCCCGTTGGAAGTGGACCACCCGCTCTACCGAAACGCGGTGCAACAAATCATGGTGCTGCGAATGTCCCTGGAGCGGCTCAATGGCAAAGCGAAACTGGGCCAAAATCGCACGCCGGAGCAACTATCCAGAGTTCTCCAGGCACTTTGGCAGAGAGGTCTTCCCAGTGATGCGCGCGCCATCGACCTGGTTCGCTGCGCCAATCCCGATGTGCCGTGCCCCGATTTCCTGAACTTCCCTCGCGGCCTGAACGCCTTTTGCGCGTTGGGCCAGGCCGAAGTAGAGGAAGTGGCCAACCTGCTAAAGGATGAATACTGGAACGTCGGCGTGCCGCGGGAAGTCATCGCGCAATCTCATCTGAACGCCGGCGCATGGATCGGTGCGAAAGATGCGGAAGGCCGCCTCGTGTGCAGCGCGCGAGCAGTAAGCGACTACGCCAAGCACGCATGGATCTACGACGTGATTGTAGAACGCTCGTGGCGCGGCAATGGGATCGGCCAGGCTCTCGTGCGGTTCATGCTCGATCATCCTGCCGTCCGGCATGCAAGGAACGTGGGGCTTGCCACAAGGGATGCACAGGGCTTGTACAGCAAGTTCGGGTTTTGCGATGTGCAGCAGATTCCTGCGGCATTTCCCACGACGATGATGATGCTGAAGAGAAGCCAGCAACCATTTATTCAGGCTCCCACGCGAGATTCTTTCCATTTCTGAAAGTCGAGGGCTAGAATTTCACCTCAAATAAGGGGAGATTCATGCTGAGCACAATGATCGCCGTTCTGCTGCTGACGCAATTCATCCAGGTTGCGCCGCCGCCAACTCCCGGCCAACCCCCAGCGCCGGCAGTGCGCGTTTCCGGCACGGCCATCCGCGAGGATGGACAACAGCCGCAGGGTCAGGTTCGATTGCTGGGTCCTGGCGGCACCTACCTGGCGGCCGTTGCGGCCGACGGTTCGTTTCAATTTCCGCGAATTCCCGCGGGTCCCTATCAGTTTTCGGGAGGTCCTTCCCTCGCCACGGTCGCGATAGAACCCATCATGGTTCTTGTCGAAGACAAGGAAATCAGCGGCCTACGCTACGTGGTTCCACGAGTCTCGACGGCAGGAACACCTCGCGTGGTAACGAATGTCGAGGGCGGTGGGCCGCGCCCAGGCTATCTGCTGACCTTCACCAAAGTGGGAGCACCGGCCGGAACCCTTCCGTTCTCACCTCCGGCAACAGGCACATTATCGCTGAATGCCGGAGACTATCGTGTCGCCGCGACAGGCCTGCCCGCAGGATACAACGTGAAATCGGTCACCTCCGGTTCGACGAACCTCCTGGAGCAGCCTCTGAGAGTCGGTGTCGGAGAAACACCGCAAGTCACTGTGCTGCTCGGCGTTTCATCCCCGCCTCCATGGGTAAAAGTGAGTGGTCGGGTCACGGGCTATAGAGCGACGGAAATCGCCCTGTCCGGTCCCGGTGCTGCAAGCGACGTGCAGTTCATCGTGCCGAAACCGGACGGCACTTTCGAATTTGCTGCGGTTCTCCCTGGCAGCTACAGCCTGGAAGCAAACACGACCATTGGCAGTGCTTCAACGCCAATAGTCGTCGTCTCGGGAAAGGACATTACCAACATTGTGATCAAAACGCCTGCCGCGAGGGAAATCCCTGGACGTGTCGTGATCAACGATCCCGCCAAGCCGCGTGTGGGATTTGGAATTCTTCAGCCGAACCGCCCGCCCAACGCCCCGCCACTGAGAGGGCAGTTCACCGCCCCGACGTCACCGGACGGCAGATTCACGATTGTGTTGCCCGAAGGCGAAAACAGGCTCGTTTTCGACGCGAACCTCGTCCCACCGGGTTTCGTCCTGAAGTCGGCGACTTATGGATCGCTCGACATCCTGGCAAATCCCATCAAGGTCGCAGTAACCGACACTGCCGAACTGACTCTCACCTTTGATTCGGCAGGCGTCAGTGCTGTAAGCGTGAGTGGACGCATCAACGGACTGAAGAGCCCGACAAATGCCCACATCATGTTGATCGCCACCGCGACCAATGCAGCCATGGACACCCCTGTGAATCCAGACGGAACATTCACCTTCCGCAGAGTCTTCCCCGGCCAGTATGAAGCGCGCTTCTCGTTCAACAGCGCTCAAATCCAAGCGGCCGTTAATGTCGGGAACACGAACAAAACCGACGTGGTTCTCAAATACGCACGCCAGTTCATGCTCACGGGACAGGTTGTGATGGAGGGATTCCCTGTGGACACGGCCCCCTTGCCGGTAACCGTTGAGATAAAACGAACCGATGGTGTCGGCCCGCCGATTACCTCACGCTCCACGAACGTGGGTGTCCTTCGCATCATGGTGCCCGAAGGCGAAATGACTTTCGCAGTGCGCGATGTTCCGGCCGGTTACCAGGTGAAGTCTTTTACGTACGGAGATCTGGACGTCCTCAAGAACCCGCTGAAATTGGCTGATCCGGCCATCTGGACTTTCGTCCTGAAGATTGTTCGCCAGTAATGGGAGGCAGACGCATGCGCAAAATTACTCTTGCCCTTGTGGCTGTCGTGACTGTGCTCGGACTGAACGTTCTGACTCCTCGCGCTGCAGATACCCTTCCGGCTCAATACACCGACGCCGAGTTCTGGAAGTTAATCAACGACCTGTCCGAGCCGGGCGGAACCTTTCAATTCGAAAACTTCGTATCGAACGAAGCGTCCTATCAAAACGTTCTTCCGGAACTGACGAAGCGCGTGAAGCCGGGCGGCGTATACCTCGGCGTGGCGCCGGAGCAAAACTTCACGTATATCGCGGCGCTGCAGTCGAAGGTGGGATTCATCATCGATATTCGACGGCAGAACATGATCGAAATGCTGATGTACAAGGCCCTGTTCGAGATCTCCGCGAGCCGCGCAGACTTCGTTTCGAAGCTTTTTTCGCGCAAGCGGCCGGCCGGACTCACAACGCAGTCTTCCGCGTTGCAGATCTTCGCCGCCTTCGAAGGGGTTCCCTCGGACACAACGTTGCTTGCCCAGACTGTCCAGGCCGTAAAGGACAACCTGCTCAAGCAGCATGGCTTCAAGCCAGTCGGCGACGATGAACAGAAAATTGAACTCATCCTGAGCGTGCTGATGAAGGGCGGACCCGGCGTAGATTTCACCTATGCCAGTAGCACCCAACTTGGAGGGCCGCTGCCAACCTACTTCACCTTGATGGTGAATTCCGATCGTGCCGGCAAACGCTGGGCCTACCTGGAGACTGAAGAGCGATACCAATACATCAAGACCATGCAGCAGAAAAACCTGATCGTGCCGCTCGTCGCGGACTTTGCCGGAACGAAAACGTTGCAGGCCCTTGCCAAGTACCTGAAGGGCTGCGGCGCCACCGTGTCGGTCTTCTACATTTCCAACGTTGAAGACTATCTAAGTGGCAAGTGGGCAGCCTGGGTCGACAATCTCAAAGCGCTGCCGCAGGACGCCTCGACCTATTTGATTCGATTCATTCCTCGCGCGACAACACTGCTGGGAAGGATTCAGGATATCCCTCTCGCCTGGCCTGGAACCAGTTCCGATGACATGACCAACAACGCGCAGCTTCAGGAAGTCATCGATCACGCGAACGCGGAAAAGGCGCAATTGAAAAGGTAGGATCAAACAGAGCACAAACTCACCTGCATTGAATCTGAGTCTGCCCCGTACACTTCTCGATTGTAATCAGGATCTCCCCTGTAAGTGAGGATGATGAGACGACAAAAGGCTTTTCGAGGAGATTTGCACCGCCTGCCTGAATGGCTTTGACGAAATACCGATCGCTGTTTGGTGGCGATGCTCCCGAACTCGGACGAATCCGGACAATCAAGCGAGACTCCCTCTGAGAAGGGGGCAACAGAACAATGAACTTCCCATCCTTCTGCAACCGTGACTGGCCTGTCATACCTCCGCGTACGGGAGTGAAACTCGTGGTCTTAATACTCTCTCCCACAGTTATTTCTGAAACACCACCATTCCCCGCCACATTCTCGAAGTCCAGCGTTAGCTCCTCAGGGAATGGGGAAGGATACGATGGTTCAACAATGATTCGACACTGGACTTCTATGTTCGGAGGAAGCGGACGCTGACCCAGGATTACCTGCGCAACACCAGCTCCCAGAAACATCACACCAACAACGATTGCGAACCGCATTGTCTTGGCGCCAGTATACATGACGTGCTTGCCAGAAGCGCGCGACGTTCAACTCCTGGTAATTCAGCATTTCGTACTTTTGAATTCCAGTCCCACAGTATGAGCGCCACATCGGTGTGTTACCGGTTTGAACGCCAGATCGGGCGCCTGGCCTACTTCGCCGCAGGGCGAAAAGTGGTTGCGGGGATATCCACGTTGAACTTAACCTCGATCACTTGGCCGACGATGCGGCCCATCTCCGGGTCCTCCGTTACGACACTGAACGGGATCATCTCTCCGTCCACGTTTCGGAAATCGCTGTAAATATCAACGATCATCTTCTGTTCCTCGCCTGCGCCCTCCGTTCGGTCACGTTTGACGAGCAGGAATGATTTTGCAGAGAAATAGTCGGTGACGGTGTTGCCCTTTTCCGGCGTTTTGACCACGACGTAGACCTCTTCGTCGCCGACCTTCGCCTTCCGTTTGACCGTCACGGCTTTGTAGAGCGTCATCCAGTCCAGCTGCTCGTAAAAGTCAGAGCGGGTGCGGACATCTTCCAATTGCTCGGCCTTGTATCTTTGGGGTGGCGCGAAACTGACTTCGGATCCGCCCTGAGTTCCGTCGAAATACTCGCGCACCGAGGCGATCTTCTTGCCCAATCCGACGAGGGTCGTGATCGTCGTCTTCATATTTGGCGCCTGACCATAAATGACGCGTTGACCTGTCACTCCCAGATTCTCGAGATCCCACGCGGTGGTCGAAGTTATCGAACGGTGCTTGCGCAGGTTGGTCTCTCCTCCGGCGGCAGCAATCGTTTTTGCCATCAGTTCATCCACCGTGATGTCGCTCTTCGCCGACGGCGGAATACGCTTAATTTCGAACTCGCCGCCGAACTGTTTCATCAAAAAGCCAGTGATTTCGCCGGTTGCGCCACGCTTGAACAAGGCGCGAAACGAGTCAGGCAGTTCCACGAAGCCAAAATTGTCCTTCTCCTTTTCGATCAGAGTAAAAGGGGGGTTCGTGGGAGAAAGGAACACAACATTGTTCCCTTTCGTCGTGATTTCGAACAACATTTCGCCGAGTTCATATTGGTCGATCAGTTCTTTGTACTCCGCCAGATTCGCCGTCTCCTGCGGAATCGATGCGGTGGTCGCAGCAGCTGTCTCCGGTTTTCCCGCGATGTTGTCAAAAACAATATCTCTAATCACTTCCCACGAGGGTGAGCCCTCGGCGTTGAGCAAGACGACAAAGCCAAGGCTCTGATCGGGCACCATTTCGACGAGAGCGCTAAACCCGGGAACTTCACCGGGGTGCCAAATGAGGGGGTGACCACTCCTCTCAGACAACAACCAGCCGAGTCCATAATTGGCGTCGGCAAAATCTGGTACCGATATACGTTCCCTGACGATTTCGTTAAATCCATTCTCCGAAACGATTCGCTTCCCTTCAAACTTGCCGCCGCCGAGCATCAGCCGAATCCACTTAACCATATCTTTAACGTTCGAGTTGATCGCTCCGGCTGGCGCAATGTTGGGCATGTCATGCAAGGCCGCTTTCGTCGCAACCTTGTCCTCGAGCGAGTAGCCAGTGGCGTGATCCGAAACCCTCACCATCCGTTTGGTCGAGGTGTTGCTTGATTTCATGCCAAGCGGTTTGAAGATACGCTCCTCGATAAATTTCTCCCACGTCGTGCCGTTGGCTTTTGCCACGACCTCGCCCGCCACGCTGTACATGGTGTTCTGGTACTGAAACTTCTTGCCGAATTTGGCCGTGGGTTTGGCCAGCCCAGCGACTTTGATCACCTCCTCGCGATTGAGTACTCCGTTGAACGTAACCCAATCACTGCGCGCCAAACCCGAATTGTGAACCAGTAAATCACGAACGGTGATCTTCGCGTCGGCTTCCGGGTCCTGGAGGTTGAAATAAGGCAGGTATCTCTTCGGAGAATCGTCGAGGGAGAGTTTGCCCGCGTCCTCGCTAATCACAGCAGCCATTGCGGTGAAAGATTTCGTAACTGAGCCGAGGGCAAAAATCGTCTCAGCAGTCACGGGCAGATTGTGTTCGACGTCGCGCAATCCAAATCCTTTTTGAAAGATCACTTTGTCGTCTTTGACGATAGCAACGGCAACACCAGGCACTCCGAATTCCTTTCGTTTCTCTTCAATCTCCTTCTCAATCTTTACAAGTCTCTCGGCCAAATCCGATGGTTGGGCAACGGTCAAAGCGGCTCCGTTTTGCGTTTCAACCAGCGGCGAACCCATAAGGGACGTGACGACGGCTAAGGCGAGTAGGAAGACTATGAGCATCTGGACTTTCCGTTTTGGCATCGCGGATCCCCTTCACGGCAAAAATAAGCTATCCCTCGCTTGTTCGTCGGAGTATCGACGAAACCAGTGGCGAATCGTCACCAAATTGTCAGGTCGTGGTTTTCTTATGGAGCGCTTTTCGCCTCCGACAGCACTCGATAGCACCCAAGTATTTAGCGGACGCTCGTCACTTGTTGGTCGGTATCTCGGGAAAGTGGCAGTGATGCTCTTCGAACTGGCCGTTAAAGCTGCCGTGCATTCTTCATTCAAACTATCGGGACTCTTCCGCGAACCCGCTCGAACCGGTAGCCGTTTAAAAGAGGCCGGTGCTGCAGAGTCCGGACGAACTGGACCGCAAGCCGCCTCGGCACCTTGAAGTACTGGTACCGCTCACCAGTGTTCATGGTGATCTGCAGAATGTTCCGTTTCCACGTCGCTTCGAGATACTGCCAGTGGTCCAGCTTCATGATGGGGCTGGTGGCATCCGATCAAGAATCTTCGACATGAATTCGTTCGCGGCTGTCGTCATGATCGAGAAAGAACGCTGCTCTCCTGGAGTGCCAGCACGCCAAGCTGTCCAGATTCCCGCCAGTGACATGATGGGGCTGTTCTTCAGGAAGATCTTGAACGGACGCTTCGTTGATCCACCTCGGGTAGTGTCCTAATTTGAAA
>JBGPBY010000316.1:0-8578 GCA_041481485.1 Terriglobia bacterium
GAGACATACCGGATATTGCGACGATCGTAAGACCCGGCCAGGTTCCGGCACTATTGCAGATCACCGCGCAGTATGCCGGCCAGCTGACAAACATGTCCGAGATTGGCCGTGGCATCGCGCTCGATCACAAAACAACTGAGAGTTACATCCGAGTGTTGGACCAGTTGTTTCTGTTACGCCGCATTCAGCCGTGGTCGCGCAATGAATTATCCAGGGTAGTCAAGACACCGAAGCTGCACTTCCTCGACGCAGGCTTATTGACGGCCATGCGCGGATATTCTCCACGATGGCGAACAGACGCTTTCATTTGCCGACAATTTGCGCTCTGCGCGGATAGCAACGCTATGGTCATGATCGAGCAGCACTGCCCTGAGAATTAGCGCGGCGAAAATCGAAGTGTTAACAAAAAGCCCGGTCCGCGGTCAGGGGTTCGAGGAGCACATGTCGACAATCATGATCCCACGTGCAAGCGGCGAGACCCTGTCGCAGGACATCGAGGCTATTTTCCGGGAGCATAGCCGGTTGGTGTATCGCACGGCGTACAGCATTACCGGAAGCTGGCAGGATGCGGAAGATATCCTTCAGACCATCTTCCTGAGATTGCTGCAGCGCGATTATCCGATCGAGTTCACGACGGGTCCGGGGGCGTATCTGTATCGATCCGCCGTCAACCTGTCGCTGAACATGGTCCGGTCGCGGAAGCGGAAGAATTTCACGGACGATGAAGTGAGGCCAGCAACGCGCGACTCTTTATTTCCGACGCCAGTCCGCCGATAATGCTTGAGTGAAAGAGCCGACCGATCCTTCCATCGAACACGCACGCATTGCCGGATTTGATCTGAATTTAATGGAGATCAATCTTTCGCTGAAACCGGAGGAAAGATGGCGGCAGCATGACATGGCATTAACCGTCATTCAGGAACTGGAACAAGCGCGGTTGACTCGCGATGCAAGACTTCAGACGTCTGTTACACCGTCTCGCTGATTCGGGCCCGGAGTTCGTCATTGTGGGCGGTTACGCCGCAGTTACCCATGGCTCCTCCTTGGTAACTCGCGATCTTGATATTTGTGCGGTCCTGTCCGAAGGGAATATTGAAAGGCTCCGGGAAATACTGGCAGAGTGGCATCCGAAGCATCGGATGACTCCGGAAAAACTCTCCTTTCTCGATTTTCCTAAGTCCGGTCCTTTGCAGAACCTGTACCTGCTTACGGACGTTGGCATCCTTGACATCCTTTCCACTGTTCTCGGCGTCGGTGATTTCGCGCGGCTGAAGCAGGCTGCGGAAGATCCTGAAAAACGCGATAAACCAAAGACCGTTGCGGATCGCGCGGGCGGTAAGCCCCGGCGGAGTCGATCTCCACAGACCGGCATTCCACATGGCTCAGCATGGAACCCGCCTTGGGGCTCTAAACCACATGCGCTGCACAAGCGCAGCTGCACAACCAAAAACGGAGGCAAGAGAAGAACGGATTTATTGTGAGGACCGTTCTGCAATTCCGCCCAAAACACGGAAATGTTTTTCGCCTTGTTCCAGGATTTCTCAATCCCCCCCGAGCTAGTCTAAAGAAATCGCTGCGGCGAAAATGCGGCGGAGTCGAGATGTGGCGGGCGGCCAGAAATTAGCTCGGCGATCAGCTTGCCCGTCGCCGTTGCCAGGCTCATGCCCAGCATGTTGTGGCCGGTCGCGAGGTAGACGTTCTCGAGACGCGGGGTGCGGCCGATGATGGGCAAACTATCCCAGGTCATCGGACGCCAGCCGTACCAGGTCTGAAGTTCTCCAGCCGGCGGCGGCGAGGCGAGATAATGCGCTGCCGAGTCCTGCAACTGCTGGATGCGGCGTGCGGGGATGGAGGCGTCGAACCCTGCGAACTCCATCATCGAGCCCAGGCGATAGCCGTGCTCAAAGGGTGAGACTCCGACGCGGTGCTCGGGAAACAGCATGGGACTGCGGGGGCACGGGTCGGGGCGTGGCATCGTCACGGAGTATCCCTTGCCGGGTTCGATCGGGATCGGGCATTCGAGTTCGGAAGAGAGCCGTGAACTCCATGCTCCAGTCGCGATCACGATGCGGTCCGCTTGCAGAGCCCCCTGCGAAGTGGCGAGCTGCACAACCCGGCCTTTCGACTTCTCGAAGCGCTGCAACTGGCAATGCTCAATGAAGGTCACGCCGCGTTCCCTGAGCTGCTGCGACCAACTCGCATTGAGCAAGTCGGGACGAATCGATGTGTCGTTCGGGTAATGAAAGGCTCCGGCCAGATCAGGAATCAATGCTGGATCGAACGCGGCCAGATCGCGTCCTTCGATTCTTCGGGCGGACACACCGAAATGCTCGGTCAGCAGCCGGTCGTTCTTCGCGAAGTCGTCCATGCCGTGCTCCGTCTGCAGGACGTACAACAGGCCGGTCTCTTTCCATTCGCACGGCAAGCCTTCGTCGTGCATGAGGCGTTTGTATTCCCGCATCGAGGAATCCAGGATCGCCTTGAGATGCTGCCCGGCGGCCAGCATTTGACGGTGATTGCAACGCCTGGCGAATTGCCACATCCACTTCAGCATGGCGGGACTCAGGCGGGGCTTCACTCGAAAAGGAGCTTTCGGATTAAAGAGTGACTTCAGCGCGGTGCCAATCGCTCCCGGTTCCGTCAGGGGCAGCACATGACTCGGACAAATGAAGCCGCAGTTACCGTGCGAGCACGCGCCGCCGATCGTTCCTTGATCGATCACGGTCACTCGCAGACTGGCCGCGCTCAGGTAATGTGCGCAGGCAATGCCGATGATGCCGGATCCAACAACGATGACATCAGCATTTGCGGTCTTTGCTGTCGAAGTCACGAATCATTCCCAATCGGGCCCAATCGCGATTCCGTTGCGAAAGGGATCATCCTGTTGTTGAACCAGAGTCGACTCGGCGCAGATGTAAGCGCGCCCCGAGACCGTTGGGATGATTCGCCCCTCAGAGTCCTCGCGATACGAGGCCGTGAAAGTGCTACCGATGATGCTCTCTTGAATCCAGCGATCACCCGGCTTGAGTTTACCGTCCGCCGCCAGGCAGGCGATCTTCGCGCTGGTTCCAGTCCCGCACGGAGAGCGATCGAAGGCTCCGCCGGGACAGTACACAAAGTTGCGGCTATGCCCGCCGGCGGACTGAGCCGGGCCGAAGAATTCGACATGGTCGATCTCCGCACCGTCAGCTCCTGTGATCTGCTGATGCCGCAAAGCCAGCCGCACTTCATGGGAGGCATCGTTGAGCGGGCGGATGTTCCTGGCGGTCAGTTCAAACGGCGACTTTTCGACGAGAAAGAACCAATTCCCGCCCCAGGCAATGTCGCCGACCACCGTACCAAGTGACGCGACCTCGACAGCCACCTTCGAGCGATAGCGATAGCTCGGCACGTTTTCGAAGGAGACTTCATTCGCCGAGAGCAGCTTCACTTCGACGACTCCGACCGGTGTCTCCAGGCGATGCGTCCCGATCCCGATCCTGCCCAGGTAAGCGAGCGTCACGGCGACGCCAATCGTTCCATGTCCACACATGCCAAGGTAACCGGCATTATTGAAGTAGATGACGCCCGCCGCACAGGTCGCGTCCACCGGCACGCACAGCAACGCTCCGACCAGCGCCTCGGACCCGCGCGGTTCCAGGATCACCGCTCGGCGAAAATCATCAGCAGTCTCTCGAAATCGCTGCAATCGTTCGTGCAACGAACCTTTACCCAGATCTGGTCCGCCACTCCACACGACGCGAGTCGGCTCCCCTTCGGTATGTGAATCCACCAATCGAACGCCGGGACCAACGACGTTCAATTGCCTGCTGCCGGCCAGGTGCTCCACCAGTTCTTGAAGAGTTGCCATTGTTGGTGTGCGAACGCGCGCTGAGACGAGCTTAGAACATCCGACTCGTTGAAGTGCAGCTCGTACTCGGGGTTGCCTTCCAGGACCATGAGGTACTTGAAGAAGAGCACCAGGTCGGTCCCTTCATCGAACTTCGAGAGCTCTTGCAGCGCCTCATCGAGTTCCATCGCTTGACGCCGGGCCGTGGCGTCCCCGGCAGCGGCTTGCTCGCACAAGGCGATCAATCGCAGCACCGGCTTCGGCAAAGCGTTTCCGATACCCGTGATGGCTCCCACTGCTCCACAACGCACGAAACCGTGAAAAACCTGAGTATCCACGCCGACCATCAACGCCAGATCGGAATCACCGCTTGTGATGTATTCGGCGGCATAGCTCAGAGATGCCGCTCCGCCGAATTCCTTGAAGCCGACCAGATTGCGATGCTCGCACCGCAACTGCGAAAACAATTCGGCCTTCGTCTGAAATCCGTAGTAGGGACTGTTGTAGATCACCGCAGGCAGATCGCCGCCGGCTTTCAAAACCGCGGAGAAGTGAGCTCGCTGAGCCGACGCCGAGCTGCCGCGCGAAAGCACGCGCGGGATCAGCATCAGCCCCGCCGCTCCAACGGATTTGGCGTGTGTCGCATGTTCCGCAGCGAGTCGAGGATTCTGGGCTCCGGTGCCGACAACGACCGGCACTCCTGCTTCGACGAGCCGCCGCACTCCCTCTTGCCGTTGCTGATCGGTAAGCAGTGGCCAATCGCCCATGGAGCCGCAATACACGACAGCTCGCATCCCGGTTTCGATCAATTCACGAGCTTTACGGACGAGCGCCTCGTAGTTCACAGTACGGTCCGGAAAGCATGGCGTCATCAGCGCCGGCATACAGCCACGAAAGACATCAGACGAAGACATCAAGCAGGTCCTTTCGCGTTGAACAAAACAGTGTGTTGGAATTCAATCGTGGAAAGTATAAGTGATTTGCGGCGCCTCTGATAATCCGGTTTTGGAGCACTGTCCGGAGACTTCGGTCTTGATGGTAGAGCATCCATGCACTACTCTGTAGTGCATGAAAACTGATGTTTACAGCTGGCGCCTGGCTCCAGCCAAGAAGATGGCCCTCGAGAATCGCGCCCGGCGGGAAGGCACCAGCCTTGCTAAATTACTGGATCGTATCACTCAGGAATGGATGGAAGCCCGGAACAACGAAATCGACACTGTGGAACAGCTACGCCTTCACTCTGCGGTCCGCAAGACACTGGGTATGATTTCAGGGAAGAACCCTGAACGTGCGGAACAATCCAGAGCCGCAATTCGGAAGAGGCTGGCAGAGCGTCATGGCCGGTAATGCGTTGATCGATACGGGCGGTATTCTTGCATTGCTGGATCGGACGGACCGATGGCATAAGCCCTGCGCTGCCGCTCTCGAGCGAATGCACCTGCCGCTTATCACTTCAGAAGCCGTACTCACCGAACTGTTTCATCTCGTGGGTGACAACTCTCGTGAAGTTCGTGCGGCATGGAAATTCGTTCGATCGGGAGCACTAACGCTTTCAACTATTGCGGATACCGATCTTCCCTCTCTCAATGCTCTTATGGACAAATACCGCGATCGGCCCATGGATCTCGCCGATGCAACCCTGGTCCATTTGGCGGAGCGCCATTCCGTTAGTCTGATTCTGACTGTGGATCACAATGACTTCGAAACATACCGGATTCGCGGGAATCGCCGTTTCCGTATCCTACCCACCCGAGATTCGGCCCGAACGTAGGAAGCAGAAAGGGACCAATCATTTATTACAAACCAAACTCGATGAGGTGAAGAATGCGCTCAGTGGACTTGTGGAAATGGAATGGCCGCGTCGATCGCCTTGCCTATATGAGGACGGGTCTTGTATGTCTTAACGTGAAGCTGATTCTGGACTACCTCGTCGTCACGCACTTTTTTCACCGTCTATGGACTCCGCTGATCTACTGGCGTCCCTTTGATATGACCGAAAACATTCGGCATTTAACGGGAACGGACTCCACGTATGCCGCCTGTATGGCTGGGGATTGTTTGTCGGGCTGCCCTTTTGTATGGGGCTCTTCGCGGTTCTGCTTTATAGCCTCCGCCAGCCACGAAAGCAGAACGAGTGCCTGCTTGTCGCCATTTTGCCGCTGGTCCTTATGGCCGCATTGTTACTGATGCTGGCCGTTGAAGGGATCATTTGCATGCTTATGGCCGCGCCAATTGCACTTGCCCTGGCCGCAATGGGTGGCTACATGGGTTATGCGATTCAGTCCGCCCGCTGGGGCAGACGAAATTCCACGATCATGCTTTCAGTGACGCTGATGCTCACCCCGTCTATATATGGTATGGAGCGCTCCGTGCCACTCCAAACGGAAACGTTTGAGGTGAAAAGTGCGATTGAGGTGAATGCTTCGCCGGAAAGAGTATGGAAACAGGTGGTTGCTTTTTCTGAAATCCCCGCTCCCACTGAACTGATATTCCGCGCTGGTATTGCCTACCCGATTAGAGCAGAGATCCACGGCAGCGGTCCGGGCGCCGTTCGCTACTGTATGTTTTCGACAGGTCCGTTTGTCGAACCGATTGAAGTCTGGCAGGAACCGAGGCTGCTTCGATTCCGTGTCACGGAGAATCCAGCGCCGATGTACGAACTTTCTCCCTATTCGCATATCGAACCGCCGCACTTACACGGATATTTCGTTTCCCATCAGGGACAGTTTCTGCTTACGCCGTTGCCAGGCGGGCGGACTCGCCTTGAAGGCACAACCTGGTATTCCAATGCGCTGTGGCCTCAGGCGTACTGGAGCCATTGGTCCGGCTACATCATTCACACAATTCACATGCGCGTGCTGCAACACATCAAGACTGAAGTGGAAACGGAAGCGAGATCGCAATGAATGACCGTGGGAGGAACTTCTTGAATACGCGGATAGTTTCTGCGAAGCGTGCTTTGATGCACCATGTTGAAAGCACCTCGTCTTTGTATTCGTCGAGACGTCGGCTTCACGTTCTGACGCAGAATTTCAAGCTGATCCACGACCTTCCCCGATATTGCCATTTGTGTAAATTCGTGTCCTCGCGTGAAAGCGGTTCGTCAAAAGGTCGGCTTACCCGAGTAGCAATTCACCAGTGAAGCAGGCATCGAACTTCTTGCGGCCTGCCGCGCCAACATCGAAAATAGTTTCGCGTAATCTCCCAAGCAAAAGGTGTGTGCGGATAGAGGCTGGCGCTTTCGGGAATATAATGGACAAGCAAAAGGAGGTCGCAGATGTCATCGGTCAAAGAAGAAATGACCAGGATCATACAGGAACAGCCGGACGATAGTTCCTTCGATGAGATTCTTCGTGAGTTGGCGTTGGCCCGCATGATCGATCGCGGTCTTAAGGATTCAGACACGGGCCGAACGATTACCAACGACGAGTTGAAGCGGCAAATGAATCAATGGCGGAAATAGAGTGACCAATGAGGCAAAGTACTGGCTTCAGCAAATCTACAACTACATCGCTCGCAACAACGAAGAGGCCGCCTGGCAGGTCATTCTTGGAATCTATGATCGCGTACAGGTGCTACGCCAGTTTCCCGAGTCTGGCCACCGCTTTGAAAAATATCCTGAAAAAAATATCCGAATTCTGCTCTACGGTCATTACCGCATTGCCTATGTCATCCGTAACGAATCCATGATTCACATTCTTGGTGTTCTTCACGGCGCGTTAAACATCGACGAACACCTTAAGAGAATTCCTTAGTAATATCTTCCGCAGATTTACGGGGCGGCGCCAGGAAACTGAAGGCGGTGGGAAAAGGACAGAAAGATCCACCGATCTTTCTGCCCCGAATTAAAACCGGCCGAAACGAAAACTCATCTGCAGGCCCACACCAAAGTCTGAACTCCCGCTCGTCAGACCCACAAACCCGTTGGGGCTTAGGGTGACGGCAGGACTTAACTTGTAGCTCAGAACTCCTGTGAATTCGGCAGGATTGGGATTTCCGGAGACGATGGCGCTTCGCCAGTCCAACATCCCGCTGATCGTAGTCGATTCCGAAAGATCCTTACCGACGCCGAATCCTGCAGTCGTGCGGTTTCGCAAATCCAGTCCGGGGACCTTGCCGACGACCGTGTAACCGACATCTCCGAAAACTAAGAGTTGATGCAGACGCTTGTCGACTTCAATTCCGGCGCCGACGTCCGTTTTGCCGGTTCCCAGTCCCCGTTCTTCGCGAGCCGTGGGAATCTTGACCCTGACGAACGGAGTCACCGACGGCAAATTCGCGTCCGCGTTTTCCCAAACGAAGAAGCGGCTGCGGACGACCGTGTCGCCGATTCCGGATTCCTGTAGAGGAATGCCGTTACCGGTTTGAGTCGGCACACCGTCGATGAGCCGAACGCCTTCTGACGAGTCAATGCGTGCGAACGATGACGAGACCGTGAGGTCGAAACGGCTGGCGGCGAAGCGAACAGACATGGGGACATACGCTGCTCGCCAGGTCTCACGCGTGCCGAAGTCGCCTTGATCGTAGCCAATGCCCGTTCGGAATGTAACGCGGGCCGGAGCCTGCGGCTGTTGCGCCCAGCCCAGGCCCGCGGTCATGAAGAAAATGAGAATGGCTAAGGGAAATCGACTCATCAGCGTCGTCCTTCCCCTCGCTCAGGTTTCTCGATGCGTTCGAGGTGCTCGATTCTCTCGGCATGTTCGTTCCGGACTTCGAGCGCGCGGTCGAGTCCCCTTCTGGCGTTTTCAC
>JBGPBY010000317.1:0-8562 GCA_041481485.1 Terriglobia bacterium
CCCGCGGTTTGGATGTGGGGCGGGGTCTCTCCCCGCCAAAAATGCGGAGTAAGCCAAACCACACATTGGTGCGCGCTAAAACCCCGCGCCTACAGTCCGGGTGCCAGTCAGGTATGTCAATGCCGTCCAACGGGAGGAGGGGGCTGGCCTCCCTCTTCCAATGTGGGAGGGATTTTCTCAAGTTCACACGCCACTCGTTCGCGAACCGCTTCGATGTTTTTGTATCTCGCCATTTCCGGAGGCATCGTTCGCAAGGCACGCGCGAGTCCGTGTGCTTCCTTCGGATGAGCTTTCAACTCCAACACCGGGAAAGTCTCAATGCGAATTCCAAACAATACGCCGCTGGATTGTGGCAAATGAACCAGGGCCTGGCGCTCGATTCGAAGCCATATTTCATCCACATTTGTTTCAGCGGCGAGCCGCGGCAATTTCCGCGATGGATGCTGATTGAATTCTCCGGATCGGCTCAATCCCCAATTGGCGCGAAGCATGGCAGTGCCAGGCTTGAGTGAAAACAGAAACCGGGTGATCTGCGAACCAATCTGCGCATTCAAGTCCGGCACGACATCATGGATGAAGTCCAGTGGCCGATCGATTTTCTCCTGCAGACTCCAGGATGACGGGAAGCATACACATGCGCCCACAAGACGAAATTGAGGGCCATCCGGAATAAGAAATAAATAATCGGGCTCCAGAATCCGCCCCAATTCCAAACATCGATCCGAGGGTACATGCATGGAGCAGCATTGGCGCAGGTCGTCCGAATCGAGGACTTCCATTTGATTCAGAATCTCTAAAGTTTCATCGAGCAACGGTACTGCAGGTTCGCGCATCTCCGCATAGCGAGTTGGATTCTCGGCCAACCAGTAACGCCTGTTCCGCAAAATCTCCTCATGCGCCGAAGTCTCCCGAAAGAATTCGCGGATACTTCCCCGCTCGAGATTCATCTGAAAACGGTAATTCGAATCTGGAAACAATTCCGCCATTGCGATGGACTCGTCTCCGAATCATATCTCCGCCGGCGGTCAAATCAATCCGAGGGAAGACTCATTTTGCGAAGAACATCAGATTGCCGAAGTCGTCTCTCAGATTTCGAATGTAGCGATTGTTCTCGGTGCAGATGTATTCATCCAATTGACCGTTTGGCCACCACTTCATATCCCATGCCACTGTCCATAAGCGAGCGTACGCCCCCGGGTCATCAATCATGGCTTCATAGTGCAGCTGATTTCGAGTGGGACGCGTAAACTTCTCGACGACATGCAGCAGGTTCGTATGGGGATGTCCTGCGAAGTCGAGCCATGTTCCTTCATTGAAGTTGGCGACATCGATGCGAAGCGTCCTTCCACCGTCCTCGTAGCGGCCTACGGAGTGGCCCAGCCATGTGCCTGCCGTAGTGACGGGATGTTCCCGTCCGTCCAAATAGACTTCACGCCAGAGATGTGAAACCTCGAAAATGAAAAAAATCCGCTTCTGTCCCGGGATTTGAACGATCTCCATCGGGTACGGGGCAGTAAACAGGCGAGGCCCTCCAGGCGGATCGCAATAACCCTCCGGGTCGTACTTCGCGAAGTTCCCAACGTTGTAGTCGTAAACCGCTGCGGACCATGGCATGAAGGGGACATGAGGCTCTGCAGCGGAGCCGCGAATGCGGCGCATCGAACGGATATCCCGATCGCCGCGGCCCGCAAGGATAGAGTCCGCCATATTTTCGTTGTAATCGATTTCCCAAACGCCGGATTCGCCGGGAAGCGGTCCGAGGTTTACGACACCATCCAACAGTGGAACGTTTGTATCGGGATAGCGCGCTTGAGAATGGGCAATTGCAACCGGTATTGCCAGAGCGATGAGAATCGCAGTTATGAAACCCAGCGTTCTCATCGCTCAGGTTAGCGGTTATTTCCCGGGCTCGAGACGTAACATTGCACCGTTTGGTGTCGCTACGTCTGTCAGGATATAGACGTATCCGTCGGGGCCAATCCTCACGTCGCGAACGCGCTGTCCGAGTCCCATCATGATTTTTGTCTGACTGGCAAGCTTGCCCTTGTCGTCGAGAACCACGCGCATGATGAAATTGGTGTCGCCTTCCCAGCTTCCCATCGACCCGACAAGCAGGTTGCCCTTCCATGCTGGAAATTTGTCGCCATAATAGACCGCAACGTTTCCTGGATTGAACGAGCATGCGCCCGCACATACGGGCACCCAGAAATCGACGGGGTCCTCAAACCCGGCAACATTGTTTTTGCCCAATCGTCCCACCGAACCGTCGTAATGCGTGCCGTTGGTGACATCCATCCACCCGTAATTCTTGCCGGCCTGAATACGATTCAGCTCATCGCCACCGCGCGGGCCGAACTCGGTGGACCAGATCTCGCCAGTGTTGGGATCGATGGTGAGTCCCAGCGGATTGCGATGTCCCATGGAATAGATTTCGGGGAGGTAACCCATTTTTCCCACAAATGGGTTGTTGTTTGGAATCGTTCCGTCGTCCTTGATGCGCAGAATTTTGCCGATGTCCGTAAGCGGATTTTGAGCGAGTTCTCCAAGGTTCCGGTCGCCGCTGGTGATGTAGAGCAAGCCGTCCTTGTCGAACGTGATGCGGGAGCCGTAGCTGTTGCCGTCTGCTGGTCCTTCACCACAACAGCCCCGCGGCGATAAACCTCTCGCTCCGAAATGTGGTTCTGCGATAAAGATGTCCTTACCTTCGGTCAGTGTGGCGCCACCATCCCATTTTGCCCGATATACCGCGAGCGTCGAACTCGTGGGCTCGACATCACCTGGTTTCGAGTATGCAAAATAAACCCAGTGGTTTTGCGCATAGTTCGGATGCAGGGCAATGTCGAGCAGTCCTCCAAGCGACTTGACAAGCATCTGCGGCAAACCACCAATCGGCGTCGGATCGAGAACTCCCTTTCGCACTACGCGAAGACGGCCGGCGCGTTCGGTGACCAGCATGTCTCCATTGGGCAGGAAGGCCATTCCCCACGGATGATCGAGTCCCTTGGTGATCACAGTCACATGAACTCGATTCACACCTTCGCCAATATCAAACGGACCATCTCCGAGAGGGGCTCCACGGCCACCGCCTCCACCTCTTGCTGCGCCTCCGCCCGCGCCACCGGCCGCCCCGCGGCCCGCAGCCGGCGGTCCGCCTTGCGGTGCACCCTGCCGGGCTCCTCCCGCAGCCGGGGCAGCGCCGCCGCCCTGCGGAGCCTGCAGGCTCACCCCCGTGCCGTGAATCGACAACACCAGAAAGATTGCCAAAACGAGGAACGGCAAAACGGTCCAGAGACCTTTCGCATTAAAACGTTTCATGAACGATATTCCTCCCGTGGCAAAGAACGTCCGAACGGCGTGAAGAATATGCCAATCACTTTCAGGATTAAAGAAGGAAGTTGGCGGATGCGAAATGCAGTCTCCAAATACCGCATATATAGGCAGGCGGATTTAATCCGCCTCTGCGCTATCTTATTGCAGCGATTTTCAAGGAGATGCAGTTGAGACTGGAATTCCTGGTGCGGTGTTTTACGAGTTTCCTCTTCTTTCTGATCCTTTCGATTCCGGCAAATGCGAAATCCAGGGAGGACTCTTCCATTCTTTCTCCCGAAGAACAATCCCGATTGGCAGAACGGTTTGCGCCTATATTGATTTTTCATCCCGCTGAAAATTACTTTCCAAGCAGTCCATTGTTTGGTCTTGAGGCGCCGCGAGATCTGAATTTGGGATCCGATCCACATTCAACGCGTGCGATCTCCGATTTGCTGGGAACTCCGGAATCGCGCACGGCAAAATATCGTGAGCTTTCGATTCAGGAAAAGGCGCGGATCTCGACAGTCTATTACCGTGCGTATCAATTGAGACGGCCGACGGAAGACGATGTCATCCTCGAATACTGGTTCTACTACGTCCAGGACACCTACCGGGCGCGCGACGGTATTTTCCCGATTTGGTTCGATGGCAGCCATCCCAACGATCTGGAACACATTCAGATTGTCTTGCACCGTTTAAACAAGGCTGAGTCTTTAAATGACTACGGCATCGTTGAAATACACTCCAGCGCCCACGAGGGACGTATTCCGGCAAATCGATGCCGGTGCGCGCTGGATAGCGCTTCAGATCGGCCGCATATTCTTGTCGAACTTGGTTCTCATGCCAACGCTTCGGACAAAGACGGTGACGGAGTATTTACCCCTCATGTCGATGGAGATTCCGGCTACAAGATTATCTGGGGAATTCGCGACAAGGGAGTCAGCTGGATCTGGCACCGGGATTCCTATATGACCCCGCGCGACAGTGATGCATTGGTGTTTGTCCCGTCGGGCAGCGTGCAAAGTGAAGCTGCGAATTCATATTCGTACCGGCTGATACCGGCCGAGCGCCTGGTGCTCGACGTGAATATGCTCGGACTCAGCGACAAAGAGCGCAAGGCGGCATTTCAAACTGAGGTTTCGTGGTTCACCAGGGTCATGGGCCGCTCCAACGGTAACGCGAACGCGCTGCTGTCTCCGCCGAAACCAAATCTCCGATCCCGTTCCTTCGACCGTGAAGAATATTCAAGGACACAGCGGGGCTTGCTGGTGGGAGTGACCAATCTGATGCCAAAGCCCGGCGTGTTCATTGGCGGACGCTATTCATTCATGAACAGCTACCGCTTCCTGCCGGACCTGCGCTTCGAAGCGGATGGAATCCTGAATCCGAGTGGCAAACGCTATCTCTCTACCGATGCCATGCTCACGTATCCCATAGATGCAATTACGACGTTCATGTTTGGAACAGGCGTCGTGACAGACTCCATCCGGTACAAGAACTATGAACGGGACTGGATCGGAGCGTTCGAAGTTCGACTTGGACGACTGCGACTTTATGCCGCCAGCAGATCGTGGGGACCGATAACCAAATCGGCCGTGGACTTTCGCGCTTCCTTTTTCTTTTGATTTGCGGGCTTCGCCGCGAATTACAGATGTTTCATCAGCAATTCACGGATAGCGCCGTCACTGAACATGCCTTCCGTCCGCAGGGCATAGGCACAGTGCATCTCCAGCACGCCCCCTTCGAGCGTCATCTTCATTTCGCCGGTAGTTTTGACGTTCCTGAGCTTGATCTTCTTGATCGCGTCACGAACGGATTCCTTTCCCATGTCGTCCTGACATATGACGCGCAATGCCATATTGAGACGATGGCAGGAAATGTTATCCATGAAGTTCAGCGCCTCGAGATCGTCACTGAAGCTCTCCCAATCGACTTCATAGGGTATTGATGCTCCGCAGATCTCTGCGATTTCCTTCGATCGTTCCGGGAGCGTGGTTTCTCCCAGTTCCTTCATTTTTCGCCGTTCAGCCAATCCCATAAATTCTCCTCATCATTCACTCGGGTAGCGCTTCTTCATTTCGTCGACCGATCTTGAAATAAGCGATCGGAGGATCTTGCGGTCGATATCATCAAGCGACTTGATGTAAAGACAGCTCTTGCCAGTCTTGTATCGGCCCAATTTGGCCATTGCTGTTTTGTCTTCCAACGCGTGCCAGACATACAGAGTCAGATTCTGTTTGCGCGGTGAAAACCCGACGCGCAGCATGTCTCCCTCGCGCCCGCTTTCGTATTTGTAGTGATATTTTCCGAAGCCGATAATGCTCGGCCCCCACATCTTTGGTGGTTCGCCGGTTATTTCCTGCATTAGCTTGGCAATTTCACGGCAATCTTTGCGGCGCTGCTCATTTTCGATCCCGTTGATGAACGACGCCGGACTTACTTTTGTGGGCTTCGTTTTGATGTCTGCCATCCGTCTTTACCCTGCTAATTCACCACATTGATCGGCTTACCGGACTGAAACGCGGCAATGTTTTCGGCAGTCACTGTTGTCAGCCGCCGTCGAGCCTCCAGCGCGGCCCAGGCGATATGCGGCGTCAGCGTCAGGTTGGGTGCGCTGAGCAGTACGTTGCCGGCAGGCATCGGTTCGACTGTCACCACGTCCAGTGCCGCGCCGGCGATCCTCCCCTCGTGCAGGGCCTCCGCAAGTTCGGCGTCGGTCACCAGCGGGCCGCGCGATGTATTGATGAGGTAGGCGTTGGGCTTCATGGAGCGGAGAAGCGTTCGGTTCACCATCCCCGTATTTTCAGGCGTAAGGTTGCAGTGCAGAGTCACCACATCGGATTCGGCAAACAGTTCCTGAACTGTCCGCCATTGCATCGGATATTGGGGCGGGTTGCCCTGGAAGACGTCATTGGCCAGCACGTTCATTTTGAACGCGGCGGCAATTTCCCCGACCCGGCGGCCAATTCGGCCAAAGCCCACAATGCCGATAGTGCGTCCCGCCAGTTCGGCGAGAGGCCGCCGCCAGAAGCTCCACTCATTCACCCGGTTCCATTCCCCTTGATGGACGAGATCGCTGTGCAGCTGGGGCTGCCGGTAAAAATTGAGCAACAACGCGAAAACGTATTCCGCGACCGCGTCGGTGCCATAGATCGGCACGTTGGTAACAGGAATTCCGCGCGCTCGTGCCGCTTTGACATCGACGATGTTGTATCCGGTCGCCAGCACTCCGATGAATTTCAACTGTGGCAGCTGGCGAATCGTCTCTTCAGAGAGGGGTGTCTTGTTCGTGAGCAGAACATCCGCATCGCGAGAACGCGCCAGAATCTGATCTGGCGGAGTGCGATCGTGACACACGAATTCGCCAAGCTTCGCCACGTCATCCCATGGATTGTCCCCGGGATTGAGTGTGTAGCCATCCAGAACGACAATTTTCATCAGTCCTCCGCGCAGTTACTTGCCGGGCGCCCGGTACTTTACTGTCTTCTTAACGGCTGCATCGATTTCTTCGGGGGTCAGCAGGACTGTCGTGCGAACCTGTACAGCGCCGGTTGCATTAATCGCCGTCGCACAAGCTGCGGCACTCACGTTGTCGGGGGCATCGATAATCGCGTAGACATCCGTATCTCCGAAGGCATAGTAAAACTGTTCGACTTTGCCGCCGACACTTTTCAATGCGGTCTTTACCGCTTCGCGCCGTTTGGATCCGCCTTCGCGAACCAATCCTCGTGTTCCTTCCAGTGTGTATGTAGCTTCGATCATGTATTTGGGCATAACCACCTCCGTAATATTTGGTCGAGATTCTGCTGTGGCCTTCGAGGATTTGCAAGTGCGCTATGCGGAATTGGAAGAAAAGTCGGAGTGGGAGATTCGTGTCAGACCACGAATCTCCCTAATCTGGGGATTCTGGAAGGAACTGTTACTGCCCCGCGCCCCCGTCGATGCAGCCCTTTAAACCGCTGGAACTGGGATAACCGGTACCGGAGTTGTAGGCATAGTTGGACCAGTTCCCCTGAATCTTCCATTGACTGCCATTGGTGAGCGTCAACAGAGGCTGGCTGAATGTCCATGCACATTTATCGGAGTTCTCGTCGCCGGAGCTGTCATACCAGGCGTTCAGACGCGGGTCGGTTCTTGCTTCCGATATTTCATGTCCGGAGACGTTGACGACTGCGGCCAATCCCTGGGAATGCAATCCGCTGGGGTCGTTCGGGTCGCAACCCGCATCCGCGTCGAGATTGAAGAAGAATGCGAACTGAACCACTTGGCCGCCGCATGTGCCATAGCTGTGCCAAGCGCAATAACCGGCATTGCCGCGCTTAAGATCGACATAGACAGGATAATAGTTTACCCCGGATTCGATATTCCTGCAGACCTCGGCGAGTATGGGACCGGTCGTGTTGCCGCCTGTCGCTGCCGAGGTATCAATGACGTGACCTGCGTAAGTGATAGTGCTCGTTACCGGTCCGTTCCCGTCGGCAAACTCGTTGGTAGTCCCCGCATAAGTGGAAGCGCCCAATCCTGCGTAAAAGCTGTCGACGCCTGAAATTTTATCACCGGAATATGACGCCCAACTTGTCCCCCAGAAAATCGCCTTGGACCTGGTGGTCTGCATGACTGGCCCGCCATGGTAAGTCAGATTTGGCGACTTTCCGCCTCTTCCGCTTTGGCCTGGCGCTTGTCCCTTGGCCCAGTGAATGGCAGCGCCCTTAGGTTCCCCCTTGCCATGATCAGTCTGGGAATCCAATCCCAGAATTGCAATGGATCCAAATGCGATGACAATCACACACCCACTTACCGAAATCCAGAAACGGCTCTTCATTGGCGGTTCCTCCGGAAACTTAAGAAATGAAACGGTTCTTAGAAGTTCCGATTCTGCTTTTCGGCTGATCGAGTGTCAAATTAATTCAGCATTTAACCGGCCAAAACGGTCAAACGCTTCTCAGGTATCCATGGGTACAATGAATTCGGCAATCATATGGCACTTTCGCTCTATCTGCTGTTGGGTGTGCTGATTCAGGCTGCGGGGCCACAGCAACAAGCCGCTGCCATCTCAGGCACCGTGATCGAGGCCGACAGCGGAAGGGCCATTCCGGAAGCCAGGTTGCGAGTGACCAGTTCTGCCGGATCGGTCTATTCGGCCGTCTCCGATCGAGACGGCAAATTCCTGCTTTCCGGGTTGAAACCCGATAGTTCCGTGCGGCTTTCTGTTCAGGCGCTTGGATACACGGCTTTTGAATCCGATGCCCATCC
>JBGPBY010000318.1:0-8553 GCA_041481485.1 Terriglobia bacterium
CCAAATTGTGGGCGGTCATAGACCGCCCCTACAGTGGGGAATCGCGATTACAGCTATTGTGCCGCCCTGAATACGTGTGCGTATTTATGAAACAGCCTACTAACGGAAGTGACACCGCTACGCAGCTGGGAATCCCAAGTTCATTCGTTGCAAGGCAAACAGAATAAGGTCGAAATCTCAAATCCCATGATCACGATACCTTTGTCCGACATCTATCGCCGCGTCTTCTGAGTACAGACTCCTTCATCTGCAGTGAACTTCAATCCGCGATAGAATTGCCGGAGTGCGTTTCAAGACGGCGCTCGTCTTCATTTCCTGCAGTCTGCTTCTTCTTGCAGCAAAGCCCACCGATGGGTTCGGCATCGCCGCGTTCTTCGCTCTCATTCCGTTGCTTCATGGAACGCGAATGGTATCCAGCTATCGGTCCGCGGCGTTGGGCGGCTTTATAGCCGGTGCTGCTTTTTTCCTTCCCGGACTGTCATGGCTTATTCCGGTATCGACCGCCGGCTGGCTGGCGCTTTCCTTGTATTGCGCCGTCTATTTTGCAGCGTATGCAGTAGCCGTGAGATGGGGGGCGCGTTACGGAGCCATATGGAACGCAGTGGTGCTCGCTGCCGTTTGGGTCCTTCTGGAATACATTCGTGGGATCGCATTCACGGGTTTCCCATGGCTGCTGCTTTCACATACGCAACACAATTTCAAACTGTTCATTCAATCTCTGGATGTCTTCGGTTCTCTTGGACTGAGCGGAATCATTGCAGCAATCAACGTTCTGCTCTACGAATCATGGAAACGAAAATCCGGAACGCCCATTGCGGCGGCCGTTGCGATCGTGGCTTGCGTATGTGGATATGGCTATGTCCGGAGCAAAACGATTCACCTCCAACCATCCCTGCGTGTGGGGGCAATTCAGGCGGCGGTGCCCCAGGAGATGAAGGAAACGCTCGAGGGCAAATACGATCCGGATGAAGTACTGAATCGATATGTGACTCAAAGCCATTATCTGGAAAGTGAAAAGCTCGATCTGATTGTCTGGCCCGAGACGATCTTTCTGTATCCATATACCCTCAACGTCGATCCCGATGCGCTGCGCGCGCGCGCCGGAAATTATTACGCCGAATACGCCAGGCTGGGCCAAAACGCGATGCGCGATCTCGCTGTCCGCCGCGGCGCATATGTGCTTGCCGGTGCGTCGACATACCTTCCGGCCGAACTGGGATACGAAACCGATCCCGCCAGCGCGGCAAAGATTCCGAAGACCATCTGGGAGCAACGATACAACAGCGCGGTACTGGTCAACTCCAAGGGAGAGTATGTTGACCGCTATGACAAGATGCACCTGGTCCCCTTTGGCGAATACATTCCGTTGCCGGGCGTTTTTCAGTTCCTTGTAAAGCTCAAGATTATTCCCTTCGATGAATCGTTGATTGCAGGAACTCGACTAACCATCTTCACGGTCCCGGGACAATCCGGCGACGCCAAATTTGGCGTCCTCATCTGCTATGAAGATGCGGACGCTGACCTGGCCCGGCGGATCCGGCTGGCCGGTGCGGATTTTCTGGTAAATCTATCCAACGATGCCTGGTTCGGAGAGGAAGAACTCAAACAGCATTTTGTTGCCGCACAATATCGCGCCATTGAGAACCGGATGAGTGTGCTCCGCAACGGTAACAATGGAATCACCGGAATCATCGATCCACTCGGTAATGTGCAGAGCCGGCTTGGACGCGTCGTCGACGGAAAGTTCGTCATGCGCGACGTGATGGGGCATCTCGAGGGACAGATGTTCATCACCGATGCACATTCCATTTACAGCCGTATCGGGGATCTCCCGCTGGTTTGCATTTCATTCCTGATTGTCGTGTTCTCGGCGTTCAAAAGGACTCGGCGCACGCTATAATGTGGGCCGGTTTATGAACAAGGCCGCTTTCTACGATCTCGACGGCACGTTGCTTTCCGCGAATTTAGTTACGATGTACGCGTACTATGCGCGGAATGACCGCAACATCTTCAAGAGTGTGTATCAGTTGGGTAAAGTAATCCTCAGCGTACCGCTGCTGTTCGGGCTCGATCTGTATTCGCGTTCCACTTTCAATATTTTTTCTTTCCGCGCCTATCGCGGCATGCATCGCGACCGGCTGGTCGGGCTTGCGGATGATTTGTTTGAAGGGACGCTTAAACCCTCAATTTTTCCGCAGGCTAAATCCATCATCGAGTGCACGCGCGAACTGGGCTATCGAAATGTTCTGGTCACAGGAACGCTGGACTTCACCATTCGTCCGATTGCTCTTCACTTCGGGATCGATGAAGTAATCTGCAATCGGCTGGAATTCAGGAATCACATCGCGACCGGGAAAGTTCTCCCTCCGCTGCTTGCGGAAAACGAAAAGGCACGGAGCATCCGGGATTACGCTCAACGAGAAGGCATCGATCTGTCGCAGTCCTGCGCGTTTTCCGACAGTTCGGCCGACGTGCCCATGCTCACGTCGGTGGGTCATCCCGTCGCAGCCAATCCCACACGCCGGCTCCGCCGCATTGCGCTGCAAAACCATTGGCCGATTCTCGAGCTTCGGGAAGACAACTCGTCATTACCTCCATTTCTAAATACGGCCAAAGCGCTGTGACGAAGTACCACACGCCCTGGCGGTGGAATCCGATCCGGGGAGAATACGAATCGACACCCGAAACTGAGCGGCAAGGCACGGGAGAGATTTCGGCTATCGATGCATTCAGCGATCGCACAATGTTGTTGCTGGGCGGGACAGGATTTGTCGGAAAGGTTCTTCTGGCGACGGTTCTGGATCGCTTTCCTGAAGTAAAACACCTGGTGGTGCAGGTGCGCCCGAAGAAACGGATTTCAGGAGAACAGCGATTCTATGGCGAGACGCTGCAGTCGCCTCCATTGCGCGCGATTGTCGAACGGCTCGGTGGAGAAAACGCCATTCGCCAGAAGGTTACGGTGGTCGAAGGCGATCTTGACGAGCCAATGTGCGGGATTTCGAAAGATCAAATTGACGCGCTCAAGGGAACAGTAGACGTTGTCGTCAACCTTGCGGGCCTTGTGGAATTCGATCCCCCCCTGAACGAATCGATTGAACCGAATGTCTACGGCACTCAGCATGTGATCGAACTGGTTCAGAAATTGAACGCGAAGTTGATTCACATATCCACCTGTTACGTGGCCGGAAAAAAGGACGGACGCATTTCCGAAGACACACCGATCGATGGTTACTTCCCGCGGCGCGATGAAAACACAAAGGAAACATTCTCCGTCACGGAAGAGTTGAAATGGTGCGAACAGTTTATTGAGGAAACGCGAGCCACACGGGCGACAAATCCCAGGCCGGTTCGCGAGCGCCTGCGCGAGGGCGGGGCGGCAAGAGCGGAATACTGGGGCTGGACCAACATCTATACCTACACAAAAAGCATGGGGGAACAGGTCATCGCCCGAACGCCGGGGCTGACTTACGCCATCGTTCGTCCAGCGATTGTGGAGTCGTCGATGCAGTTCCCGTTTCCCGGATGGAATGAGGGATTCACGACTTCCGCTCCACTGGTGTTGATGGGAGGATCCGGAGTCAAAGGCTGGCCGGTACGGAAAGACGGTCCACTCGAAATCATTCCCGTGGATCTGGTTGCAGCGGGAATCCTGATTGTGATCGCTGCCGTGTTGTGCGGAAAACACAAGCCGGTATATCACCTGGCCTCCGCAGATCAGAATCCCATTATGCTGCCGCGTCTGGTTGCATTTCTTGGCATGAATTCGCGCTACAAACACAAGCACAGCAAAGACGGAAACCGGCTGGCGAATGTGTGGAAAGCATATGTCGATACTCATGTGATCACCGTCGAATTGCTTCAGGCGAGGCGTGCGCGACTGCGCCGTGGACTGGATGTGATTCACGCGGCGCTGACACTGGGCAAGACGGTCCTTGGCGGACGCAAAGTGGATCCTTATTTAAAGAGCCTGCGCGATACACGCCGGCAAATCCGCGCACAGGAAATCATGCTGGACAAGTTTCTGCCGTTCATGTTCCACAACAGTTTTATTTTCGAAACACGGAACATTCGAGAAGCCGCCAGCATGCTTACGAATGAAGACCTTAAGCGTATCGACTGGGACCCCGAGACCATCGATTGGGCGGATTACTGGGTGAACATCCACACCAAGGGCATCGAACGGTGGATTCGTCCAGTCTTTGCGCCACAACGGAAATCGGCATCGTGAGGTTCGGGTCTCAGTTTGAATTCCGAAGTTGTGACAGAATCGCATTCTATATTTTTGAGCCGCGTTAGCGGCGGCAGCTTATTAGCCACCGGCGTAAGCCGGTGGTCTCGATGCCAGGAAATCAAAAAGCGCCGGAGGCGCGACAGATCAAGGATTTCTATATCTGCCGCCGCTCCGCGGCTGGAATGGATTTCTCGATCGCTCCCACTGGCTCACGCCGGTGGCTAAGGAAGTGCCGCCACTCCGTGGCTCTATTTGGTAGCCGCTTCGCGGCATTTCAAATTCATTCACAGTGGGCCGCCGCAGATTTCAAACGGACGCACTACAACATTAAACCTTTGACTTGCAAATCTGTCAGTTTCATGACAGCCTCAACCGCCCGGTAGTGGCCCAATGCGGGTCTTCTGGAGTTGCGGAGATCGCGGGGTCACTTTATTTGAAACTAGCTACACAAGGATTCGAAATGCAGGGAGCAGGACGATTCTCCTCATTATATAAACTCATCCTTCCTATTCTGATTTCGTCCCTGTTCCTGATCACTACTGTCCTGCACCAGTCTGCGGGAGCGGACAATTGGACGCCGACGGATTTCATGGTTGCAGGGCGTGCCTTTCACACGGCAACACGACTGTTGGATGGACGCGTTCTGGTGGCCGGTGGAACCGACGGCGCCGCAGGTCAGGCCAGCGCCGAGATCTATAGCCCCAACCTTTCCACATGGTCTCCGGTCCCGCTAATGAATGATGCCCGATCGCAGCACACGGCGACCCTGCTCGCCGATGGCAAAGTGCTGGTGGCCGGCGGAACGAATAATGGAGTTCCCAGTGGTTCGCTGGCCAGTGCTGAAATCTATGATCCGGCCACAAACAGCTGGTCCGCCGCCTCGGCCATGATTTCTCCGCGTTATGCCTTTACCGCAACTTTGCTTGGAGACGGACGGGTTCTGGTGGCCGGCGGAATCAATTCCAACGGAGACCTGTCGTCTGCCGAAATCTACAATCCCTCAGACAACACCTGGTCGGCGATTCTCGACATGACGACACAGCGCTCTTTCCAGACGGCCAGTTTGCTTTCCAATGGACGCGTGTTGATTGCAGGGGGCGCTTTCGCGTTCACGGGCATTTCGAGTGCCGAGATTTACGATGCGGATACAGGCATTTGGGTCACTGCCGCTTCCATGCAGAGGGCGCGCTTTGGCCACGCGGCGGCCACATTACAGGATGGCAGCATTCTGGTGACTGGAGGAAATGACGGCATCAACCACCTGGCCCAAGGTGAAATCTATAATCCAGACGTCGATACCTGGTCCGCAATTACTGTTCCGGATATGAGTACGAGCCGTTCCTATCACATTGCGACCACCATGCCGGATGGCCGCGTCATTGTGACCGGAGGTGTCAGCGACGAATCCAGTGGGATTCCGCTGGTTTCCGCAGAAATTTACAATCCTTCCGATAACACCTGGTCGCCGGAAGCCGACATGGGTGCCGCTCGATCCAATCACACCGGCACTCTGCTTTTTACGGGACAATTATTGATAACGGGAGGATTTGATCCCAATTTCGTGGTGCAGAACAGCGCAGAAACGCTATTGCCCCTGAAACCCCAGAGCATTACATTCAACTCGCTGCCCGATATCGTTTTCGGCACCCCGGACTTTCCGATCTTTGCGACCGCATCATCGGGCCTTCCGGTCTCGTTTGATGCAGCCGGAGACTGCACGGTTTCAGGCAATACGATTTCGATAATGCAGCCCGGAGAATGCACCATCACCGCGAACCAGTCCGGAAATTCGATATGGCAGGCTGCAACCCCGGTATCGCACACGTTCGCGATTATCATGGTTGGCCCGCCGGTTCCCGTGATCACCAGAGTATTGCCAATCTCGGGTTCGCCCGGCAGCCCCATTACCATCACCGGAATCAACTTTGGCGAGACACAACAGGCCAATACCGTGACGTTCAATGGCACTCCGGCCACATCGATCAGCAGTTGGACCAGCAGATCCATTGTCGCCATTCTTCCTGTGGCCGCCACGTCTGGAGACGTTTTGGTAACTACCGAGATCGGAGTCAGCAATGGCGTGCCATTCACGGTAACCGGACCACCAGCCATTACTCAGCTTTCGCCGGTATCCGGTCCCATCGGAACGGCGGTCACCATCACTGGCGATAACTTCGGTGCAACTCGCGCGAACGGTAAGGTGACATTCAGTGGCAGTGAGGCAGCAATCATCACCAAGTGGACTGCCACATCCATTGTCGCCATCGTTCCGCCCGGCACGACAACGGGTGATGTAGTGGTGTACGCAGGAGTGCTTAGCAATAGCTCCACATTCACGGTAACGTCAGCCAACTATAACGATCCGGGTAACGTTCTCACTTATCACAACGACAATGCGCGAAGTGGGCAGTACCTGACCGAAACCACACTGACTCCAGCCAATGTCAACGGCGCGACATTCGGCAAGCTGTTCTCCTATCCGGTCGATGGTTACGTTTTTGGCCAGCCTTTATACATTTCCAACGTTTCCATTTCCGGCGTCAATCACAATGTGGTGTACGTTGCGACTCAACACGACAGCGTCTATGCGTATGACGCAGACAATCCAATCGGAGGAGAACTCTGGCATTCGAGTTTTATTGATCCGGCGGCGGGAATTTCGACGGTTCTCCCCAGCGATGTGTCCGTCAACGACATTCGAGTGGAAATCGGAATCACTTCCACACCGGTTATCGATGGCTCCACTGGGACAATGTATGTGATCGCAAAAACCCGTGAAGTCCGCTTCGACGGACTGCACTTCGTGCAGCGTCTGCATGCTTTGGATATCACCACGGGAGCCGAGAAATTCGGAGGTCCTGCCCTGATCGCGGACACGATGCCTGGGGACTCCGGAAAATACACTTATTTGGCCGGACCGAGCGTCCCTGGAACCGGTACAGACAGCGATGAAAATGGAACCGTCAATTTCAATGCGTTAAGACAACTCAACCGGCCGGCGCTGCTGCTGAAGAATGGCATTGTCTACAGCGCGTGGGGATCTCACGGCGACTACCCTCCATATCATGGATGGATCCTCGGTCACGACGCACAGACGCTTGCTTCCGTTGTCGTGTTCAATACGACCCCTAACGGTGCTGACGGCGCGATCTGGATGAGCGGCGGCGGTCCGGCAGCGGACGAAGACGGCAATATCTTTGTGGCTACGTCAAATGGAACATTCGATCTTAACGGTCCTCAAAGCCCGGGCTATAGCGATAGTCTGCTGAAACTTTCGACGAACCCCACACCTGATGGGAATCCCGATCTTAAAGTTACGGACTCTTTTACCCCCTGGAACCAGGATGAATTGAGCATCTACGACAGGGACTTTGGCTCTGGCGGAGTCCTGTTGCTGCCGGATCAGCCGGGAACCGCACATCCTCATATGATGATCATCGGCAGCAAGGCCGGAGAACTGTACCTGATGGATCGGGATAATCTCGGCGGATACCAACAGTGTGGACCGGAATGCGACAACGCCCTTCAGGTCATCCCGGTTGGCACGGTGAATCCCGTATTCGATACCCCAGCCTACTTCAACGGTCTGATCTATTACCATGCCTGTTGCGGTGATGTGCTCAAGGCATTTCAACTCGGGGACGGGCAAATCTCTCCTGAACCGGTTATGGAATCCGCAAAGCCGTTCGCCTATCCCGGATCGGTGCCCAGCGTTTCTGCAAATGGATCGAATAACGGAATCATTTGGGTATTGGAACGAGCGGATGACGGAATCCTTCACGCCTATGATGCAGCCAACCTTGATAATGAGCTCTTCTCCAGCAATGACTATGTTGCCGATCACCTGGACGGTCCGGTCAAATACACGGTACCCACCATCGCAAAAGGGAAGGTATTCGTTGGGACGCAGGGTGCCCTTACCGTATTTGGATTGCTTCCCACGGCATCGGCAAATCTTTCGGTGAGCTTTGACGGCAAGACGGCGGACCGTCTGGGACAAGGCGAAGCCCTGCTTGCACCGGATGGGCTGACGGATGCAGTTTTTACTTTAACCTTGCAGCCAGGTGGCGGAACGGAACGGACCGTGACGTCCATGAAACTTCTGCCAGCGGCCGGCAACGAAGAATGGGATACAACTCCAAACAATGACACCTGGACTCTCGCTGCGGCCGCCGATTTGGAAGGCGATCTGTATAACGCTCCTGACGGATCGGTCAATTTCCTTTTAACCGAAGGCAACAGCATCAAGATCTTTGCTGCGGACACCATGGTGACGGCGTTTGGCCCCGGAGTGACTCTTAAATTCTCGTTGTTGTTTTCAG
>JBGPBY010000319.1:0-8545 GCA_041481485.1 Terriglobia bacterium
CAACATTGGTCACTGCTTCTTCCTCGAAGACGGCGTGGAGCACGGCAACCAGTTCGTGCACAACCTGGGGATCCTCACCAAGTGTCATCCGGACGCGCCGTGCGTCCCGACAAACCTCGCCGCAGCCGGAGAGGCCCGACCGGCGGGAGGGAATGGCCAGCAATCCAAGGATGTCCTGCTGCCCTCGGACAACACGGTGGCGTCTTACTGGATCACCAACCCGGACAACACTTTCATTGACAACGTGGCCGCGGGTTCCGACTCGAACGGCTTCTGGATGTCCTTGCCGGAGCACCCGCAGGGTAAATTCACAGGCACGGAAATCGCCGCGAATACCTGGCCGCGTCGAACGCCATTCCGCATGTTCAAGGGCAACGTCGCCCACTCCAACTACGACTCGTTCATGTTCGACCGAAACATTGCGGCCAATAACACTTTCAGTGTTACCGGCAGCTCGCATACCGGCCTTGAAAATCCCGCTGACGCGAACAGCAAGGCGTTGGAATCGGTCTTCGAGGATCTCACCGCCTATAAGAACCGCAATGGCGGTATCTGGGGCCGTGGTGAGATGCACGTATTCCGGAACGTGAAGCTGGCCGACAACGCTTTCGACTTTACGCACGCGTCTGGCGCGTTCGGTCGTTACGCCTTTACGTCAAGGGTCGTGGACTCGCTGTTTGTGGGCGAAACCGAGAACGTCGGCAACCCCAGGACTGACGCGGAAAAGGCTTACGGCCGCACCTTCCCGAAGGTCGACATGCCGGATTACCCGATCCACGGCTACGAGTACTACGATTACCGTCATGACGTGGTGAATACCACCTTCGTGAATTTCCAGGACAACGCCACTCGCAAGTCGGGAGCGATCTCCAGCCTGCTGTATACCAGCTTCGGGGTCAGCACCAATAACGCCTTCGAGCGCGTGAAATTCGTCAATTCCAAGCCGGTGTATTTCCCGCCGATGGAGCGTAAGTGGGGCAACGATAATGGAGGAAGCACGTCCTATAGGACCGCGGCGTACCACGACAAGGACGGCTCGCTCGGCGCTGGTCCCAATGCCTACGTTCTCATCCACGACGGCGTCAACGACAGTATCGCAGTCGACACAGAAGCCTGTGAGATCAAGCCCACCTGGAACGCTGCGGTGTGCAAGGGCGATGTCGGGCGCATGAATATTGGCGGCGGCGCCGGCGGTGGTGGTGGTGGTGGCGCTCGTGGCGGTGCTCCTGGCGCTGCGCCCGGTGGCGGCCGCGGTGGTGCTCCTGGTGGACTTGGCGCACCTGGCGCAGCACCTGCTGCTCCCGGCGCTGCTGCTGGTGGAGCACGCGGCGGACCTGGCGCACAAGCCGCTGCCCCTGGCGGCGCTGCCGGTCCTTACCCGGCTGCCGGTCCTGGCGCAGCTGGTGGTCGAGGCGGCGCTGCCGGTGCTGGCGCTCCTGGCGGTAGAGGAGGTGGTGCCGGTGCTGGCGCAGCTCCAGCACAGCCGCCAATCGTTCTCAGCCGCAATGGCAAGGAGTACACCGTAACCTCGGGCAACGTACGAGCCGGAACCGAGATCAAGGTGACCACCGAAAGGCCGAACGTGTCCCTCTCCGTGACGGAACTGGATAAGGGCTCGTGGGTGATCTTTGAGCTGCCGGGATTCACCACCGCAGCCTCGGGTGCATCGCAGGACAGCCTGGATGCGCTGCGTAAGGCCAGCGACACCTCGTACTTCAAGGGCAATGGTTCGCTCTGGGTCAAGCTGGTCTCCAGCGGTGACCCCGGCGGCGGCGCCCCTAATGTTGGTGCAACCAGCGTCCAGGTCAGCCGGTAATCTGAATCCTTTCGTATGAGCAAAAGCCCCCGGCGCAAGCCGGGGGCTTTTTTGTTTCGTACGATGAGGGGAGTCCGGCCAATCTGGAATGGACCGGATTTCTGATACTGCCTGTGGCCGCTATGCGCCGCCGGAAGCTCCCGGGGGGGCTCCGGGTCCCGGGAGGACCACCAGGGCCACCGGCTCCGCCGCGAGGAGCGACACCGCGCGCCGGCAACGTGCCGCCTTCGGAGAGAATCTTCATGTTGTTGAGCGCGCCTCCGAACATCAAGGCATTCCCCTTGGATTCCGCACCATAGCCTTCGAGTTGGGTATACTCGGTACCGTTTGTCTGAGGGCCGCATGAAAGGCTCGAGCCGCACTAACCCTCCCGCCTTTTGAACCCGCATTCAATGTTGAACATGCTGCGAGCGGACTCGGCCGCGACCGGCAAATGTGAAGCCCCGGCATTCACGTCCGCCGGAGGACACTTCAATCCCGCCAACGCGCATCATGGAATAAACAACGCGGAAAGCCCCAGGCCTCACGCCGGCGACATGCCGAACTTCATGGTGAAGGCCAATGGGACGGCGAAACTCTCCGTGGAAAACGCCGCCGTCACGCTGGGGGAAGGCGGTAATTCCGTCTTCGCCAATGGCGGCGTTGCGCTGATGATTCACGCCAAGGCGGACGACCTGAAGAGTGACCCGTCAGGAAACGCCGGCGACCGGATCGCCTGCGGCGTGATTGCGCGCTGAACCGACAGGAGCCAATCTCGGGGGATGAGTTCCACTGAAATCCTGAACATCATCTCCCCGAGTTTGGCACTTCCTTCTGGTTTCCAGCTGGCTATGCCTGCAGTGAAGCCGTCGTTCGTGATTAGCACGGTATTCGGCAGAAAATTGATCGCAAATTGATCGCAGAGCAGAAAGCGAAAGTCTCTTGTCGTCACTATTCGGGTCTGCCGACTTCCCAACAATTGAGAATCCCTGCACCTCGGCTCGTTTTGTTGAACCCGTATCTGGCAATTTCAGGGGGGCTTGCCACTACGCTCAGCGAAAACTAATATCGGACCTTTGTTTCTTTAATCGAATGCGACGACTTGGTTTTCAACTGGCATGTCGCGGAGGCGTTTGTCCGGCTTGACTGCTGCGGGAACTGTCCAACCTTGAATCCCCGAGCCTGCGCTGCCTAGTACCTCGAACGAATCGAAAAGAAATGGCAGTCCCTCTGACGCGAACCATGAATCTCCGTTGCAGATGTGGAAGTGAAGATGAGGAGCATTGGAATTTCCAGAGTTACCTAAGAGTCCGAGTACTTGTCCTCGACGTACGCGGTCACCGGGCTTAACGCGAATGCTTCCGGGCTGAAGATGCGCATAAAACGCGTAATGACCATTTCGTAGAGAAAGGATCACGTGATTGCCTGCCACGGTTTCCAGCGTCATCGGAACAGCATGCGTCGGCGAGAGTGGGACGTTCTCCGGTATTCCATCTTTCACTGCCGAGACCACTGCATCCGCAACAGCCAAAGCTTCGGCCCCGTATCCATACCAATTCGCGTTGGAACTGGAGTCGCCGTGCCAAGCCTTGCCGTCGCCGCCGAACTTCGTCCCATCTGTCGCAAAGCGTTGCGGAATGTGCACCTCACCGCCTACCGGCAGTAGTGTGCGTCGGTGGTTTGACTGGTTGGATGGGCCATTGGACGCATACCAAGGTACCGCTTTTAGCGGGGGAAAGATGACGATCGGTTGCCCCGGTGAAACATCCGGACCGGAGAACTCCAGGTCGTATTCTTCGGTCTTGCCATCTGTCCCTTCAAGCGTGAAGACAAACCTGTGGCGTAAGGTGCGCGGAACGGCTTCTTGCTTATCGAATGTGAGCCACAGGGAGTGAACGCTAGGAGTTCGAGGGACGTTGACTAAATTCAAGAGGCGGCGCGGTGTTGCGAAATCAGTCAACGTCTCTCGATTCCCACATCCCCATGCCAAGTTTCACCACCGCGGCGTTCTCGGTCTGGCGGAAGCCCAGGAACAACGGGGCCGCGCTCGGGTCATGTTTCGTGACGGCATTCAGATATTGGTCGAGCGTCGTTTTTTAACACGCTCGATCGCAAGTCTGCACCGATACGGTCAGTGCCGTGGCGAAGAGGAAAAGCGCGAACGCATTCCGTGTCTCCTTATTGTCTGCCTGCGCCGCGGCCAGGACCGGCGGCCGCGGGAGCCGCAGGGGCCGCAGGGGCCGCAAACTCCGCCGCCACCGGAAAGTTGCCCTCATACGGAGGCCAGTTCGGCACCGGCAGATCGTTGGTCGGATAGAACATGGACGCCCAGATATTGCGAATCTTGTTGTTATCGACGAAGAACCATTCGGCCAGCAGATTCCGCATGAGCGTTGTGCCGGGCTTGCGCAGGAAGATGCCGAAGCCTACTACGGCCTGCTGCTCGACGTCGACCACCGGATAGCGCCGCGCCGAAATCAGCGAGACGTTGAAGTTCGTCAGGTTGGACGTGCAATCGCCCCCACCGCCCGGGCCGCCCCTGGCGCCGGCGCCCGCGTTGGGATTCGGTCCCGCGGTGTGGGTGCCGTTTTCATTGCGCGTACAGCCTTCATGGGCCATGATGATCGAGCCGTCGTGCGTCGTCAGCCCGTCGAAGTAACTGTTGGCGATCGCGATCAGCACCTCGCGCGATGCCCGCTGATTCTCCGGCACGGTGCGGTCCGGCGGAGGCTCGGCGATGAACCCCGCGAGGTTGTAGAGATTCCCGCCCGCAGTGCCGCTGGGGCCGATGGCGCGCTCGCGAGCAATCACCCACTCGGCTTCCGTAATCTGACGATTCTCTACCCGCAGCCGCAGCGTCGCGATGTCGGTCGCCTGACCTTCCTTGATCAACCCGAGATACGCGGCCTGCCCGCTGACCGGATCGAAAAACTTCCGCTGAATATCGCCCAGCGACGTGATCGACTGCCAGGTGCCCGTTCCCGGGCGAACCACCACGCCGTTATCGGTTTGCCGGAAGCCGACGAACAACGGAGCCGCGCTGGTGTCATGCTTCACCACGGCGTTCAGATACTGGTCGAGCGTTGTCTTCAGACACGCGCGGTCGCACGTCTGTGCGGACGCAATGCCCGTCGCGAACGCAGCGATCAAAAGAAGACGGGCAGAATGCATTAGAAAACGGGCAGAATGCATTGGCGAAACCTCCGCCCCACATTCTGCCCCAATCTGTAGAGTGTTTGCTAGGTTACTTCGCTCACTTCTCGTGCTGCAATGCCCGCGCTGTAGCGGCCGTATGAAAATCATCGCGGCCATCGAGTCTCCTGAAGTTGCTTGCCGGATTCTCGATAGTCTCGGAATCGTCTCCCGCCCGCCCCCTGCTTCCCGCCCGACACCGAACTGAAGAATTGGAGCATTGATGATCCCCGATTTTCCCGATCCGATGCTGCTCGGTGCTTCGAAACGCTCTTCCGGGTTCGAAAAAGGCCTACCACGCCAGAATTCTGCGTGTCCCGAATAACAGAATCGCCCCCTTATGCGGCACGGCGTTGCAACAGACTACGCCACAACCCTCGCTTGAAACTCCTGCGGCTCCACGCTGGCACGAATTAGGTGCCTACGTCGGTCCAAGTACCGGCGAAAGGATGGGCCGTGTGCACGTCCGTGACTGCACGGGAGCTGACGCTCGCATTAGTAACGATCCGTAGCCCAGCATTTACTAATCCTCGCCGTCAGTAGCTGTATAACCGTTAGTCGTAGAAGTCCTTCCCAAAAGCTCGAATGCCGCAACAATCGCGAGAGTCTGCGCCGAAAGTCATATTTCGGGAGCGGTTTCAATCAGAATTGATCGCACTTTGCTGGAAGTGCCTGTGGAAGCTGATGAGCTGCGGTCTGATTCTGGATTTCAGCGGGGTAGCGTTCAATCGCGAGAGAGGATAGCGTAACTAACTGAATCAATGGGCGCGACCAGGATCGAACTGATGACCTCTACCGTGTCAAGGTTACTTAGGTAATACATCTCATTGATTCGTCTTGCGTGTTCCTGCATGTTTCTGGCCGGTTTTGCCTGATATTCGGCGCTTATTGGACTCAAATTGGACTCAAGTTCATTGGGAAGAATTTTTCTTTTCATGTGCGGCGGCGATAAACTCGTAAGTATGCTGCCTGCGGACACTTTGAAAACCAAACGCGAGGATGTGTTGCGGATCGCGCAGAAGCGCGGCGTGAGTCGCATTCGCGTGTTTGGATCCGTTGCTCGCGGTGATGCGCGACCAGAAAGCGATATCGACTTTCTTTTCGAAATGGAACCGGGACGAAGTCTTCTAGATTTGGGTGGTCTCGTGTCCGACCTGCAGGAGCTCTTTGGTCGTCAAGTCGACGTTGTGACCGAGCGTGGGCTTAAACCCAGAATCCGTGCCCGTGTTCTCGCCGAGGCAGTTCCCCTGTGAGAGATCCGCGGGAAAGGCTGCGGGACATTCTCGAAGCGATCGAAAACATCCAACGTTACACGACAGCGGGCCGAGCCGTATTTGAAAAGGATGAACTCGTCCAGAGTTGGTGCGTCCGCCACCTGCAGATCATCGGAGAGGCCGCTCGGTCATTGCCCGGGGAAACACGCAAGAGCATTCCACAGATTCCCTGGTCCGATATCGTCGGCATGTGGCATGTATTGGTTCACAACTATTTCGGGATCGATACCGAATTGGTTTGGAACGTTGTCGAAACTCAGCTCGTCGTTCTCAAAGCGGCAATCGAAACGTTCCTCGGTCCGGGAACAGATTGATCGCTTCCATTGCGGCCGCGAACGGCGAGAGCACCTACGGGGTCATTCTATTCTGCGCTTGCGAATCTCTCTTCTGACGAGAACACCTTCAGCGTCGTGATTGCCAACATCTGGATCGTCTGTACGATCATGGGCACGGGAGATCTCGACGGCGATGCGGGTTCCGACATCCTATATGAGATGAAAAGGAACAGTGAACAAGCAGCCGTTTTCCTTGAAGAAGCGAATTCATGTTCATTGTTCTTCTTTTCCCTTGAGACGGTTTTTTCGCTACATGGTTCCTCAGGTCATCGTTTCAGCAGCAGTGTCCAGTTGCGAATGACTTTCACGGGTGAAGAAGCGTTTCCAACGTAGGCATACGGTGGGGGGGTGCGTGTTCGCCAGGCTGCGAGCGCTTCCGGACTGGAAGTCCGATAGATCAGCGTGCCAATAGCATTCACGTCAAAGCCTGCAATGCCAAGGTTGGGGTCATAGAGGACATCGTCGGCGACGGCCACGGCTTCCCCCGTCAGTTGGAGCCGATCGGCATTGAACGGCTGCGCGAAAAGCGTCGAAACCCCAGGTTTTGTTGGCCGAACAAACAGGAGGAAGCCCTGGGAGTAAGAAGCTCTCGAGCTGACGTCGAGCAATCGGGTTCTGCTGCTGGAGGCAAGCGAGCCGACGAAGACTCCCGCATTCTCGGGTTTGTCGGACAGAACCCTGAAAAGGAAATGCTGGTTGTCCGGGAGGAACCACGGAGACGAGTGAACCGTTTCCTGGAGCGCGCGATCCAGGGAGGTGGCGTCACTCACCGGCCCTCCGGACGCCGATAGTTTCCGAATCCAATCGGTGGGCGCAATGAGAATCACGCCGTCACGATTCCAGGTACCACGGCGCATGGCGCCGACGTCCCGAGGAAATACGGCGATTTGCTGGACTGGCCCTCCGGCCAAAGCCACTTTCCTCAACCTAATCCCGTCGGAACCTTCACAATCCGGATTCCGGCCGCGCGCTGGTCCACAGATTACAAACGCGATAAAGCGGCTGTCCGGGGACCAAAACGGAGGAGACGATTCCCACTTCGTGCCCTCAGTCCCAGGCAAGATCCTGTCATCTGCGGAGTCGAGTGAACGAACCCAAACCCCCGCACGTGAACTGCTAAGGCGGTCATCCGGGACTGAAACGCCAAAACGCTCGCTCGGGTTGGCCCAGGCGACATAGGCCATTTTCTGCCCATCCGGTGACACCGAAATGTTGAACGGGTCCGGGCCCAGCGGAACAGTAATCTCGAAAATAAGTTTATTGCGGGCCAGCGACGCCGCTTCCGCCTGATCCGGAAAATCACGAACGATACGTTCGTACGTCTTCTGCGCTTCCGTGTTTCCAACTCGCTGATAGAGATCCGCCATCCGCAATAGTGCTTTCACAGCGATCGTGTGATCTTTGCTTTGGCTAACTTTCTTGTACTGCTCGATGGCGCCATTCAGGTCACCCCGAACCGTTTCTGTCTCGATTGCCCGCTGCAGCTCGACTTCGTCCTTCACTGATTGCGGTGTGCCTTGCCGCGCTACGAAAGTTGCCGAACTCAGTGCTAACCCGGCCGCAAGTGCAATCGCGATTGAACTCCGCTTGTGTCTCATCTCTGTTACCTCCAGGACGACTCTGAGCCACTCTCGTTGGCGGCCTATCAGCCTCGGATCAAGAGTCTGTCAGTTTTCCACGAGTTCTCGATCAAAGCGGTACCCGAGGCCGCGGACACTTATCAGGAACCTGGGACGGGCCGGAGAGGGTTCGATCTTCTTGCGCAGATTGAGAACATGCTGGTCCACGACGCGATCGGTGATGGCAACGCCCGGCCCCCATGCCGCTTCGATCAGCCGGTCTCTGCTTAGCGGCTGCCCACAAATAACATCTCATAGTAGAGCGTAGATCTATCAGCCGAGGGTGAGCGCAAGCCTTGCCCCGCCAACGAGGCTGATGTGAGTGTCAAC
>JBGPBY010000320.1:0-8527 GCA_041481485.1 Terriglobia bacterium
AGAGAATCAGAGAACGCCCGTCTGAAGAAAGAAGAAAACGCGATCAAAGAAGATCTTAAGGCTTCTCGCAAGCAGTTGGACGACCTGCTTCTTCCGAACGCACCCGCCGTTTCTGGAAAGAATTATCAGCACGTATAGCGAGATTACATATCTGCCGCCAGACAAAGAGCTGCGAGTTGAATCCAGCGCTTTCGTGAACGTAAAGAAACGTACTGCACATTTGACGCAGCAACGCGAACGTGAAGTAAAAGATCGTCCCAGCCTTCGCGGCGAGGCACCAGCATGTGAGGAGGAACCATTGTGACGTTCCCTAAAGGTGATCCTCGAACCACGCACCCGCCAGGCGCTAAGGAAGCGCAACGGCGACGGGCGTTGTTTCTACAAGGCCGGCCCCCCAGTGAAGTAAGAGACAAAATCGCAATCATCGTCGATGATGGCTTAGCGACGGGATTGGCCATGCTTGCAGCGATCCACGAAATACGGAAGCGTGAATCATGGCTTCCGATTATTTTTCACACGGAACCCGGCCCGTGGCAATTCACCGTGATGTATTCGAACACGGGACTGGCTCATCGACTCGGCCGCACTCACGATTGGGTGGTCATTTTCTTTAGTCGAGACCACAGCGAAGATGGGCAATCCACCGTGGTCACCGAATCTCGAGGACAGCTTTGCGGCCGGCGAGTGGTTCGCGGGCGCGAGGGCGAATGTGAAGCGTATTATCACACGCCGCTTCAACTCACCCTGGGCGTTGCATAGTGTCCACATGCTTGAAGGTTCCGCGGTTCAGTACGCTGTCCGCCGTCCAGGTTCAGCAAATTGGGACAGCGCGCAGCTTCTCGATTCGACAAAGCAAAAGTAATTGAAGTCTGACAGGGCTGAATCATTCCTCTTCGCCGGTTTCTGGCGTTTCCACACTAGCAGAGTCTCTGAGATAGAGTTGTTCGGTAACGAGCGATCGTAGCCAGGATTGTGCATTCGGCGACAGCTCGTTGTAAATCACGCCGAACTGTTCGGCCTGCTTCTCGATTTCCATTCGGATTGTTTCTTCCATAATTTCCCTGCGCATCAACCGGACTCCTTCCTTTGTACTGATTGTTTAACTCGCACGCGTGAAGCATCTTCGAACCATGCCGCAGGATCAACAGGCTGGATTCTGCCGCCATCCGTTAAGGCGCCGGAATATAAAGACGGTCCGAGCTTGTCATAAGCCTCTCTTATTTTGGCGATGAACGCGATTCGCTTTAGGCCTGGCGATTGCGCTTCCCTGTTATCCGCAGTGCAACACACTTTCGGTTGTCGACGAAAGGAAAACCCTTGAGGAATCGAAAATCTTCTCTTATCCGATCAGAAATCAGGTCCCCCATGGCCTGGACTTGCTCGCGTGCCAACTGCAGGTGTTCTCATACGCGTTGTTCCCGCCGAAAACCATATTCCCCGTGCTGCGTGATCATCCTTGATTCCAATGTTCGCGATGTTCGTGTGTCTGATTGGCCTACGTGAATCGTCAGCGCAGCAACTGCATGGTTTCGTGACGGGAGGCATACATTCCGATGGACAAAAACGCTACGAACAGCACTATCCCGGAGTCGGCGGCGGCGTGCTATTTGCCATGATGAAATCGAGGTTCGAGCTGGGTGGGCAAGGTGACTTCGTCCTTTCAGGTGGCTATGCAAGTGGACGCGGCGGTCCCGTCGGGCAGTTGAATTTCATTCGCAATCGAGCCCTTCGGCCATTTGCCATCGCTGGAGTTGCGCGGGGAGAGAACTCCGGACCGATGTTCGGCGCGGGCGTGGAATTGTGGTCGCGGGGTCGAGTTCGAGTCAGCGCGCACGATTACCTCGCAGCGGCTACGCTACACCAGGCGTCGGTTCAATTTGGAATCTCCTGGCGTTGACTTTCCATTGCGGTGGATCGCTTCATCATTACAAATGATCGGGCCGAACCTTCGGAAGTCATCGACGTTATCAAAGGGACCTTCTATCATTGATCGTGCCGGTCACGTTTATCCGGCAGTATGTACGGAAACTCAACGTCGAATACCTGCGGGACCAGATTTATCTGGATCCGCACCCCAACGAGCTGAACTTATTGAACCAACCCTGACGCCGATCGAGTCTTGAGTGATGAATAAAAGAATGGTACTGATCGCCGCTTGCCTCGCTACGCTGTCCGCAATCGTTCTTGTGAGTGCCGCCCAGGGCAAGCGCCCGTTGCGCGTAGTTCCCGAGGTGGATCTCGCTCGCTATGCGGGACAGTGGTACGAGATCGCCCGGTTTCCTAATCGCTTTCAGAAACAGTGCGCCGGAGAAGTAACAGCGCAATACACGTTGCAGCCCAGCGGAAAGATTTCTGTGCTCAATCGCTGCCGGCTGGAAAACGGAAAGCAGATCCAGGCAGAGGGTGTGGCGCGTGTTGCCGGCAAAGGACAACCGAATTCGATCCTCAAGGTGCGGTTCGCCCCAGCTTTTCTTTCGTTCATTCCGCAGGTTTGGGGAGAAACAACGGGAAAAGAATCTGACGAGTGCCGATTCGGCAATGATCTGTGGGGGCAGGAAAACCGATCGAACTGGCTCCCACTGACGCTGACGGCCGGCGACGGCCCGTTAAGCGCCAAGTCGAGCGCGAGATTGTCATTGAAGCGCCGGACTGGGCCGTATTCAGAGCGATTTGCCGCGTGGGCGGCGGACACGGATGGTACGCGGGGGACTGGCTCTGGAGAATTCGCGGTTGGATAGACATTGTGGTTGGTGGCCCCGGCCTCCGTCGCGGCCGCCGGGGATCCGGAGATGGTCCACTATGGGGAAGTGCTCGACTTCTGGCGGGTTGTTGGACTGGAACGCGACAGGAGGCTCGTTCTCCAAGCAGAAATGAAGTTGCCCGGCGAAGCGCTGATCGAGTTTCGCATTCAGGCCCGGGGTGAGTTCCAATGCATGTTGCAGCAACGTGCCCTGTTCCACCCTCGCGGTTTGTTTGGCTCACGGTGCCCAATGTTGAATAAACCATATGCGCTGCCGAATGAACCCGGCAGCCATTTATCCGTTAGAGGTCAGTCATGTCGCGCGGTTCGGTAACCGGGTTGTGGGCGTTTATCATCGAAAACTGTCTGCTGCTCGTCGGCGGGACAGTGGGGGCGCTGCTCTGGGCCAATATAGATGCTGCTTCGTACGCACGCATTACGCACGCGCTCCATTTTCCGGTAAATGACATCGGGATGATGTTCTTCTTTGCGATTGCCATGAAGGAAATTGTTGAAGCAACCTTCCCAGGCGGTGCGCTTGCTTCACTCAGACAGGCGGCCGTCCCGCTTCTTGCGGCAGTTGGCGGAATGGCAGGACCTGCCGCTTTCTATGCGGTCCAGGTGACAATCGCAAACCGGCCGGAGTTAATGCATGGGTGGGCAATCCCTTGCGCGACGGACATTGCATTCTCTTACATGGCGGCGCGGCTGATCTTCCCCAAAGACCACCCTGCGATCCCATTCCTCTTGTTGCTGGCAGTCGCCGATGATGCGCTCGGATTGCTTCTTATTGCCTTGTTCTATCCCTCTGCACCGTTGTCTCTCTTCAGTTTTGCTCTGTTCATGATTCCGGCACTGGGCATTGTGTTTTGGCTGAGACACCGGCGCACGCTCAATTTCTGGGCGTACACGCTCCTCGGAGGCGGCCTCTCATGGTTGGCTTTGTATCTGGGCGGTTTTCATCCGGCGTTGGCTCTCGTTCCGATCGTGCCTTTTATGCCTCATGAGAAGCGCGATCTTGGATTGTTCAACCCAGCCGAGCATGGTCTCCCTGACACAATGAATAGGTTTGAGCACTGGTGGCGTGTACCCGTACAGGTGATCCTCTTGCTTTTCGGCTTCACCAATGCTGGCGTCGCATTTTCCAGCATTGGCCGGGGGACATGGATAGTGGTATCGGCTCTGATGATTGGTAAGCCGCTCGGTATCCTGCTAACAACGTTTTTGGCTGTGACCTTGGGCCTCCGTGCGCCCGGTGGACTAAGCTACTTTCACACATTAGTGGTTGGACTCGCCGCCGGAGTCGGCTTTACGGTCGCCCTATTTTTCGCGACTGCAGCATTTCCGGACGGCAATACCCTCGATGAGGTTAAGATGGGGGCTTTGCTTAGCCTTGCCGCTTTGCCCCTTGCCGTGATTGCGGGACGAGCGGCGGGACTTCACCCGAACCGCAGCACAGCGGAAAAGCGTAGTTAGCAACAGTCTTCGAAACTCAAAGGCTCTATTGGGCTGGTGTGAGCACGGATACCTGAGGGGTATATGTTGAGTTGAACCCAGCCCCGTCATTTCAACAGACGTTCCTGCTCTTATCTACACGGTGCCCGCGGCGGTTGGAGGTTAGCCTGACAGTCTTGAAGAGGATGACTTACTGTGCAGGGAATTTAATTAAAGGGAGAAGAAGACAGTGAAGAAAATGGCGACTTGCATAGCGTTGGTTTGCCTGACATCGGCTGTGGCAGTGGCAGGTCAGCAGAACACCACGCTGATCATGAATTTTTTTCGCATTAATACCGAATTCTGTACTGGCGGTCAACCCACCATTGAGCAATTGTCGGCGCTGAAGGCCGACGGCGTGAAAACGATTATCAACCTGCGCACTCCAATGGAATACGATCCGGCTCCGGAAATCGCAAAGGCGAAAGAACTGGGACTGCGTTACTTCAATATCCCCGTTGCATCATCAGGTCCTAAAGACGAACAAGTCGTCGAGTTTCTGAAACTCACGGACGATCCCCAGAATCGCCCGGCATTTATTCACTGCGCGTCGGCCAACCGCGTGGGCGCGTTTACGATGATCCGCCGCGTATTGCGCGACAACTGGACAATGGAAGCCGCGAAGGCCGAAGCTGACAAGATCGGATTGCGCTCCCAGAATCTGGTTGATTTTGCGACCCAGTACATTCAGAAGAACAAGAAGCAATAAGGAGAAGGAGCGTATGGGCGAAGAAGAATCCCAGTCGCAGTCAGAACGACGTTCATTTCTGACTGGTTTGACCGCCGGAGTGTCCACTGTTGTTGCAACTGTTGTGATGGCTGCGGCAACTGCGTCCACGGCGTCTGGACAAACCGCCACAAGCGCGCCCTGGCAGCCAGGCAGACATGAGCTGGATGACTGGCTCGATAAAGATAAAGCCTCCGTCAAACATCGATTCATTTTCGATACGATGAACCCGGAAGGTTTTGGACAGGCGATTCTCTACTCCAATAACTATTTTGTGGCGAACCAGAGTGGATACGGTTTGCAAAACTCCGACCTTGCTGTCGTGATTGTGGCGAGACACAACTCCACATCATTTGCCTTCAACGACGATATCTGGAAGGAGTACGGCGCAACGATCGCACAACAAGCCAGTTTCATGGATCCCAAAACGAAAATGCCACCGACCAGCAACCTTTATCAAGCGACAGGTTACGGATCGGCGCTCACCAGTCTGGGAACTACACTGGACAGCGTGCTGAAACGGGGCGTTCAACTTGCGGTGTGCCAGATGGCCACACGCAATTTTTCCGGGACACTTGCAAGAGCGGTTGGCGGATCCACCGACACCATCTACAACGAAATTACAGCCAATCTCGTGACCAACTCTCACCTGGTTCCGGCTGGAATCGTTGCCGTCAACCGTGCACAGGAGCGAGGGTACTCGTTCGTGCACGCTTAAAGGATCTCTTTCTACGTGACTTTTGATGTGATTGCCTTTGGAACTCAATACGAAGGAAATTTCTTCAGCGATCGATTCCGTAGTGCTCTTTGACCTTCGCGACGATTTGCGGATCGGTTAGCCTGTCTGTGGTCTCGACACCGACGATACATTCCGAGAAAGCCGTAGAGTGGTTGAGGCGCTCTCGGAGTTGCAGTTTGGCCTCACCCGGTCCGAAGATGAAGAGAGTCTGGGGGGATCCAAGCTGCCGAATCACCTCGTCATAGTAGCGATCGAGATGTTCCTCGTAGCGTTGCTCATATTTCTTCTCGCCTCGGCCTCCTTTCCTCTCACTTCCCCCAGTCTGCGCGCCGTCTGCATCCGGATATGCTGCTCGGCCGGAATAGCGCGCGTGAGGTCCGACTTCCGATTCCAGGGTTTTGGCGCAGACGCCATTGAGGGAGGCAGTCACGATAACTGCCTTACTGTGATCGATCCAGACACCTACTTTGAGGTTCATGACGGCTCCTATTCTTGAAATACCCAAAACGATATTGGACGACGAGTTTCGGGCGACTCCGCGGCAAAGATTCTAGCGACGATCATTCTCAGCCCTGGCAACTTCGTCGACCATGTTTATCATTATCCACTGTAACGAAAGCGATTTCGTCAGTCCTTTAGAACCCCTGAGACTTCGGGTTATCCAGGCTCCCCACATCGCGCCAGTAACTGAAGGGGGCGTTACCGAAGATGAAAAATCGGGAGTTGCACAAATTATGAGGTGAACAAGCGAAACGCGCGCCGAGAGGCATCTCGCTGAGACATTAACTTGCCCTCAGATCAATAAAGGCAATCGGCGTGCGTCCGAATTGCGGAGGCCAATAATGCGCGTTCATAACATCCTTTGCCCGGTCGATTTTGTCCGGTATCCGAGAGCGCCGCAAAATGTGCGATCTCGTTAGCGAAGACGTTTGGCGCCCGCCTCACGCTTCTTCATGTCCTGGAGCCTGTCGTCCGATGGGGAAGACGGAAGGCTCGGCTTTAACGGTGTTTGATGTGCGCCCGTGACAGTAGTTTAGAATCGCGGGCAATTAAAAAAGACATCGGGACAGCAGTTCCAAGCAACACAAATAGCCAGTCATCCCAATGGAGTGGTTGCACGTCAAGGAGTCGGCTGATTGCCGGCGTCTGGATCATCGCAAATGACAGCACGACTGTGCTACTCACAACAATCAAGGCGGCTGTAGTCCTTAGCCGGCTGAGTATTGCCGTACAGCCCGAGCTAGCGAACGTCAGGACGGCTATGGCCATCGCCCTCGCGTGTTCCACGTTGTGACCGATTCCCAAACTTCGAAAGTACCCTGTTGCAGTAAACGCAAAAATCAGCAGTCCCACCGCGGCGATGATTGCCCATTCTCCAGGGCCGTAGAACTTGGCCGTTCGCTGACTGGCTGTTTGGCGGCTTATGGTAGCTGTCGCTGGACTCTCTTGAAATACTAGAAGGGCTGTTGGGTGAATCACCATTTCAAGCCATACGATGTGAATTGGCAGATACACGAGCGGATAGCCAGCCAGAGGTATCGCCGCAGCGGTCAGCACCAGCGGAATGTGAACAATCAACAGGTATTGGAAGGAGAGCTGAAGGTTTCTAAACAGTTGTTGCCCTTCCGCAATTGCTGCCACCAAAGTCTGAAAATTGTCATCCACGAGAATTATCGATGCGACTTCCCGGGCACTGCGGGTTCCGCGTTGTCCCATGGCCACGCCGATGTCGGCCAATTGAAGAGCAGGCACGTCGTTTACTCCATCGCCCGTAACGGCGACGATTTCTCCAGCACCTTTCAAAGTGCGCACCAGAAGAAGCTTCTGGGCTGGAGTGGCACGCGCAACGACGTCAATATTCTTCATGGCAGCAGTTTCGTTCCTACCAGCCAGATTCTCCAGTTCATCGCCGGAAACAACATTCGGCGAGGTCCCACCAAGCCCGATCTCGAGCGCCACAGCCCGTGCGGTGGCAGCGTGGTCGCCAGTTACCAGGATGGTATGAATTCCGGCGGCGCTACATTTGCCAACCGCGTCGCGAACCCCTTCGCGAACAGCGTCTTCAAACGCCAGGAGGCCGGCAAACGAATACCCGTCGGAAGGCTCTTCCGAGACATTCTCCGAGTTGCAAATCCTGGAAGCCACAGCGATCACCTTGTGACTCCCCTGAGCGAAGGCATTGACTTCCCGGCTCCAGGCCTCCTGTTCGCTGGCTTTGAGATCGCACATCTTCAAGACGACTTCCGCAGCGCCTTTGCAGACCGCAATGGCCGTCCCTTCCTTATTGCTCGCGATGGTGGTCTCCCGTTTACGATCCTCGGTGAACGGAAAAGTTGTTATGAATCTGAGCGGTTCCGAACGCGAGCCTGGAGTTGACGCCTCGAACACGGCATGGTCCAGCGGATCGCCGCTATCTTCGCGAGAGGCCGTCCGTGCCAGAGCAACAACACCTGATTCGTCCACGCCAGCGGCAGTCCGAATGTGTGCCAAACGCAGGCGACCCTCTGTGATAGTGCCGGTTTTGTCCGAACAGATCGTCGTTACGCGGCCAATGTTTTCGACTGTCACTGCACGCCGAACCAGTGCTTTCCGCTTTGCGAGTCGATAGACTCCGACTCCAAGAAAGAACGTGAACGCAACCGGAAATTCTTCCGGTATTGCCGCAGCGGCAAGCGTGACCGCGCTCAGAAGCGCATCGAGCCAACCGAAGCCCTGGAGCAGCCTTGCAGCAGCGAGACTGATGCACAGGATAGCCGCGGCGGCGAGAAGGACTTTTACCAGACTTCGAATCGCAAGCTGAAGTGACGTAGTCTCATGGCTCGCGTTG
>JBGPBY010000321.1:0-8504 GCA_041481485.1 Terriglobia bacterium
CCTGTGAAAAGCGACGGCCGCCATGGCCGCCGAGGAGGTGCATCATCAAATCTTATGTGCTGTGATCCAAGAGGAATGATCGGACTGGCAAACACTTACCGAAGCAACTCTACATAACATTCTGCTGCGCATAATACCGCATGGTCGTCTGAATATCGGAATGTCCCAGCCACTCCTTGGCCGTCCTGATATCCACACCGTTCGTCTTCTCCACGATTAGTCGGGCTTCGGTTGGCTCCAAAACACCAAGCGCCTTCTGATCCACCGGAAGCCTTCCGTAAAGGAAACCGCACATTCCAACTGAAGGGCTTTCAGAGCCTCGCGCTGGCCAATCAGGTCACCGACCTGTCGACAAAGTAATCAAGATGGCCCGCTTCCTGAACGTACCCGGCGTCTGAAAGTCTAAGCGATTGTGAGGTGGTCGCACAGGTTCGGGCCGCGCTGTTTCGTGAGGCAGGTATCTTTTAGGTTATTGAACGCGCGCCGGACGACCTTTAGGATAGCGATCGAAACAGTGAGGGAAAACACAATCCCCAAGTCGTGGTGTTTCGGTTCAGGAGGCTGAGATGAAGAAAGTTATGGCAGGCTGGACAATGGTCTTCGTCCTCGCATCTGCGGGATCGCTTGTCGCGCATCATTCTTTAGCTAATTTTGACACCACGAAAGCTGTCACGGTGAAAGGTACCGTGGTTTTTTTAAAGAAAATGAATCCTCACAGCGTGCTCATCGTGGATCAAAAGATTGCGGACGGCAAAGTGCAACGATGGGCTGTCGATGGCCCGGCAATTCCGTTATTCGACAGAAGGGGCATTACCAACGAAACATTCAAAATCGGCGATATCATTGAAGTTTGCGGATACGTCACGAGAGAGGGTATTGAATCCACACGAACCATCGACACCGAGCCCATCAGTCTAAGTCTCAAAGAGAAGACGCCAAAAAGCATGTCAGGGAAGATCATGAACGGGGAAATGCTTGTGATTGACGGTAAGAAAATACCCTGGAGCGATTACGGACAACACAAGTGTCTCGGTGAAGACTACAAGGACGGCCACACGAGATAAGTATCGGACGACCTGCCAGAACGTGTAGGGACCACAATCGAGTGGCAACTTCCATCGAGCGGCACTGAACGAGAATGACGCAGAAGAACTGTTATGTGGAAGCCAGTTCGATCGGTTTTTGCTCCCAAAGCCGGTGGCTAACGGAGCTGCCGCCGCTAACGCGGCTGGGAGTTTTGTGATCTGATTATCTGGCAGTAGCTGGAATTGCCGTAATGTTTACTGTCGAATTGGTAGTCTCGCCAACTGGGATCGGTTTGGCTATGGACTCCGCTTTCGCGATGAATTCAGGATCGAAATACGCGTATGGGTCAAGTGACTCCCATGCGGTCAACGTGTATTCGCCTAAAGCGATAGATGTAATTGTGAAGCGGCCGTCAATATCAGAATTCGCCGGACGGAAGAGTTCCGCGCGGTCGTGCTTTCCAACGGGAATCAGCACGACTGGAATTCCCGCCGCAAGATTTCCAGACGCGTCGCGGACTTCACCAGAGAGGGTTGCCACATTGGAGCTGAGCACGATATCCAGCGCTCTCGTGTCGGATTTCGAGACGACCATACTGCCGTTCAGTACGTCCGCATCGCCGAACCGCGCATCCTTTATATAGAAACCAGACGGCAGTCCCTGAACCACCAGGCGATATTCTCCCGGCAGCACGTTGTCGATACGGAATGAGCCCGCCGCTGCAGAGACCACGACAAATTCCGGCTCTATCCCTGGACTGAAAACTCGGCCGCCCGTTCCCGGTCCTTTCAATTGAAGACGCATGGTTCCAAACTGTGCAGCCTCTGGCCGGTTTGCAGACTCCACGCGAAATCGCCCGCTGATCGATCCGCTTTTTTCCAGCGTTAGAACCAGACCTTCCACATCTCTATTCGTTACCTTTACCGTTTCAACGGCGCGTGGGTTGGTGCGCTCCACACCCATCGAGGACTCGAAGTACCGGGCTCTCTCTTCAGCAGAGAGTTGCGAGAAATCCGGCCTTGCAACAGGCGGACCGAGATCGAATGCGCTGATCGTGTACGTGCCATTGCTCACCTTTTGAATCTCGAATGTCCCGTCAGCGGGGTTGTAGTTCACCGATCTGCCAAAACGGCTGCTGGCCGTCAACGCGAGGTCATCGCTCTGAACGCCCATCGTAATCTCGACGCGTTGTGGAGGCTGCGCCGTCGAATCCAAAACACGGCCGCGCACGCGATAGGACTGCTGCGGCTCGACCACCATATCGGCACCCTGGAGATCCGTACCCGGCGGCACGTCGATGACACCGGCCCGGCTGGCATCGAGAACTCCCGGGTAATATGTCAGCGCATAGATTCGCCGGCTTGCATTTGGACTGAAGTAGGCGGATTCACGAAGGGGATCTCCCAATCCACGGCCGGTGTTGTCGGATTGTCCCAGTCCTTCCGGATGGCCGGCAGTGAGATAGTAGCGACCGGCAGTCAGATAGAACATTCGATAATCGCCATGATCGTCCGTCAACGCTCGAGCGACAGACTGCAATTGCTTCCTACCTGTTTCATCGAAGGTGAATCGCACAATCTCGACCGGCACACCAACTGCAGGGTCACCGGAGAGGTCACGAATCCTTCCACTGATCGCTCCCATTGGCGACAGCCTCATGACGATATCTGTCTTCGTTTGATTGGGAGCCAGGTTGAATGCAACCCCGCTGCCTGCTGCGGATCGTTGGCCATATTGCGCTTTAGCAAATCCCGATCCCGAGAAAACGAGCCTGTATGATGCAGGCACCACGTCGATAAAGACGAATCGACCCGCGCTGTCCGTCATCACTGGCGGTGACGTCGAAGGAACAACGGCAACACCACTGGATGGACTCAGAATGACTTCGAAGATGTCGGATACAGGAACGGCCTTGAACATTTCGGCTTGTGCGGCCACCCGGCTATCGTTGTTCCCGTCTTGTGATTGAGCCTCCGCCTGCCGGCGCATGGTGGCCAATGCATCTTTGCTGATTGTAGTTTCTGCGCTCATGGCGGCCAGCATTTGACCGAAGGGTCCAATCGGCATGTCTGTTCTTGCAAGCGACACGCGAACATTCGCGATCGGCTCGCCCGTGCTCGCATTGAGCACAACACCTCCGACTGTCGCTTTCGCAACTGGAGACACTTGAAGAAGCAGAGCGAGGAGCGCAGCGTGGAACATCATTGGGCACCGGCCGGAATGATTCTCACGGATGTGTTCTCCGTTGAAAGCTCAGTGACGTGCACCAGCACGCCTTTCGATTCCGAGCGTGCGAGCAAATCCGGATCGAACCAGTCATTTTCTTCAATCGACTCCCACGAGAAGAGTCTGTAATCGCCCGGAGCGATGTCTTGAATTGAGAATGCGCCTTTTTCATTTGCCGTCAATATCTGATACAAATCCGTACGAAACCGCAGTCGTTCCGGGACAAGAACCACGGAAGCTCCGGCGACCGCCTGTGATCGCGCATCGATCACAGTGCCTGTGATTTTCCCACCGCCTGCTGTGACGGAAATATCCAACTGGCCGGAACTGTTTGCTTCAACATGCATCGGATTCATCAGAACGTCCGTTGCCTCATAGCGCGCGAATTTGATGAAGATTCCTTCGTACTGCAACCGGGCGGGGCCGAGTGACACATAAACGCGATAGTCTCCTGGAAAGACATTTTCCACGCGGAAGGTTCCATCGGCATTGACGAAACCGTCCGGAGTGTAAAACCTCATCTGCGCGTACTGAAGCACAGCGCTGCTGACGCCGACAGGGAGCAATCTCACTTGAAACGCGTCGAGCTTGGAGTGCGATGGTAATTCCCCTTCGATCCGAAGGCGTCCAGTTATGGTTAGCGGAGGTGCGACGGACAAAACCAGTCCCTCGACATCGGCAGACGAGACTGTCACGGGAATTGTCGCAATCGCCTGCGAGTTCAGCACGCCTCCAGGCTGCACAGGATCATCAACGACAACATTGATCATGTAGTTCCCCGGGAGAATCCCCTGAAACTCCACCTGGCCGGTCGTGGTGCTGTAGATGTTTCTGGGAATGCTCGAAAGAGCCGCGGACGAATCATCGCCGGGAGTTTCTGTCCGAATGGATGCAGAGGCCCGCGCGGGCGGTTTGCCGGTTCTGGAATCGATGACCTTTGCGCGAATCGTAAATGTTCGTGGCGATGGTTTCAGTGGGAGATCCACATGAAGATCGCTGCCTGGCTGAAGGTCGAGAACTTTCGCATCGGCAAAATCGGTTACACCGGGATAGAACGCGTAGCCGAGCACTGGCGGCACGTCATTGCCTGCTGCAGATCGACGCCCGAATGAAGCCGATATCAACGCCTCCATCGGATTGAAACCAGCCGTTGGACGACCCGCCAGCAGATAGTACCGGCCTGGAGTCACCCAATACAGACGGAACTCCCCGCGATCGTTAGTCATCGCAATTCCGGCAGATTCGTAGGAGTGCTGGCCATTGCGGTCGTAAGAAGACTTCAGTAACTGAACCGGCACGTTGACCAGCGGCTGTGCCTCAAGATCGAGAACACGCCCGCTGACGTTCGCCACGGGCTTCATCTCAATCGACATGTCTTTGATGACATCGCCGGATTCTAATTCGACCGACGATCCAGGGCCGATATACCCTTCGGCCTGCACCTTCACATCGTAGAAACCCGGCTCGACATTTGGAAAAGCGAATTTGCCATAGTTATTGGTGGTCGCGGACAGCCCCGAGGATGAATCGGAGTTCGCTGGCCTCGGCGCTCCTTCAAGTCGCCGGATCAGCGTAACGCGCACCTTCGGAATCGGCTGAGGCAGGCTCGCAGTCAGGCGAATAATCGTACCTTCCAGCGTGGCGCGTGATGTCTGGGGCTGCGCCAGATTCTGCCGGGCCAGGAGCACAAGAGCGACGAATGGAAGAAGGCTCAAAAGCTTCACAGAAGTTACAGACGAGAATAAAACAAACCAGATGACAGCACAATTGATGGCTTTTTCATGAGTCACCGCACGTAAAGACTGACGAGTCAACCGATGGTGTCTAAAGAATAGTGGTTCAGCGGAGCCATTGCCCTGGGGCTTTGCACAACGGGAGCCCTAATTGAGCTCCTGTTGTGTAGAAAGCGTCGAAAAAACGCCAGACGGAATCATCATAAGTTTTCATGGATACATGACAAACATGAATGTGGCAATAACGACCTGTGTCGATATTATCGCTATTAATGTCGCAATCTTAGGAGTGCCCTCGTGCGCAAGTTCATCGCCGAGATCGACCATGTCGTCATTGAAACTGGAGTGCGGGAGCGCGTCGTGGGTGGCGCAGAGTTCCCGGCGGTGAATGCCAAAGGCATCGTCGCATCCGGTGTTGTCTGCGACGGTGAAGCCGCCATCAATTTCTCAGATCTTGCGACTGGTCAGCCCGCGAGACGAGGCGTGTTCGTCGAGTCGGCTTTCGGAGTGGCTCTGAAGATGCAGTCGGTCCGTCCTCTGGCATGGTTGAGCGACGGGCTCACGCTCTTCTATGAGGTTTCAGTAAAGGGTGAGTCGCATCCCCGATTCTACTTCGGACGATTTTGGCCTTTGGTCCAGGCCAAGGATGAGACTTTCGTCCGCGTCGGCGCCGCGCTGCACGAGAGCGGCTTTAGTCCGAACACCGCGGCGCTTGTCGATGACAAGACCATCGCGTTCGCGGCGGGAGCCGACGTCCGTGAGTGGAATGTGTCGACCGGGAGGCTGCTCCCTGCGAACCGGGGCTTCGAGCTTCCCGAAACGATCACAGCCCTGACTGTCGATCCGAGCGGCACACACTTCCTCGCTATGACTCGCACTCACGTCCTCTATCGATGGAGCGTCGGAGATGCTGCGCCAACTAAGCTCGCGGCCGGTGTCCGAGCGGCGGCATGGCTCCGATGATGAAGCCGGTATTTGTTGCAGTAGCGATTCTGGTCCTCCTCCAATCCTCCGTTGCGGCGGCGCAGGAGCAGCCCACGACCGCCACTATCCGCGGCACTGTTGTTACGATGGGAACCGATAATCCCGTTGCCGGCGCTGAGCTGAGGCTCACGACCTTCAAGGCATTCAATCCGCGCTACCCAAGACAATCTTCATCACCAACGGTTTCGCCCGAAACTACCGATCGCGACGGCAGGTTCGTAATTAAGGATGTCGCTGCGGGCGCCTACCGGCTCACGATTATGCGCAACGGGTATACGAAGCAGAACTTCGGTCAACGCGTGTCGAATGGGCCTGTGCCACCGCTCGAATTAGGCGAGGGCGAAACGAAAGACCTGGTGATCCGGCTGACACCTGCAGGAAACATCAGCGGCGTCGTGCGCAATACGTCAGGCCGTCCGATCGCAGGCGTCGGGGTCCAGTTACTCCAGCGCGTGTATACCGAAACGGGAGACCGGGACTTCAGCACGATCGCTTCAACCGAGACGAACGATCGTGGAGAGTACCGATTCTATTGGATCAGCCCCGGTCGCTACTACGTCATGGCCGGGAACGACAGTTCATGCCGTTTGGCGCGCGATGCCTGCGAACACTTGTCGAGAATCGAGTACTTCGATCGCGACGTGGAGGAGGGCATCAATGCAAACGAGAGCGGCAGGCAGGGCGGCTATGGGGCCTCGTACTATCCCGGCGTTCGAGACACCGAAAGGGCAGCTTTTCTTGACGTTCAGCCCGGGGCCGAACTCCGCGCGGTCGATTTCACGCTGGAGCGGCTCCGGTACCATATCCGCGGCCGGGTGATCGACTCCGCGACGGGGCAGCCGCCCTCGTGGGTGGGGATTGAGTTCCACGAGTTGGGTTCGGGCTGGACTGTTTACGACGACTACACGCCCGGCTCGTTGGAAATCTCCAATCTTGGGCCCGGAACTTATTGGATGCGGGTGTCTGTAGAGGATAAAGATTCAGGAAGAGCACCACTTGCTGCCGCGCCAGTGAAGTTCGTAATCGCCGGTTCCGATATCGATGGGGTCGTCTTCACGCTGACTCCGTCTTCCATCATTACGGGTCGAATTCGCGTAGAGGGGGACCCTCAACAGTCGAATCTGCTGAACGATCTCGACATCCGGCTCGTCTCGCCAACCGAGCCCGCGACATCCCCTGGAGCATGGGGATCGGATCGCACTTGGGGAGCGAAGAATGGCGCCTTCACGCTGAGCGTGAGTCCGGACTCAGAGTTTCGAGTCACGATGCCCCACTTGCCGCAAGGGTTCTATTTGAAGGAAGCCCGTCTGAACGGAGAGGATGTCCTGAACGCGCCCGCTCCACTTCACGCCGGCACGATGGAACTCGTCGTGAGCTCAAAGGGAGGCCAGATTGAGGGAGTCGTCTCGGATGATCAATCGCATCCCATGCCGTACGTTCAGGCTGTGCTTGTTCCAAACGGAAACCGCAATCGTTTCGAGCTTTTCAAGAGCGCGACGACGGACAAGGCCGGCCGATTTACCATGAGCGCCATCGCCCCCGGCGACTATACGATGTTCGCCTGGGAAGAGATCGAGCTGTACTCGTGGTTCGATCCGGACGTCCTGAAGCGCTATGAGGCACGAGGCCAGGCGGTCCACGTTTCGGAATCGTCCCAGCAAACCATTGAGGCGCGGCTGATTCCCGCGGGAGATGCGCGATGAGTCTGCCGATCCTTCTATTGACGCTGCTTCTCCAGGCGACGCAGTCCCAGCTTACGCCGCCAGGAAAGAGTTCTGTTGAAGGCGTCGTTCTGAGAGCGGGAACCGATGAACCGATCGAAGATGCCGTCGTCACCCTGGCGAAGGCGGCGCCTGATGCCGAAGTTTCGGTGACGACCGACAGCCAGGGGCGCTTCGCGCTCAAAAATCTCGACGCAGCGACGTACAGGTTGGTGTTTGAAAGCAGCGGTTCTGTGAGTCAGGAATACGGGCAGCGCGCTTCCTGGGGAAAGGGAACGCCGATCCATCTGGCGGAAGGGCAGTCGCTAAAGAACATCGTCGTTCGGTTGATGCCGGCGGGAAGCGTCAGCGGCCGCATTCTGGATGACTACAAGCAACCTGCCGCAGGTGTTCCTGTTCGATTGATGAGGTTCAGCTACGACGAACAAGGGCAGAAGACGCTTCGGCCCTCCGGTTCTGTGCGAACCGACGATCGCGGAGAGTACCGCCTCTATTTCGTCACGCCTGGACGCTATTATCTCAACGCGGGCACAGCCCCCAGCCCGCGCGAATGCCGGGACTTCACGCTGGGGCCAAACGAAGTCAACGAAGTCTACGCCAACGCCTACTATCCGGGTGTTGCCGATTTGAAGTTTGCGACGGTTGTCGAAGTACAGCCGGCAGCCGAAGTGCGTGGGGTCGATCTGTCGCTCGCCAGAACGCAGCTCTATAAGGTCCGCGGCCGCATCATCGACGGTACGACCGGGCAGCCGCCGATCTATGCTGAACTCTCGCTCACGGGCGACTACTCCAGCTCATGCGGTTTTGGATACAA
>JBGPBY010000322.1:0-8498 GCA_041481485.1 Terriglobia bacterium
ACCGTTAGAGTCGACATGGGCTGAGTCAGCTTGGTGGACCAGAAGCGGTTATTGAAGGCAGTGAATAGTAAGGGCGCTGTTTCTCCTGCGATTCTTGCCAACGCCAGAACCACGCCGGTAATGATCCCGGGCAGCGCGGTCGGTAAAATTACGGTGTACATCGCATGTCCAGGTGTGGCGCCAAGAGCGAGAGCGCCTTCGAGCAGTGATGTCGGGACCATCCGGACTAGTTCTTCCGTCATTCGAGTGATGATTGGCAACATCATCACTCCAAGTGCGATTCCTCCAGCAATTGCAGTGAATTGTTTAAACGGGCTCACTGCGATCGCATAGACAAAAACGCCAATCACAATGGAGGGTATTCCATTCAGCGTATCTGCAGCAAACCGGACGATATTGGCGCGCGTCGATCCCGCCATTTGAGCAAGGTAGATTCCCGACATGATTCCGATAGGAACGGCAAAGAGGGCTCCCAGACCGGAAATGATCAGCGTTCCGACAATCGAATTCGCCATGCCCCCGCCGACTTCGCCCACGGGCTTGGGCATTTGTGTGAAGAAATCGAAGTCCAGCGCACCGATCCCTTTGGAAACCACAAAGGCAAGAATTAGCACCAGTGTCGACACAGCGACGATGACTGAGGCAAAGCAGAGAAAGCTCATCAGTGCGGAAACGGCACGGCGCCTAAGGGTCCGAAAATTTTCCTGCGTCATGTTGCCGACTCCACTGCCGGTTCGGCAGGCAGCGCCGCTGCGGAGCGTCCCTTGCGAACACTGGTCATCTTCCAGATCAGTAGCCGCGACAGTACGTTGATGAAGAAAGTCACAATGAAAAGCACCAGGCCGATTTCAATCAGTGCGCTGATGTGCAGATTCGTTCCAGCCTCAGTGAATTCATTGGCAATGACGGACGCCATGGTGTTTTGAGGCGCAAACAAAGACCACGAAGCCTGATTGGTATTTCCGATGACCATGGTGACTGCCATCGTTTCACCGAGTGCGCGGCCCAGGCCGAGTATGACGGCGCCCACAATGCCAACGCGGGCGTAATGCAGGACGACCTTGGTGACTTCCCAGCGAGTAGCCCCCAGCGCATACGCAGTCTCACGTTGTGCAACGGGGACTGCCTTCAGTACTTCGCGTGCTACCGAAGAGGTAAAGGGAATAACCATGATGACGAGAATCAGAACTGCAGCTAACATGCCGACGCCGTATCCTCGTCCGCTGAATATCGGCAGCGCGCGTAGCCAGTCTGGAAAGCTGCTTTGAACGTCGCGCACGAACGGAACCAGAACGAAGATGCCCCACAGGCCATAGACAATCGATGGTACGGCTGCCAGCAATTCCGTCAGAAAAACCAGTGCCGAGCGAAGCCAGTGAGGACACAGTTCCGAAATGAAGATCGCGACTCCAAGACTGATTGGAGTCGCGATCAATAAGGCGAGAAAAGAAGAATAGAGAGTTCCCCAGATGAATGGGAATGCCCCGAAATTTCCCGCGACGGGATCCCAGACCTGGGTGCGCCAGAAATTCAATCCAAACTCCCGGATGGTGGGCATGGATTTGTACCACAATACGCCGCCAATGCTGACAACGATGATGACAAGGATCAGCGCAAACAGGGCTGTGCCTTCTCCGAATAAAACATCGCTTACGCCGAGCCTTTTGCGTTTCATCACCAGATCACCGGAATTCCTACTCGACTTTGATTTTCTTTAACGCTTCCAATTCGAGCTGAACGACTTGCTTTGGCAACGGCGCGTAGCCAAGAGTGGACGCAAATCCCTGGCCATCGGCTAGCATCCACTTCATGAAGTCGACAAAGGTTTTAGCCTGCTTTTTGTCCTTCGGGGATTCATACAATAACAACCATGTGAATGACGAAATTGGATACGAATCCTTGCCAGGAGCGTTTGTAATCGACACTCGGAAATCTGCCGGCATCTTTGAGGCAGCCGAAGCCGCAGCCGCGGTTACGGATTCCACGCTGGCGGGGACGAAGGCGCCGTCCATATTCTGCACCGAGCCGTACGCGATTTTGTTTTGGAGCGCGTAAATCAACTCGACGTATCCGATCGATCCTGGTGTTTGTTTCACCAGACTCGCAACTCCTTCGTTGCCTCGCCCGCCAAGTCCGATCGGCCAATTGACCGATGTCGCGACGCCAACTTTCGTCTTCCATTCCGGTGATACCTTGGCGAGGTAATCGACCCAGATATACGATGTTCCGCTGCCGTCGGAGCGATGCACCACCGTGATGTCCGTATTTGGCAGCGTGACACCTGCATTCGCCTGCGCGATTGCGGGATCATTCCATTTCGTGATCTTTCCCAGAAAGATATTCGCAAGGACAGGGCCGGTGAACTTCAATGTCGCCGTAACTCCCGTGATGTTGTATACCGGCACGTCGGCTCCCAGCACCGTTGGGAAATGCAGAACTTTTCCCGGAGCGTCTTCCAGCTGCTTTGGAGTCATTGGGCCATCGGTTGCGCCAAAGAACAGAGTCTGGTTTGTAATCTGCTGAATTCCGAATCCGGAACCCTGGGACTGATAATTGATTTCGACGTTCGGATGCAGCTTGTTGTATTCGCTGAACCACTTCGAATAGATCGGATACGGGAAAGTCGCGCCTCCACCGTTGATCTGTATCTTTTGTGCCAGAACAACGGTTCCGAGCGCCAGAGCCAGCAGTGCGGCCACGGCTACGAGCAAACCGTATTGTCTGTTGATCTTCATACTTGGAGTCTCCTTAATTTCGATTCCCAGTTGCTGCGGTGTCAGTAGTTGACCAGCAAGTGCACTGCCGTCCGGCGTTGAGTCGCGGTTGCAGTGCCCGGAAATTTCACTATTTCCTCATCTAAAAGCAGTGACGTGGTCACGGTGCCGTCATGCGGGAACCAGTACGACACGCCAAAAATTGCCGTATTCTGTTTCGTCGACGTGTTGGTTCGATTTGGTGTGTAGGAATCCCAGCGAAGCAGCATTTCCGGTCCTTTGTTCTTTTCCTTGAACGCCGGAGTGGCCCAGATCGAATAGCCGCGTCCCTGAATACTAGTTACGGCTGCGCTGGTTTTGTCCTTCGCGTCCATCCAATCGAACGCGGCGGTCAAATGCGGATGCTCGTAAAGTGCTTGGAACAGCACACGCTTTTTTTCGTCTTTCTTCATGTAGCTATCCCAGTCGTAAAACGCAGTTGCCCGAAATCCTCTCATATTGAGATTTGATGAAGTCGCCAGTGGACGAATGGTGATGCGGGTTTGAATCGCCTTGCGGTTGTTGGCTTCGGCCGCGGTGTATCCGTCGCCGTTATAGATGCCGGTATGAATTTCGCCGTAATTCTTTGGAAGATTCGTATGAAATGATGTCCCGAAATCGGACGATGTCAGCCGGCCCACCCGTTCGGCGAATACTGTTCCCTGAAAGCGATATCGGTAAATGCCCTCTTCCCAGTCCACAAAAGGTGTTTGATTCGCTCCCACACGCACCCAGGTCTGCTTCCATTGACCGGTCCAGTCATCGAGGTTGAACTGGGCGAATGCATATTTTATTCGGAATACGAGGCTGTTGTTGAAGCTTGCGGTCGCACCGGTCACCGTGGCACGCGTGATATCCGGAGTGATACGGAACGCCACCCGATGATTGATATTTCCCGTGAAGTTTAGGTAGCTGCGTGTGACATCGAAGGAATTTGGCGAAATGGTGTTGCCGTCTGCATCGGTACCTTTCGGTGCCGATGTATACGTATAGTTTCCGTAGAAAACCAGTCCGAGCTTCAGGGACGGTGTATCGTCCGGCGGCGTATACCCAGCTGCCGGAGTTACCTGCGAGTATGCAGGTGCGGCCATGATCAGGCAGAAGATCGCCAGAATTAAAGGCAATCGGTATTTACAGATTTGTAACAGGCGTGGATTTTGCAGCAAAAGGAGCCTCCTATATGGGATTGAGGATTCGACCGTTCGGTTAATCCGCCCGAGAATTGGATATGAATAGAACTGTATGATTTGCTGCCGTTTCCGCTTCGAGGAATATGTGGTTGCCGCTTCATTTTCGGGTTCCGGGCTGCAATAGAACCGACCCAAGACTGTGTGCGGCATGTGTCATATCGATATCAAAAGTGTTACAAAATTATGAATTGGCGGTCTCGCGTGGCGGGCCTGCCGAGTTACTGTAAAGTTACGCAATCGTAACCTTGGATTCACTCCTTCTCATCCATAATGAGGGTGATCTTTTGTCCTTCGAAGTGTTGCAGAGTGATTCGCCTGATATTGAACCTTCCCAAAAGCCGGATTTAATCATCATGAAAGCTGAACAGTTATTGATCCCGGTTCCCACGCCCAAATCCCCTGAGCCGAAGTTTGAACGCCCGGCACCTGCGGCAAAAATCAAAATCGAAGTCCGCGGCCTTTCGTGTTTTTACGGAAACACCGAAGCGGTGAAGAGAGTTTCTCTCACCATTCCCGAGAATCGGATCAGTGCCATGATTGGTCCGTCGGGTTGCGGTAAATCGACTTTTCTCCGATCGCTGAACCGGATGTATGAAATGGTTCGAAATGCGCGAATCGAAGGCTCCATTTTGTTGAATGGAGTCGATATCCGAACGATTGAACTGACGCAACTCCGGCGCCGCGTGGGAATGGTGTTTCAAAAAGCCAATCCGTTCCCGAAATCCATTTTCGACAATGTCGCTTACGGACTGCGTTTGGAAGGCTGGCACGGCAAGCGTCTGAGCGAAGCCGTGGAACGCAGCCTGCGGCGCGCGGCATTGTGGAACGAGGTGAAGGATCATCTGCATAAGTCCGCATACGATCTTTCTGGAGGGCAACAGCAACGCCTGAGTATCGCCCGAGCGCTGGCGCTGTCTCCCGAAGTCCTGCTGCTCGATGAACCGTGTTCGGCGCTGGATCCTATTGCGACCGCGCGAATCGAAGAATTGCTGCACGAGTTGAAGGAAACCTGCACGATTGCGATCGTGACGCACAATTTGCAACAGGCGTCACGGACCGCTGATTTCACGGCATTCTTCTTGTCTGGAGAATTGATCGAATTGGATGAGACGCGTACCATCTTCGGCAATCCGGCGCGGAAGGAAACTGAAGACTACATTACCGGTCGATTCGGCTAAAACACGCCAGAAAGCAGGCAGCATGCGCCACTTCGATCAGGACCTCCGATACATTGAAGATCGCTTCCAGGCCATGGGCGTGCTTGTGCAAGTGGCGATACGCCGTAGCAATGATGCCCTGCGGACGCTCGATCGCAATGCCGCCATGGAGGTGATCGACGTCATTGAACCCGAAGTCGACCGCTTTCAGAACGAAATCGACAAGCTTGGTCTGGACCTGCTGGCGCTGCAGCAGCCTCTGGCATCGGACCTGCGGCTGATTACGGCCATCATGAAGGCCACCAACGATTTCGAACGCATGGCGGACAAGGCGCTGAATATTGCGACCCGGGTGATCTCTATCATTTCAAATCCGGCAGCAAGGCCGATGATCGAAATTTCCCAAATGGGAAATGCGGCCGAGGCCATGGTTCACGATGCGCTCGATGCATTTCACCGCAGGGACGAACAGCTGGCCCGCGATGTTCTGAAGCGTGATGACGAAGTGGACCGCTACCGGGACGCCGCTATCCGGGATCTGATTGCAGAAATGACTGCAAATCCGCAGCTGATTCAGCAGGGATTGGATCTCATCCTCGCATCCCGAAACTTCGAGCGCATTGCCGATCATGCCACCAACATTGCCGAAGGAGTGATCTTCCTCGTGCATGGCAAAGATATTCGCCATCAAGCGGAAAGCATGGGCGCCTGATTTCGCGTCCGGCTAGATACTTCCCAAAAGAACGAATGAACCGGTCGGTTGCGGAACTCCTCCCGCAGGTTCCGTCGTTACCGCCGTAGCTTTCAAGTCTCCGAGGTTTGCCGGCACGGGTATGTCTGCCATAGCCGAACCGTCAGAACTCGTATTGAACACGCTGGCGCTGACGGGCTGGCCATTCTTCGGCACAAACCAGAGCTGGTACGTACGGTCATTGGAGACGGGCGGAAGATCGCTGACGTAAAACAGCAATCGCTTCTCACGTACGTTCCAGAAAACGCGGGCAGCTGCACCTGGAGTTGTTCCCTGACCCGCCAGATCAATGACGCGAACCTGCGGCGAGGTGAACAATGCAAGCGTCGTGCGCTGTCCCAGCATCTGGGACTCCAATTCTGCGACTCGGCTGGTCAGCGAGTTCACACTTTGTCGCAAATTGGAATTCACCACGACGATTGCGATCAGCGCAGCGGTCGACGCGGCCGAAATCAGCCATGCCAGCCATTCCGTTCCTCGGCGCTGACGCCGGCTTTCCAGGCCGCTCCTGGATGCGGACAATTCCGCTTGCGCCATCAGCCGCATTTTGGCGACAGGTGCGGGATTTTGCTCCGGCAGATTCAGAGCCAGGGAGTGAATCGCAGATTGAAACGCCAGAACCTCTGACCGGCAGATGTCGCAGCCATCCTCTGAGAGGTGCCTCTCATAGCGTCTTCTCTCATCCTCGGGCATGGCTCCGGCCGCGTAGAAGCTGGCCGATTCCTGCAGTTCCCCGGTGAGTTCAAGATGCTTCATTGGCGTTTCCTGTTCATAAATACGCTTTTAGTTGCTGTTTCAGATGCAACATTCCGTTGCGGATTCGATCCTTCATCGTTCCCAGCGGTTGATTCAGAACTTCGGCGATTTCCGTATGGGTCATACCTTCAAAATAAGCCATCTCCAGAGGAATTCGTTGCTGGTCCGGCAGCTCGTTCAACGCCTTGCGCACGGCCTGACGTGTGTCTGCCAGAACCCCGGGGTCCGCCGGCATTTCATGCAGGCTATTCATTTGCCGATCTTCCGGTTCTGAAGCGGCCGGAGACTGCGAGGGCTGGCGGCGGATGGATCGCAAACCGTCAATGGCTCGCGTGCGTGCAATGGTCAGCAGCCAGGCCAGCGGTTTTCCTCTCGACGCATCGTACCGGAACGACTGTTGCCAGACCTGCCAGAAAACGTCCACCACAATATCCTCCGCATCTTCGCGAGTACGGATGATTTTCAGCACGAGGCTGAACACGAGACGATTGTATCGATCGTAGAAAGCGTCTAGGGCCTTCGTATCTCGGGAAGCCATTCTTTGAATGAGTACAATATTCTCGCGGTCTTCGTCATTCATCATGCAAGGTCGAACATACTACCAAAATTTCAGGCACACGCTTCAGTTTGCGGCCCGGGCTGTTTTCCACGCAGTCCCGTCATGGTGCTGACCAGGTTGAACCAGCCGAGACCCGGCAATCGCGAGATGACCGAGTCGATCCGGCGTGTGATGTCGCGGGCGCCTGGCTTGCCGAAAACGAAGCGCATAGTCCAGTCCACGTCATCGTTGGTTTTGACTCCGTCCCCGACGGGTGTCCAAAAATAGCGCAGGATGATCTGCGTGACTTTTTGGGAGGCTCTGGACTGAAGCAGTGGACGCGCCTTGTTGAAGTAAAACGAAAAGTGCCGGCGTTCATCTTTTGCAATGCGGCAGAGGAGCTCACGAAGAACAGGATTTTGTGTTCTGCCCGCCAGTACGCCGTACGCTTCGGCAGTTGTCAATTCCTGAATGGCGCCCCATGAAAAGTAGACGGCATGAAAATCGCGAATCATATGGCAGAGCATGGAGGTGGCGAATTCTTCAAGACCTTCGCGCCATGAGCGGCGCGTGTTGACTTCCTGAATGCGATTCGCAGAGAACTCGATTCCCATCGCGTGGAGAAACTGGCGGATCGCGCGCCCATGAAAAAATTCTTCGTACACCCAGCAGCTGAGAAAAGCGACGGTTTCCGGATCACGAACCGCGCAGGTTTTCATCAATCCACGAAGATAACTGAGAGTATGATCTTCGATGTCCATCATGTAACTCAGGCAGCGGACCTCATCGGAACTCAGCGGATATTCCCTTGCTTTTGTGAAGTCAAGGTCCGATATCTGAACTTTTCTGGAATTGTGGAGATAGCGCTCAAGATCGAATGTGTTGTACGTGTGTGTCGGTTGCATATGCTCCTCTAAGGACAATACGGAAAAATCCGGAAGCCGGATGGATTTTGCGCAAAGCAAAATACGCGGGATTGACAGGATTTTCATACCGTTCTCACGAAAACGACATTGGGGTGGACGATTCTGGAATTGCCCATCCTTTCATAAGGGGCCGGCACATCCCCCGTGTGCCGGCCCTCCTTTCTTTTTTGGGATTTCCTGAATATCTGCAGCGCCTCCGGCGCTGGAATGGTAGGAAGACGCTTTCCACGGGCTTACGCCCGTGGCTATGGGGACTGCCGCCGCTCCGCGGCGGGGAAGCCGCGAAGCGACGACGGTATGAGAGCCGTGGCTATGAGACAGCCGCCGCTCCGCGGCTGGGAGAGCCTGTTTGAGCCGCGTAGCGGCGGCAGTCCTATAGCCACCGGCGTGAGCCGGTGGAACAAGAACGCGCTACCCAATAAAAAAG
>JBGPBY010000323.1:0-8492 GCA_041481485.1 Terriglobia bacterium
AGAAATCGCGCGCGGTCATAGACCGCGCCTACAGTTTCAAAATGCCCACTACCGGTTTCCAAAGTGCGGGTGTTTACGCACTTTGTCGTTGACGCCGCCAGAGCGCAGTGATAGCGTGGCCGCACACCATGTCGAAATCGCACTCCGCAATGAGCCGCAGAGAGCGGCAAATCATGGACATCCTTTACGCGAAACAGCGGGCCACGGCCGCCCAGGTGATGGAAAGCCTGGCGGATCCGCCGGGATATTCCGCCGTGAGAACGTTGCTCACAACGCTGGAGAACAAGGGGCACGTGAAGCACGAAAGGGACGGTGCGAAGTATGTCTACGTTCCAATTCTGCACCCTCAGAAGGCTGGGCGTTCGGCAATCTCACATCTCATCGAGACTTTCTTCAACGGGTCGCGCGGCCGTGCCGCACTCGCGCTGCTCGATGTAGCGCCATCTCAGTTTTCCAAAGAGGAACTGGATGAACTGGCCGGGCTGATCGAAAAAGCTCGTGCGAAAGGCAAAGGAGGCCGCCGATGATTCCGATGCTGAGCGCGATTGGTATTGTGATCCGAACCTCGATGCTGCTGGTCTGCGTGAGTGTGGTGGCTTTCAGCCTCAGACGGGCTTCCGCATCGGTTCGCCATGCGTTATGGGCAATCGGCTTGCTGGCGGTGCTGGTCTTTCCCGTCGTTTCCGACATACTGCCCAAGTGGGACGTGCCGGTGTTGCCGGCCGGGTCGGCTCTGACGCGATACGATACGTCGCCGCTGACCGAAGAGGCTCCGCCGGATGTGCCGCATATGTCGTTGCCAACGAGTAAGTCAGACACGGTGCGTCCCGCATTGGCATCTTACTCTCCGGCTCCCTCCACTCTTCTGCAGCTGCCCCGATGGAGCTGGGTCGAAATCCTGAGTCTGGTTTGGATGCTGGGCTCTGTTCTTTCCGTCAGCCGATGGATTCACTCGTTGTGGCAGCTGCGCAAGCTGACGAAGGGTTCTAGAGCGGCAGCTGGATCGGATCTCGAATTACGATTCCTTGAAGCTCAGAAAACCATTGGATGCAGCGGCAGGATTCAGCTTCGCATTTGCGACGATGCGGTTTCTCCAATGACTTGGGGGATTTTCGGTCACGTGATCTTGTTGCCTGCCGCCGCAATCCGGTGGCCGCATGACCGGCAAACGCTGGTGCTTGCGCACGAACTGGCTCACATCCGGCGTCACGATGCTATTGGTCAGATGCTCGGGCAGGTGGTGCGCAGTCTGTATTGGTTCAACCCGCTGGTGTGGTATGCCGTGTATCGCCTGCACGCAGAACGCGAACGGGCCTGCGATGACTACGTGCTTCGGACAGGTGCAGTGGATGCCGACTACGCGGAGCATCTGCTTCAGATCACGCGCGGATTAAATTCCGGAGTTGCTTCAGCTGCGGTTTTGATGGTGCACCCGTCGCAATTGAAAGTGCGTCTCGTCGCGATTTTGGATTCGAGAATTGCGCGCAGCCGAGCCTCTCGATTTGCAGCGTCCGCACTGGTGATGATGATTGGCGTCGTCACGCTCTCGATTGCTGCGGTTCAGGTCACTGAGATTTCTGCGATGGTTTTGCCTGCAGTTGCCAAACCGCTCGGAGTTCCGCTGGGTTCACTCATTCGAAGCCCGGAAACCCCATACGTCGCGGCGATGATGGAACCGGCAGTGGAGTCGCAACAACGAGCCGTGCAGGCCGTCGATCCGCAACTCGCGTTTATCAGACAATACTGTTTGAGTTGCCACAATCGGGATGATCGGATTGCAAACGTTATTTTTGAGGACCCAGGGAACGACATTGCCCATGTGGCGGACAACCGCGCATTGTGGGAGAAAGTAGCACACCGTCTCCGGCTTGGCATTCATCCGTCTGCAGGTGCCGGAGTTCCGCTGCCTCCTGCCGAACTGAGAGTTTCGGTGGCTCAGTTTCTGGAGACCGCGCTGGACACGGACGCCAGGACATATGTTCCAGCGATCGTTCCACACCGGCTAAATCGAACGGAGTATGCAAACGCTATCCGCGATCTTTTGGATCTCGAAATCGAACCTGGTCAGTTGCTGCCAATGGATGATAGTTCCAGCGGTTTTGACACGATCGCAGCGACGCTTGAGGACTCACCGAAATTTCGGGAAGCATACATCGGCGTTGCTCCCATCGTGAGCCGGCTTGCTGTCCAGGCACCGCCAAGTTCGTCAAGCTTTCAAAGAATATTCCCTTGCCTCCCTTCGGGAGCGTTTGTATTGGGGTTGGGCAATATCATTGACGACCCGGCGTGTTTTCGAAAGATCATAACGAGTCTGACTGAAAATGCCTTTCGTGGATCTGCATCAACCGCAGATATTGAAGGCTTGATCGCTGCGGGTAATACAGCGGGTTACGGCATCGATCCGAAGGTCATGGCGACACTGTCTCAAATTCTTGCAAGCCCGAAGTTTCTGTATCGCACAGAAGAAGCGCCTGCGGCAGTGAAACCGGGGGAAGCATATCGCATCAGCGATCTCGCTCTGGCATCCAGATTGTCGTTTTTTCTGTGGAGTACGAGCCCCGACGCCGAATTGATCGCGCTGGCGAAACAGGGAAAGCTGCACGATCCCGCTGTTCTGGAACAACAGACTTTGCGCATGCTACAGGACTATCGGGCCGAGGCATTATCCCTAAATTTCGCACGGCAATGGCTGGGCATGTGGTCGTTTCAAAGCCTGAAACCTTCTCAAGCGTTTTTTCCAGAGTTTGACGCATCGCTACGGCAGGCCATGATGCGGGAAATGGAAATGTTCTTCGACAGCGTCGTCCGTGAAGATCGCGGCGTGACCGACCTTCTGACCGCGAACTACACATTCGTGAACAACCGGTTGGCACGTTTCTACGGGATTCCCAATGTCAGCGGCAGCCAATTCCGGCGTGTTGTCCTGATGGACACATTGGATGTGCGGCGCGGAATACTGGGAAAAGCGGCCTTTCTTGCGACCGCGAATAACTCGAACTACAACAATCGAACGTCTCCGACGGAGCGCGGCTATTGGGTCATTACGAGGTTGCTTGGGATCCATCCCCCGGACCCGCCACCGAGCGAATCGTCACTTCGCCAACGCTCCAACGATCCAAACGTGGTTGAACCACCGGTCCGCCAAATGTTGGAGGACCTCAAGAATTCTTATCCAAACTCGAATGCCTGCATCAGCTGTCACCGCTACACGGATCCGATTGGCTATGCACTGGAGAATTTCAACATGATCGGAATGTGGAGGGATACCGATGGCGGACTTTCAATTGACGCGAAGGAAATGTTAATTGATGGCACGACCGTGAATGGTCCGGTGGAGTTGAGAAACTGGCTGGTCAGTCGTTCCGATATTTTCATACAAACGCTTACCCAGAAATTGCTCACCTATGGGCTTGGCCGTGGGATGGATTCGCGGGACATGCCGCTGGTCCGCTCCATCGATCGTGAGGCTGCGAAGAATGGCAATCGGTTTTCTTCGATCGTTTTGGGAATCGTCAAGAGCGACACATTTCAAATGAATTCGAAGTGAAAGAAAAGCCATAATGGACGCATGCCATTTCCGGATTCTGAGCACGAACTGGATATTCGAGAGCTGGTGACTATTCGCGGGTATCGCGATCTGCACGAGGCCCTGCTGGCCAAGGGCCGGCTGGAGTCGTCGGGAGTCGATACGTTCCTCGCGGATGAAAACATTGTCCGTATGGCAGCCATTGGCGGTGTGAAGTTGCGCGTGGACGCGGCCAATGTGCAGGCCGCAAACGAGATTCTGGATCACACCGCGCCGGAGAATTTTGAAGAGTCGACGGAATACGAGTTGCCCACCGCGCGCATCCTGCCATTTCGCAAACCGAAACGATTTTATTAATCTGACGCTGCTCCGCAGCTCTTGTAATTGGTTGACGCGTTTTCCACCGGATTACGCCGGTGGCTAGGCGGAGTGCCGCCGCTCCGCGGCTGGGGAATGTCAGGCTGAAGCAATCCCTTGAATTTGCGGATTCACTCTCCACCGGCTGCCGCCGGTGGCTAGGCGGAGTGCCGCCGCTCCGCGGCTGGGAACGTCGGGCTGGTCTCCCAGCCGCGTAGCGGCGACAGTTCTTTAGCCACCGGCGTAAGCCGGTGGATTTAGAACCAAGCCAAACTTCAGTGCCGGAGGCACGGCAGATCAAAAAAATCAAATCTTCCTTGGAAGAAATTGTTCCCTCCGTGCGTCTAATAGTCGATTCTTTGGTACCTTGAAGCGCAATGAAGCTCTGCGCGGTGACAAGCGATTTCTCCATTGACGACCGAACTATCGAAGCGTGCCAGCGCGGCGATCCGGAAGGATTTCGTCTGCTCTTTGAAATCTACAAGGATCGCGTCTACTCCATTGCACTGTATTACTTTGCCGGAGATGAGGCCGCGGCTCATGACATCACGCAACAGGTCTTCCTGAAGCTCATGACGCATATTTCAAAGTTCGAAAGCCGATCGGAGTTTTCAACCTGGCTTTACCGGCTCGTGACCAACGCTTGTCATGACCGCAAGCGCGCGCTGCGGCGCTTCTTGTCCTTCGACAGCGCACAGGCCCCGGAGATTCCGGAGAGGCGCAAGTCCGCCGAACAGCGATATCTCGAGAACGAACGGGAGCGCTCCATTCGCAATGCCATTGCAGCGCTGAAACCCAAACTAAGGATGGCCATATTGTTGAAGCACTTCGAAGACCTGTCGTATGACGAGATTTCCGTCGTTCTGGGATGCAGCAAGGGAACGGTGGCATCGAGGCTCAACCGCGGACATCAAATTTTGGCGCGCAAACTGGCGTATTTGCGGGATGGATGGAATCCGGGAGTTTGAAATGATCAGGAAACATGTGATTCATCATCTTTCGGCATATCTGCATGGCGAACTCACGGCGCCGGAAGCGACACGTGTCGAATCGCATCTGCACGATTGTGCGAAGTGCCGTTTGGCCTTTGAGGAGATCCAGTTCGGATCATATTTGGCGTCGAGCATACCGGAGGAAACCGCACCCGGACTGTGGTGGCAGGAAATCCAGACGGCAGCTTTGGCGGGCAAGCCGGACGCGGCAAAAGGGTTGTCCTGGTTTCAGGTTTGCACCGTCATTGCGGGGGCTGCGGCTGTCTTTGCATTCAGCGCGTTTCTGATGGATCACACTCCCGTATCATCCACATCATCCTGGGAAATCGCCAGTGTTCGTGGCACGCCCCGGATCGGAATCGCACGCATCACAGAGACAAGCCGGCTTCGTCCGGGCGACACGCTGCAAACCAACTCCAATTCCGAGGTGGAGTTGAAGATTGCCAACATTGGCCAGCTGGATCTCGACCCGAATTCGCGAATCCGGTTGCTGTCGACCAATTCCGATCAGCATCGCATTGCGCTCGACCGCGGCAAGATCACGGCGCGAACGTGGTCGCCTCCGCGATTGTTTGTCGTGGAAACGCCTTCGGTGAACGCAATCGATTTGGGGTGTATCTATACCTGCGAGGTGCAGCGCGACGGCAGCACCATGCTTCACGTGATTCTGGGGCTTGTGGCACTGGATTTTCATGGCCGGGAGACGACTATTCCCGCAGGGGCGTACTGCCGGACGCGTCCCGGAGACGGAATGGGGAGCCCTTATTTCGAAGATGCTTCGGATCGCCTGAAGCAGGCGCTGGAAGTTGTGGATTTCGGAAAGGACGAAAGAGACAGGGCGCGGCATCTGGATGTGGTGCTGCAGGAGTCGCGAGCTCGCGACACGCTGACATTGTGGTATCTGATACCAAGGCTGCGCGGCGATCTCCGCGGCCAGGTCGTCGATCGTATGATGGCATTGGCGCCCCCGCCGGAAGGTGTGTCGCGGGCGGGAGTCTTGTCGTTGGACGAAACCATGATGAATGAATGGAAGAGTGTGCTGGAGCGAGTGTGGTAGGGACGGGTATTCACCAGTCGGTAGGACGATAATTCCGCAGAAATTGTCCCCAGAAATGGTGGCCGCTGTTAAATCCCGCGATAATGGGATCTACAATTCGGGAGGCGCCATCGACGATATCCAGTGGCGGATGGAACGCATGCTCTGCGGTTTTCCGCCTGGCGATTTCCACGGGATCCTCATCGGTGACCCAACCCGTATCGACAGAGTTCATATGTATGCCATCGGCGTGGTAATCCGTGGCCGAGGTTCGAGTCATCATATTTAGTGCGGCCTTTGCCATATTCGTATGAGGATGCCGCGTGGTTTTAAAACGCCGGTAAAACTGACCTTCGACTGCAGAAACGTTCACGATGTGTTTGTCGCGCTCTGGAGAACGCAGCATCAAAGGTTTCAATCGCGCATTGATGATGAACGGCGCGACGGCATTCACCAGATGCACTTCCAGCAATTCGACGGATGAGATCTCGGCCAGCAGCAGCCGCCAGGAATTGCGATCCCGCAAGTCGACTTGCTGCAGATCCTGATCGAGCTCACCCTGCGGAAACAGGGCACTCTGGGCTGCGCGCTCGTCAGGCAGCAACGGAACCTGCGACAGCTCTGCCGGGCTGACCGGAAGCATGTGATACCCGCGCAATCCTTCAAAAGAACCGAGCAACTTTCGTACGCGTTCGGGCAGTTGAAGCGCCGATGCCGATTCGCTCTCCATCATGTGCTGATAAAACTCGGGAGGACGCCTTACCGTTTGGCATGCATTATTGATAATGAAATCCAGACGGTCGCGAGTTTCATTCAACTGGTGGCAAAACGCTTCAACGCTCGGCGTATGGCGAAGATCAAGGCCGTAAATTTCCAGGCGGTCCGACCACTCCTCGAAATCCGGCTCGTGCGCGTAACGCGCCGCGGAATCGCGTGGAAACCGTGTCGTTACGATCAGCGAAGCGCCGGCCCGCAACAATTTGATACCGGCCTGGTACCCGATTTTGACGCGGCCGCCGGTCAGCAATGCCACACGGCCGCGCAGATCGGCCGTCTCGGTGCGTTTGAAAAAATTAAACGCTGCGCATTCCGGGCACAATTGATCATAGAAATGGTGCACGGACGAATAGGATTGTTTGCAGATATAGCAATGCTGCGGCTCGGAAGCTTCCCGGAAATCGGGTTCGTCGACGTCCTGCTGCTTGAATTCCGGAGGCGGGAACACATTGGGCGTGGTAAACACCGTCTGACGGCGAAGCCTTCGGATTCCGGTTTCCGACAATGTCGCTTCTTCGTTCTGACGCTTTTCGGATTTGTGCTGCCGCCGGTTTGCCTTCAGCAATCGCCGGCGAGCCGCATTGTCGGGCTCAAAAACCTCGCCGGCGGCGCGAACCAGCCGGCCCTGTTCTTCTTCCGAAACTTGCGACAGCAGCTCCCGGGATTTCGCAATGGATTCGAGAAGCTCTGTTGCGGACTTTAAACGTTCCTTAAAACTCTCTGTCATGATCATGATTTACTCTACTGAAGGTAGACCGACTGTTCATTATGGATGCACCTTTCGTTAAACCCAAACGGCGGGCTCGATACTCCGGCAAAAATCCCCGGCACTTTTCCGAGAAGTACAAGGAATTGAATCCGGATCGCTATCCGGAGGAACTCGAGAAGGTCCGTTCGGCCGGCAAAACACCGGCGGGGACGCATCGTCCGATCATGATTCGGGAAATTCTGGAGGTGCTTCAGCCTTGTCCTGGCGAAGTCGCTGTGGATGGCACACTCGGCTACGGTGGCCACGCCGAGGCACTGCTGCAGTCGATTCTGCCGGGTGGCAAACTCATTGGGCTCGATGTCGATTCAGTTGAACTTCGCAGGACCGAGCAGCGTCTTAGAGATATCGGATTGAGTAGTGAAGTATTTAGCGCGCATGTGATGAATTTCGCAGGAATCCTGAAGGTCCTGCCCGAGGCGGTAGACATGATTCTTCTCGACCTTGGGCTTTCGTCGATGCAGATCGACAATCCGGAGCGGGGTTTTACATTCAGGGAAGAGGGCCCGCTGGACATGCGGATGAATCCGCAGCGCGGAATTCCTGCTTCGGCATGGATCGGGCGGACACCGCCCTCGACGTTGGCAAAACTGCTTGTAGAAAACGCGGATGAGCCGCAGGCAGAGCGAATCGCGCAGTCTGTTTCAGCGGCCGCACCGCAAACAACGTGGCAGCTGGCAGAGGCGGTTCGATCCGTGGATGTCAACCTTGACACGGTTCGACGCGTCTTTCAGGCAGTGAGGATTGCGGTGAATGATGAATTCGGCGCCCTCCAGTCGTTTCTGCACAGCATGCCGTTGTGCTTGAAGCCCGGGGGCAGAGTGGCGATTCTGACATTCCATTCCGGTGAGGACCGGCGAGTTAAAAAAATGTTTCAGGAACTGGAGCGCGAGGCTGATCCGGGCAGCATTCAATCCGGTCTCATCCGGCCCACGGCGGATGAAGTCCGAAGCAACCCGCGATCCCTCAGCGCCAAACTGCGCTGGCTGCGCTTCGTTCCCCTGTAGGCGCGGTCTGTGACCGCGCACGATTTTCAGG
>JBGPBY010000324.1:0-8485 GCA_041481485.1 Terriglobia bacterium
CGCTCGGTCGGCCGACTCGACGTACTGTAAAGTACGCCTGCGTCGGCCTCGGTCGCGCGCCTTGTCTGGACGGCGTCTCGACCGTTTCGCGACGGCAACCGGTGAGAAATGCGGGCTAGCGGAGTGCCGTTAATGAATGCGATTTCCCCCTGTAGGGGCGGTCTATCACCGCCCACATTGTTTCAGTCTTAGAAATCGCGGGCGGTCATAGACCGCCCCTACAGTCGCTCAGCGTCGATTAATTTCATCGGGAATCAAATTCAATTGAATACTCTGACTGGCGTCCCCCGTTGCAACCACAGCACGCCCGCGGTTTTGGTATTTGGCCAGGAAATCCGAGTTCATCCACGCCGTTGAGGGAACGTTCTCCCATGCAAATAAGGTGTACTGTCCAGGCGGCACACCTTTCATCGAGTAATGACCCGACGGATCGGTTTGTACTGTTTTGTACATCATCGGGTTGGCCCGGTGATCCGCTGGCGGCACCAGAACCACAGTGGCATTGGCGGCGGCCTTATGGTCGCCGTTTTCTACCGTCCCTTCAATGATTCCTCCGGATGCACCAATTTCCACCCGGAGGCCGGTGACGGGTTCACTTCCAACTGTGAATGCGGAGTCAAAAATGCTCGCGCCGTTCTGCAAAATATCCACGACGTATGCATTCTCTGGGAGTCCCGTCACTTGAAGGGAAAGCCGTGCGGCCGGAACATCGGGGATCGTAAATTCCCCGCTTGCATCGACAACTACGGCCCCCATGATGGACGCAAAAGCGTCAGGGATAGTGTCCTGAGAGTGAAAGATCAGTCGAATTTTGTCCAACTGAATGGATCCAGAGCCTTGCACGACAACGCGGCCTTTCACTTCGGTTCCCTTCCGGACTTCCAATTGGATGCCTTCAACGTCAGAATTGCGAACATCCACTCGTACCCGGTCGATGTAATAGCGTCTGACGGGTGGAGGTACTGGGGGAGCCGCAGGCGTCGTCGTCCCAGGGGCTGCCGCCCCCGGAGCTGGGCCTGGCGTAACAGGCGTAATGAAATAGGTAATCAAATCATAAGAACCCGGACGCACATTGCGGATCTCGAATTCACCATTAGGACGAGCGTTTGAGGAGAGTGCGTTTTGCACCGAAGGAGGATTGACCGAATCGAGGATTCCGGGTTCCCTTGGCGAAAGAATAAAATTGGACAACGTCCGATCCAGGGCTCCAGTCGTGGCGTTTGGAACCGCCAGCGGATTGCTTCCGCGTCCCGTAATTTTGAAGACGGAAGGAGTCGCCAGCGATTGAATCGTGAAGTCGATGCTGGGGACCTCGGAGCCATCTCGAATTTGAATGACGGAAGCTGACGCTGGATCAGTCACTCCTGGAAAGAACGTTCGGGCCCAACTATCCTGAAGACCAGGCACCGTTGTGATTGTTCTAGGCGTTGTACCGACATAATAGTCACCCGGTCCAATCCAGAAGATTCGATATTCCCCGCGGTCATCCGTGGGTTTGGACAACTGTACGGTCCACTGCGGCCGGCCGTTGGCGAAGGTGACCCGATGCGCCGCTATCGTGATCCCGGATGCCGGTTGTCCGTTGGGATCGCGCACGCGTCCACTGATGACTCCGCCCTTCACCATGTACAGATCCGCCGGCGGTGCAGGTTTGTCTGCCTCGACCGTGATCGTCACCGATACCGATGTGGAGGGACTGCCGTTTACGGACGGTCCAAAAAAACCTTCGCGCGTTGCCCGTATGTTGAATTTGCCCGGCGCTTGATTGGCAAAACTGAAATGCCCAGCGGCGTCGGTCAGCGCCGTATTCTGAGCCCCGGGCTGCAACGAACCTGCAGGCAATCCGAGGGCCTGCTCCTGGCTCGAAATAAGGCTGTCAATTGTGGACTGCGCCAGCCCCGGATTGTCTGAAACAAGTCGCTGCAAGGATTCCAATGTAGCGGCAGCCGCGGCGGTGAGATTTGGAGAATTCGCGCCGGACTTCACCAGTGTCACCGGAACATTGGGAATCGGGTCCGTGGTTCCAGTTCGCAGAACACGTCCCTCGATGGATACCGGCTTCTGTGCAGGAGCTTGCGGCGGTGCCAGCAGCAGTAATACGGTCAGGAGATGCGCCATCATCAATCTGTACTCCGAGTTGACAGTGCTCCAAATGTTAGGATTAGCGCTGCAATTTCGCAAAGCGAAAACGATGTTGGATTGTTACAAAAATAGCGAAAAATACCAATTCCTGAACCACCGAGGAAAAGGCCGCAGCTCCCAGCAGATTTGCTGAGCGCTGACAGGTCCACTCTTCAAACCGTTCGGCGTTTTTTCTTGCTGGTCCGGTTGAATCCTTCCTATGCTTCCGTACCAGGTGACAAATCGGAGGTTGATGGTCGCCTTCGCGGTTTACCTCTTTGCAGACGCAGGTTCCACCGGCGTGGAAGCCGCGCATGTTGCGGGCGTTGGCGGCGCCGTCTGACCGGCGGCGAGCGGCGGACCGTAGAACTGCCGCACTGGCGTTACCGGAGGTGGATTGTTCCGAGTCGTGCCTCCACGCGCTGCCGGCTCTGGTGGCAGCGGAGGCATTGTTGCTGCGGAACAGCGTGGCAGCATCTCATTGGCGGTTGCCAATGCGTAGGCGGTCAGCGCTTCCTCGATGGCGGCTTCGCGCAAATCGGGCTCATAGAGGCGCTCGTACGTGTCGAAATTGGTGTGGTGCGTATAGGTGTTGTAGTCGAAAGGATCCTGGCTGTAGCCGATGCCCGGCAATCCGGCATTATTGAATGATGTGCTGTCGGTACCGCCCGTGTTGCGGCCCAGAGTGGGGCTCACGCGATGAAATCCCCAGTCCTTGAAAAAGTCCATCGCGGTCTGCACCATACTCGCAGTCTCCGGCGGGCCAAACACACTGGCTGCGCGCGGCTTGCCAGTGCCATCATCGATATTCAGGTAGCCGTTGAACTTGAAGAACTCAGGCTTGGGATTCTCGGCGCTGCCGAAATGCTCGGCAACATAAGCGATCGATCCATAGAGTCCTTCCTCTTCACCACTCCACAGGGCGACACGAATTGTGCGGCGCGGCTGCGCGCCAATCGATTTCAACAGCCGGATCGCTTCGAGTGCAATCGCCGAGCCGGCGCCGTTATCGGTGGCGCCGGTCGCCGAGTTCCACGAATCGAAGTGGCCGCCCAACATGACGACCTCGTCCGCCTTGTCCGTGCCCGGCAATTCGCCGGTAACGTTGTAGGCGGTTTTCCCTTCCGGATAAAACTCATTGCGGATGTTGAGGCGGACAATTACAGGAAGGCCGTCTTGCGTGACAGTGCGGTAAATGCGTCCGTAGTCCTCATTACCCATGATGAGTGATGGCAGGTTTGGATTGTCTGGATCCTCGTTGTACATTGCGGTCGATTGCTGAACGATGATGCCGTACTGCCGGCCCGCGTCTGTCACCTTCGCCACAGCTCCGTTGTCGATCAGAAACTTGTTCACCTTCTGCGCAATCTGTTGCGCTGTCAATCCCTGAGGCGTTGCTGCAGCGGCGCCCCCTCCTCCACGACCACCAGCTGCGGCATTCGCCGGATTTGCCGGAGGTTGTCCTCTCTGCGGTGCCGCGGCAACATTTGCAGGCGGAACTCCGCCGCGGCCACCGCGGTTCTCCCACGACTCGTCCGTGTTGCGCAAAGGCGAGGGCACAAAGTTCTCCGCAACCTGCACGTGCGCTCCGTAAAAGATGATTGAACCGCGTACCTTCGGTTTGATCGACGTGAGATAGTCATCAAGAACAGCTTGCGTGACGGGCACGTTATTCGCCGACGCAGGCGCGGACGGCATGGGTGGAGGTGAAGTCCCCGCCCTTGCGATTGCGGCCAGATCATTTCCATTCCCTCCGCCGCGGCCACCACGACCGCCACCGGTTCCGGCCTGTGCAGGCGGCACCGGAGGAATCACGACGAGCACCGGACCTTCGACGGCGCCATTCGTCCCTGGCGTCCATGCGACTGCCCTTACATTCAACGGTTGCTGGAAAGGCTTAATGACGTTCGCAGTGAGCTCATAGTTTTGCCACCCCTGATGATTAAAGTCCCAGGGCTCCAGCTTCACATTCACCAGTCCCCACGATTTCATGGTCGCCACAGTCCAGTCCTGTGCGTCTCGCAAGCCGGGAGAACCTGTAAGGCGCGGGCCGTGCACGTCCGTGATCTCGTGCAGAATCCACATGATCTTCGAGCTATTTGTTTCTTCAGCGCGCAGCCGCGCGTTCATCTCTGCAAGGTTCGATGTCTGGCCCAAGGTGGTCAACGTGATCGTCAGTGCGAATGGAATGATTAATGCGTTTGCTCTGCGCATATTGGACCTCGAAGTGGGGATAGATTCGGCTAAGACTTTGATCTCTCCATTTGGGATTCGCAACAAAAAACCATCCTGTTTGCTCCTTCCATTCCGCAGGGATGCGGCAATCTTCCAGCTGGACGAAAAGCACGGAGACGCTCTGCAAATGCCATTACCTTCTCGTGAGTGTTAACGCATACAATGTCTTGGCCAAGGTGATGGGCGGAGGTGTCATGCTTTCGAAAGTTGCGTGTTGCGTCTCCAGTGCCTGCATTCTCGTCATGCTTGCCGCATCGAATGGGACTGCGCATCACAGCTTCGCGCCGCATTTTGACTCCAGCAAGAAGGTGCACATCTCGGGTACGGTGAAAGCGTACGAAGCGAGAAACCCGCACAGCTACCTCCATATCAACGCCCTTGACGAGAATGGCAGTACTCAGGAATACGTCTGCGAATCCCATGGCGTCACGCAACTCAGCCGCATCGGGATCACCCCGCAACTCTTCAAAGCGGGCACCAAAGTGCGCATTACCGGATCGGCGTCGCGGCACAGTCCGTACCTTTGTTTTTTCGAAATCATTGAATTGGCGGATGGCCGAAGTTAGGCCCATCCCAAAGACGGCGCGCGGAGTTCGCTCGGTCATTCCATTGGTCATTGGGAAGGCGACACGTTGGTCATTGAGACTGGAAATTATTCGGCAGGTGTGTTGGAACAATATGTCCAGCAAAGAGGTCAGCCGCCAAAAGGCCTGCTGCACTCCACGGCGCTCGCTACCGTCGAACGGCTTCACGTGGATGTCGCAAGCCAGCGTCTTGTCGTCGAAGTCGACTTGACTGACCCGGAGTTCTTCAAACAACCGCCGCCGCGCTCGACGATGGAGTATGCACCATCCAATTTGAGTATCAAGCCGTTCAAGTGCTCGCCCGAAGGTTTGACTGGAACGATACGAAACCCACCGATCTGAAGCGCCGAGCGGGCTACAATTCCCGCAGCGCTTTCGAGATTGGCAGGCGCGCGGCACGAATCGCGGGAAGGAGTCCGCCGATGAGCCCGATTGAAAGCGCGTAAATCAATCCCGTCAGGAATAACCCCGGCGTTACACGAAACGCGAATGCGACCTGGCTGAAGGTCTGGAAGTTCATGGTCGAGGTTTGGAATCCATCGAATGCGAGGTACGCTCCAATTGCACCGGCCAAACCACCGATACCGCCAAGAACCACGGACTCCGACAGAACCGATGCGATCACCGAAAGCGTGTTGAATCCCAGCGCCCGCAACGTGGCGATTTCCCGCGTCCGTGAAGCCACCGACGTGTACATCGTCAGTATTGCGCCGAAGACCGCGCCTATGGCCATAAGGCTTGCAATGCCATAGCCCAGTGTGTCGATGATCTGCGTCATGATGCGCGACTGGCTGGCGTAGTATTCGTTTTCACGCTGGGCGCCAACCTGCATCTGAGGGTTCCGTTCCAGCCAGTCCTTGAGCGGATTGAACGAGTCCGCAGATTCCATTTGCACCAGGACCGCGCTGAACTCGTTGGTGCGCCGATAGACACTCTGCAGATTCTGCACATCGCACCAGATTTCGGATTCCGCGACGCTGCCGTTCGACTGGAACACGCCCACGACGGCCCACCTATTCACGCCGGAAACGATCGTGTCGCCGACATTCATGCCGGCAAATTCAGCTTTTGCGTTCTTGCCCACAATCGCCTCATTCGTGCCGAAGCGCAGCATGCGTCCTTCGATGATGGACACTTCCTTGCGCACTTTGGGGCTGACCGGCTGGATACCGCGTATGGGAACATTGGCCGTTGCATCCGGTTTGGATTTCTTCGGCAGGTCGACGACGAGAGAAAGTTCCGCGGCAGCCAGCGGAGCATTGCCTTCGTGCCGAATACCCGGCGCCTCCTGAATGATGCGAACTTCCATTCCACCGATGCCGCTTGTCATTTCCGTGTCCGAACCGCGTTGCATGATCAGCGCGCGGTCCGGGAAGCCGGTTCCCTTCAGGGCTGATGAAAACCCGACCGAAATCGACAACACCGAAACGAACACGATCACCACGCCGGCTATACCAATAATGGCTACGACGGAGGAACCGAGCCGTGCAGGAAGTGTCTGCAGGTTGATCCACATTACCGCAAGAGTTTGTCTGAGCCACGCCATGGCTGTGTTACGTCCTCCGCAACGCGTCGGTGATGCGCAGCCGCATTGCTCCCAGAGCGGGCAAGATCCCTGCAACCAGGCCCATGAGTGTCATGAGGCCAATACCCACAATGATGTCGAGACGAGGCAAGACAAAGAGCGGCAGCTGACCGGTCGGATCGCCACGCTGCACGAAGAGCCAGGCGGCGGCCAACCCCAGTCAGCCGCCAACAAGCGTAATAAACAACGACTCGCAAAGCACGAGCGCCAGAATCACCCGGTCCGTGAATCCCAGGGTCTTCAGGACTGCCAGTTCGCTGGTGCGTTCGCGTACGGACTGCACCATGGTGCTGGCCGCAATCAGGCCGAACATGAAGAGAACTACGGAAGCGATTGCGACGGTGATCGTCCCGATGTCGCCGATCTGTTTGGCGAACCCTTCGATGAAGCCTTTTTCGGTTGTCGTTTTCGTTTCCGCCGTAGAGTTGGCAAACATCGCATCGAAGGAATGCCCCAGATCTGCAGCCCTGGATGGATCATCAATTCTCACGATGTACCAGCCGACCGTGTTCCTGGCATTGCCAACGGTTCGGTTTTCATCGAGGTACTCAAATTTCAGAAAAAACTGTGTCTTGTCGACGGCGCCTTCCGCGTCGTAGATCGCATCGATATTGAATGCCCACGGTTCAGCTGGCCGCCAGCCAGGAGACATCAGCGGCACACGGTCGCCGAGCTTCCAGCCATAACGGGCAGCAAGATCCTTCCCGACGAGTGCCCCCTGGCGGTCCTTCTTCCAGACTTCGAGTTGTTCGGGCGGGACCTTGTATTCCGGATAAACTTTCAAGAATGACTCGGGATCCACGGCCATCGAGTTGAGCACGTTGGTGGGCTGCTGATAAGCGCCATTGAACCATGTCTCATGCGTAACTTCTCCGACGCCTGGGGTTTTCTCGATGCGCTGTTTGTAGGAGATCGGCAACGGCAGGATCAGCGTGACTTTGTTGATGAGCACCAGCCGGTCCATGCCCGCAACCTCAACACCGAGGCTGAATGCGTTGCGCACCGTCATGACGATTCCGAAGAGCAGAAACGCGATGAAGATCGATAGCAACGTGAAGATGGTGCGGATCCTTCGCCGCCACACGTTCATCCAGATCAAGCCAAGGTAACGCATCAGTCCGCGGCCCGGGCGGTTTTTTCCAGGACGCCCTTTTCCAGATGCAGCGTTCTTTGCGCGCGAGCCGCTGCATGCGGGTCGTGCGTCACCATGACGATGGTTTTGCCGTGATCCTTGTTGAGCGCCTGCAGCAGATCGAGAATCTCTCCGCTGGCTTTGCTGTCGAGATCGCCGGTGGGTTCGTCGCAGAGCAGCAACGTTGGATCCGTGACGATGGCGCGCGCTATTCCTACCCGCTGTTCCTGGCCGCCGGAGAGTTGAGCAGGGAAATGCTTCATGCGATCCGAGAGACCGACCACTTTCAATGCCACGGCGACGCGTTCACGCCGGTCGGATTTTGAAAGTCTGGTCAACAACAGTGGCAGCTCGACATTCTTCTCTGCGGTCAACTTGGGCAGCAGATTGTAGAGCTGGAAGACGAACCCGATATTGGAGGAACGCCAGCGCGACAGCGGACTGCCGCGCATGCCGCTGATGCGTTGGCCGTCGATATTGATATCGCCGCTGCTGGGCGCGTCGAGGCCACCCAGAAGATTCAGGAGGGTGGTCTTGCCGGAACCGGATGGTCCCATCAAAGCAAGATAGTCTCCCCTGGGGATGTCGAGGCTGACACCTTTCAAGACCTCGATGCGTTCGCCGCCACGCATAAAGTTCTTATGGACTTCGCGGATCTGGACAAGAGCGTCTGGATTCATCGTGTACGGATCTGGTTACTTGCCTTGAAAGTTAGTGAAACTGGCACATTACTATACATGGGACCGCGGCGTTTAAATCTCTTAGGAGTTGTGAATGAATGCGAATCCCCAATGTAGGGGCGGTCTATGACCGCCCACAATTCGGAGA
>JBGPBY010000325.1:0-8456 GCA_041481485.1 Terriglobia bacterium
GGGAGAGGGATTTCTTGATCGCCTGCCCCCTCGGCCATTTCCACGGACCAGGAAATTGGGGACAGAGAGCAATTTCCTGAGAAACCCGATTGATATACAACGGCTTAAAAAGGAAATTGCTCTCTGTCCCCAATTTCTTCACAACTTCTATGACCGCGCCTACAACAAATGCCAGCGCGGCTGCCCTATTGGGTCCTCACCAATTCCGCACAGAAGCCGCATCGAATTCGAACAGGGATTTGATAACCTCCGTTCCTCCGATGCGCACTCCACGTCATCTGTTGGCTTTATTTCTCGCGGTTACGCTGCTTCCTGCGGCGGCTTTGGTGTGGGCGGGATGGAAGCTGTTCCGTCAGGACAGGATTCTGGAGCAGCAAAGCATCGAAAAGCGCCGGGACGTTGCGGCCGACCTGATCGTAACGGCGCTGCAACAGGGAATTGTTGCCACCCAGCAGCGTCTCGCCGATCCCGCTGCTCGGGAAAACATGGGAGAGGACACGCGAGTCATCGCTATCGATGCTTCCCAGCCCGCGCTCCTTGAGTCGCCGGAAGAGGCCTTCCCCTCTGGCAACGGCCCGGACTCGATGGACCGATTGCGCGCGCTGACCCGTTCTTCAGATCCCGCAATTCGCGCGGGCGCGGATCTGCGGCTGGCAAGGATTTTGCGCAACACCGGACAGTCCGCGGCTGCGCTCGATGTTTATTCCGATCTTGCAAAGCAGCAAGGGGTCGCGGTCGCCGGAAATCCTGCGGACCTCGTCGCTCGCACCGCACGATGTGGACTATTGGCCGAACTGAACCGCACCAGCGATCTTCGCCGTGAAGCCCAGCAGCTTGAAACGGATCTTTTCTCCTCACGATGGCCACTGGACTATGGAAGGTTCGGAGCAGCCTTGGCCGAAATGGATACCTGGATGGGCAGGGATCCCTCACAGAACATCGACGGACTGACACTGTCCGAAATCGACTTCATCTGGAACAAATGGCAGGACAATCACGAGCCCGGAAGTTTCACCGGCAGCAAAAGTGTTTTCCTCGGAAATCAATCTTCAACTCTGGTTTGGACGGCCTCTTCCGATAGTCTGATCGTTTTGCTGGCCGGGCCCCGCTATCTCGAAGGAACGTGGTTGGCGAGTCTCGATCCGATACTGAAGAATCAAGAGGTACGCGTCGCACTTCTGGATACGGAAAGCCATGCGCTGTTCGGTGATCCAATCGCCAGTGCCCCTTCAACGACCCGCGCATCGTCGGATACGCACCTACCCTGGACGCTGCAGATCGCCAGCATCCGTCCTGAGGCCGAACTTGCGCAATCGGATGATCGGCGCCGACTGTATCTCGCGGGACTCGGTTTGCTACTCTCGGTGGCTGTCGCCGGAAGCTATTTCATGGGAAGGGCGGTCACTCGGGAGCTTGCGGTCGCGCGTCTGCAATCGGATTTTGTCGCCGCCGTTTCGCATGAATTCCGCACGCCGCTGACGTCGCTGCGCCAGGTTACGGAGATGCTCAGCGACGGCCGTCAGGCAGACCCGTCGCGTCTATCCGGTTACTATCAGGCGCAGACACGCGCAGCGGACCGTCTTCAGAGGCTCGTCGAATCGTTGCTCGATTTTGGCCGGATGGAGGCGGGCGCCAAGCCATATCGGATGCAGCGGCTCGCCGTATCGGAATTCGTGGAATCGGTGATTAAAGAACTTCAGGACGAAGGCGCGGTCGGCCAGTGCCAGCTCGAATTCAAAACCCATTGCGACAACGGTTCCGCGGCATTAGTCTATGCGGATCCTGACGCGCTTGGCCGCGCATTGCGAAATCTCATCGACAATGCGGTGAAGTATTCTCCGGATTGCCACACGGTGTGGGTGGAACTGTCGCGGCGCGACAATCGTTTGGCTATTCGCGTTCGCGACAAGGGACTCGGCATTCCCGTAAACGAGCACAAGCCGATCTTTCGCAAGTTCGTGCGCGGCGCGGCATCCAAAACAAATGGCATCAAGGGAACGGGTGTCGGTCTCGCCATGGTGCAGCAGATCGTTCAGGCTCACGGTGGTCAGATCGAGCTGGAAAGCCAGCCCGGCGCCGGAAGCACATTCACGATTCTGTTGCCGGAAAGCAGGAGTTGAAAAGAATGCCACGCATTTTGATTGTCGAAGACGAACCGGACATCGCGTCTGTTCTTGCAGACGATCTCAGAATGGACGGCTATCAAGTGGAGATTGCCGGCGATGGGGATTCCGCGTTGCGCAGCGCCCGGGAGCACAAATGGGATTTGATTCTGCTCGACCTGATGCTGCCTCGCAAGGACGGCCTGGAAGTATGCCGCGAACTGCGGCGTGCCCGCGTCGGCACGCCGATCATCATGCTGACCGCGCGAACGCAGGAGGCCGACAAGATTCTCGGCCTGGAGCTGGGCGCTGATGACTACGTCACGAAACCGTTCAGCCCCCGCGAGCTGCGTGCCCGCATCAAGGCCATGCTGCGAAGGTTTCAGTCCGACGCACCGGACATCCACACGTTTGCGGACTTCGAAGTCGACTTTGATCGCGCGGAATTGCGGCGCGGCCGGAAAGCGCTCGACGCGACGCCGCTGGAAATCAAGCTACTGTCCGTTTTCATCCGGAGGCGCGGCCGGGTCCTCAGCCGTCAACAATTGATTGAAGAGGCCTGGGGCAACGCGACGTTTGTCACCGACCGCGTGGTCGATTCCCACATCGTCAATCTGCGTCGGAAGATCGAACCCAAACCCAGCTCGCCACGTTATTTGATGAGCGTGCGCGGCATCGGCTACCGCTTCGATGGCTGAGCACAATCGCACGAAAACTGCACAGTTCCCCCGTCAGGATCCAACATGCACTCACTACGCTGTTTCCCGGAGGAAACGAGTTATGAACACAAGACCAAGACTATGGATTAGCGCGGCGATTCTCGCGGCGATGCTGACGGCGACAATCATCTCTGCACAGAAGAGCCAACCCCCCGACGTCATATACGAGGTTGCGGTTCGAAAGGACCAGGTTGAAGGCGATAGAGAAGCCGCGATCGAACTCTACAAGCAGGTTGTCGCGGCGCCAACGGTTGACCAGGAAACGAAAGCTAAGGCACAGGCGCGACTAAATGTCTTGAGCTTGTCGTCATCCAAAGAGCTGAGGGACATTCGCATTTGTTCGGACTGTCCGCTCTCCTATGCAAGTCCTGTCAGTGAGGACGGCCGGTTCGTAGCTTTCGATCCCGACGGTAATTACAGTATCGGTATCCGCGATCTAATGTCGGGCCATTCGACGCGTAATAAGGCCGTTGAAGGCACTATTGGGGAAAAGTCGGAGGGTAATGCGTGGCCCATACTTTCCGCGGATGGGCGCCTTGTCGCCTATGAGTGGAGCCGTAATGGCGTCTCTCCAACCCGTGAACTGAGGATTCTTTCGAACGAACCGGACTCCAAACCTCGAACCGTGAAAGTCATTACTCCGGAATATGGAGAAATAGCGCCGGTAGCCTGGGAGCCTGGCGGCAAATCCATTTTGGCTGTGATTCATAGACCAGATGAAACCTGGCAGATCGCCCGGGTTTCGCTGGCAAACGGCGATATCAAGGTGCTCAAATCCCTGGGCTGGCGGTTCATGAACTTGTTCGATAAAGTTGGCCGGCCAACCATTTCACCCGACGGCAAATACATTGCATACTCCGCATTGGCCACCGATCCGGGCTCCGCAGCTTTGTCCAGGCGAGACATCCTGGATGAGGCTCAGGCTCAGTATATTTATGTGCTCGCCGCAGATGGATCCACGGATATTCCCGTGGTGAAGGGAGCCTACAAGAACCAGTCTCCTGTTTGGACGCCGGACGGGAAGATCCTTTACCTGAGTAACCGGGCCGGCACATTTGATTTGTGGTCCGTTGCAATGATCGGCGGAAAGGCGTCTGCCGATCCTGTACGAGTGAAGGCCGGCATAGGAAGGGTTCCCACGCTCGGTGTGACACGCTCGGGGACCTACTACTATCAAAAAAGTCAAAGCGGGGTTCAAAAGGTTCTAATCACTGAAGCTGGCGCCACCAATTTCCACGCGGCCAGTGGCCATCTACCAGAGTCCTTCGTGGGAGCGGAACTGTCGTGGTCTCCCGATGGGAAACGCATCGCCTTTAACCGAGCCGGCGGCGGCGGTCAAGGAAGAGGCAATTCGAGCCTCGATGCTGGTGTTCTGGCAAGCGGCCTGAGAACAGTTGGGACAGACCTCCTGGTTTACTCGCTCGACACGAGAGAAGAGCGGCGTTACACACCGGGTACTGGCCTGCAGGTGGTTACAGGAGCGAAGAACAGACAGTGGTTCCGGGATGGACAGGCGTTCCTGCAATTGATGGAAGACTCCAGTGGCAAGTTTTGGCTATACCGAGTCGACCTGAAGAGTGGCGAATTCAAGCAGGTTGCTCCAACCCTTGATTACCTCCCTCTCGCCGGAGCCGGCATGGTTCTATCGTCCGACGAAAAGACCCTCTATTTGCCCACGAGAGGCGAAAGGCCCACAGCAGGAAATACCAGACCGACGGATCGCACCATCATGGCGATTCATCTTGGCACTGGGGAAGCGAAAAGTGTTGTCACGGTTTCGTCGCCGGCATCCATCATTCTCTCGCCGGACGAAAGAACGCTCTACATGAAGAGTTGCGATGCGTTGGCCCCTGGCTCATCCCCGCAATCTTTGCTGCCGGCGGCGGGCCAGTCGCTTCTGCAGTCTCTCCAGGCGCTCGTGCCTCGGTGTCGTATCGTTGGGGTGGAAGTCGGCAGCGGCCTTCAAATAACGATACTGGGACCAGAGGATTCTGAAGGAAATTTCAACGCCTTTGCCCTTAGTCCTGACGGTCGCAGCATTGCCGTCGCAGCTAATATTCTGGGCGGCGGTGGATACCTGATGCGCATCGGAGTCGACAGAAACGATCGTCTCCGGCTCTACGAACGGAAGCCCATATCGCAGGCTTCAGAGAATCCGAACTTGGCTGCCTTTATGGCTGCTCTCGCTGGTTTTCCATGGGCCCCCTCCTGGACCCCGGACGGGACAAAAGTCAGGCTGCTCCCGAACGGTCTTGTGCAACTGCAGCCGTCGCAAGATGCGCCGCAGATGATGTTAATTCCGGCGAATGGCGGCACCCCCGAAATCATCACGCTGCCAGAAGGTGGGAGTTTCGATGTCAGCCCAGACGCTAGCCGCATCGCAGTCACCGTGAATGACAGCCAGAGCGAGGAGGTTTGGGCCCTGGAAAATTTATCCTCATTTCTTAAGAACCGGCAGTGAAGGTCTTGACCGCCATCGCGCTGGCGATGGCGCTCCGAATGGAGGCCTGGCTTACCAGGCCTCCGCTCGGCCTGGACATTAACGTGCCCGCGCCTGTGACGAATCCGCTGACGCGGGAAAAGATCAAACTCGGCCGACGGTTGTTCTTTGATAAGCGGCTTTCGCGAGACGGGACACTCTCTTGTGCAAGTTGCCATGCTCCGGGCCTATCGTTCTCCGACGGCCGAGTCCTCGCGCGCGGGATCGGCGGGGCAGAAGGAACGCGCAACTCTCAGGCGCTGATCAATCGCGGTTACGGTGTGGCGTTCTTCTGGGACGGCCGGGCATCGTCATTGGAGGAGCAGGCGATTCAACCCATCTCCAATCCTAAGGAAATGGGGAATACCATCGGCGAAGTCGAACGCCGCACCGGCATGAGAGCTGCAGAGATTGCCGCCGCTCTGGCCAGCTACCTGCGCACGATCCGCTCCGGCGGTTCTCGGTTCGATCGCTATGCAGCGGGACAAACAAGCGTGCTCAACGCGATTGAGAAACAAGGTCTCGTATTGTTCCGCGGCAAAGGCAAATGCACCGTCTGCCACGCCGGACCCAACTTCACCGACGAGCGCTTCCACAACACCGGCATCGCATGGCAAGACGGCCATCTCGCCGACCAAGGACGTTTCACCGTTTCCGAAATCGGGCGCGACAGCGGAGCGTTCAAAACGCCAACGCTGCGCGATCTCACACGCACCGCTCCGTACATGCACGATGGCAGCATCGCGACACTCGATGACGTCATTGAGTTTTATTCCAAAGGTGGCCGGCCCAATCCGTACCTGGACGCGCAAATTCATCCGTTGGACTTGACCCCCGAAGAGAAATTCGCCCTCGCCTCATTTCTGCGTTCGCTTACCGGCCGCGTTCACGAAGGTTTGTAATCCATGCCGGAAAAACCGGTTCATGCCGCAGGGATGTACCGCTGAAGCGAACGATCGGGCGCACCCGACGAGAAGAAGAGTCTCCGGATGAGGAACAGGAACAACAGGGCGGTCACCAGCAGGAACACGAATGCTGCGGCCAGGAGTTCGGCGAATCGCCATATGGCATGATCCACGATCTTGACGCCCGTCTGCTCGATATCCCGGTTCAGCGCAGCGCGCTGGGTCTCTGCAATGTCACGCAGTTCACCGATTGCCGCGATGCGCTCTTCGTGGAAATCCCGCATGACAGCAATCCGTTCTTCACTCACCTGCTGCATGGCGGCAACGCGCTCATGGCTGATCTGCGTCATTGCGGCAAGGACGTCCTGGTTGACTCCCTTGAGAATTTCAAGGCGTTCGCCGGAGATGAACGCCAGCGTTTTTGAAACGTTATCGTTGATCGCATCGACTGCGATCTTGCGCTCGGAGGAGACGAGCGCAGGGACGCTCGCCGCCGTCTCCGCCGCAGACTGGATGGAGGGCGCCAGACGATCCAGAGTGCTAACCGCCTGCTCGCTCGATTTCACTGCGCGTTCCGCCATGGGCAGCACGTTGTCCGCGCCAATATCGAGCTTCAGAAGGTCTGCTTCCCACCGCGCTTGCCGGAAAAGATGGTCGCTATAGATCTGGATCTCGCGATGCAAGTCGTCTGCAGTCGTCGCAAATTCGGCAATCGTTTCTGAAAGAGTCCACGCCCCGCCAAGGTCCGTTTCGGTCACTCGACTCAATGTGGACTCTCTGTCCTGAATCGAGTACCGAATCGGATGGGCTTTGGCCCACTGCCGGGCATAGTCGCGAATTTTGGAAGGGTCCTTGGATACGGTAAGCGTCGCGACGACTTGTCCGAATTCTGCGTCCATGTTTTGGCAGGTCTTCGCCGCGATGGGAGCTGAGGCGCCAAATGCCACTTTGCCCGGTCCGGTTTCGAAATAGTCCTGCATCTGATATATCAGTACCCATGTGTCCAGAACGGCAACGAAAGGGCCCGGTTGAAAGAGTGCATTGCGCAGCGCAGGTACTCCTTCGATCTTCCATCGAATGGAAGCTCGCTTCACAGCAACGTCCGTCGTAGACGCGGCAATTTGGTCGGCGGATCGTTCGATTTCGCCTGCCATCGGATCCACAAGCGAGCGCATGCGTAACCGCACCTGATTGGAAGTCGCCGAAACATCCGAAGTCTGGTATGTCGTGACCGGTTTCCGGTTTTTCGCCTTAATGCTGCAGCCAACAGGCAGCAACGCTCCGATCAGCGCAATTGCGACGACAACGGTTCGCAGAATCCGGCGCCAGCCGGTGATCTCGAAACGCACAGACCCGGATGCACGAGTCACTCTTCCAATGTGCAGATCCATTATTTGAATTTAGTTGGCCGTTTCGTCTCCTTTTGATCCGGTGAATCTCGTATTTTGCGCAGGAAGGGATATGAAGAGGACCCTCAGGGATGCGGCTAAGTGCACCATTCAACGGCACCACAGCTGTAGACGCGCTTCCGACTGTAGGGGCGGTCTATGACCGCCCACAATTGAGAGGCCTGCAATCCTCCGAATTTTGGGCGGTCATAGACCGCCACTACAGCGGAATCGCATTCATTCCGCGCCCACAGCTTCGAACATACGTTGCTTTATTTGAATTGCGCCTACAGCTGCTGCCGGGGACGGACAACTTCAACGGTGCAGTGACAGTGAGTGACAGCCGCGGTGGAAACGCTTCCCAGAAGGATCCGTTCCAGGGTGCCCATGCCTCTGGCTCCGACAAACAAAGTTCCGGCATTCCAGATTTCAGCTTCCTTAACAATCCCGTCGAGAGGGTTGCCTTCGATAACATCAGCACTCGCCGTTAAGCCTGCACTCCTCAGGGATGCCACCGAATTCCTGGCGACCGTCTGAAGCCGTGTTCGTTCCTGTTTGTCCGAGCGATCAATGACCTGGAATGCAGGTTCGGTCGCGAACGTACTGCCTTCCAGAGAAGGCATTCCGGTCTCAGCCGGCACCAGTGTCTGAAAAATGCAGAGTACCTTAACTTCGGTGTCCGCCGGCCACTGTCGTCTGGCGACCTCTTGAATTGCAGCGTCGGCATGCGCCGAACCATCCGTGGCGACAAGTATTCGGGCCGGAGTAGCAGCGTAATCCGTATGTGCGCGCGATACTCTCACGTTACACGGGGCGTGATGCACGAGTTCCAATGACACGCTGCCCAGAACCAGGCGTCCTAC
>JBGPBY010000326.1:0-8382 GCA_041481485.1 Terriglobia bacterium
CCCGGCGATGGCGACCCGACACGCATGCAACTGCGGGATATCCCCGGTGCGGACAGCCTGTATTTCACGATGCTAAACAGTAACAAGCGCGGCGTTACCCTCAATCCCAAGACTGAAGCCGGCAAGAAGATCTTCACTAAGCTAATCGAAAAATGCGATGTGATGGTGGAAAACTATGCGCCCGGCGCCATCGATCGCATGGGCTTTCCCTGGGAGAAGATACAACAGATCAATCCAAGAATGGTTTACGCGTCGGTAAAAGGATTTGGGCCCGGTCCATTCGAAGACTGCAAGGTTTATGAGAACGTCGCGCAGTGCACCGGAGGTGCGGCTTCGACAACAGGTGAAATTGGCGGATTCCCGATGGTCACTGGCGCACAGATCGGCGATTCCGGCACTGGCATTCACCTTGTTGCCGGAATCCTCGCGGCATTGCTTCATCGTGAGAAGAGCGGCAAAGGTCAACGCGTGACTGTTGCGATGCAGGACGCTGTGTTGAATCTCTGCCGCGTCAAACTTCGCGATCAACAGCGGCTCTCTCGCACGCATGTCCTCAAGGAATACCCGCAATATCCCAACGGAACGTTCGGCACGGCAGTGCCGCGTGCGGGTAACTCGTCTGGTGGTGGTCACCCGGGCTGGATCGTGCGATGTAAGGGATGGGAGACCGATCCAGATGCCTACCAATATGTCATCACGCAGCTTCAGGCCTTTCCCGCACTGGCGAAAGTCATTGGACATCCGGAGTGGAACGACGATCCGGAGTTCAACACACCCGAAGCGCGTCTGCCAAAACTCGACTTCATCTTTTCAGAGATTGAAAAATGGACAGTGACGTTAACCAAGATGGAAGTCATGGACAAACTCAACGAGCTGAACATTCCCTGCGGTCCGATCCTTTCGATGAAAGAACTGGCGGAAGAACCGGCGCTCCGCAACTCGGGCACGGTTGTGGAGGTCGATCATCCAATGCGCGGGAAGTATCTGACCGTCGGGAATCCCATCAAGCTATCCGATTCGCCATCGGAAGTCCGGCGTTCTCCTCTTCTGGGTGAGCACACTGACGAAGTTCTCAAAGAAGTCGTCGGCTTGAACGACGACGAAATCCAGGCGGCTCGTTCACAGGGTGCGATTTAATGAAGAGAAACATACTCATTCTCGGCGCCTCCTATGGTTCTCTGTTCGGAACCAAGCTGCTTATGGCCGGCCACAACGTTGCGATGGTCTGTACGAAGGACACCGCAGATCTGATCAATCGTGAAGGCACCATCGTCCGATTCCCTGTAAAAGGACGCGAAGGTCTTCTGAATGTCGCATCCTCGAAACTTCCCGGTAAGGTTACCGCAGACACACCTGACAATGTGAACCCCGCGCAGTTCGACCTCATTGTGCTCGGCATGCAGGAGGCGCAATACGGATCGAAAGGTGTTCGCGAATTGATGGGACGCGTCGCTCAGTCTCGCAAACCGTGTCTGGCAATCATGAACATGCCGCCGATTCCGTATCTAAAGCGGATTCCGGGACTGTCCACTGAATCGCTCGAGAGTTGCTATGCGGATCCCGGCGTATGGGAAGGTTTCGACTCCAAGTTGACCACGCTGGCCAGTCCTGATCCTCAGGCATTCCGTCCGCCCGATCAACCCAAGAACATTCTCCAGGTCGGCTTGCCGACGAACTTCAAGGCAGCACGCTTTGACTCCGACGAACCAACTCAGCTTTTGCGAAGTCTCGAATCGGATATCGAGGCGGCCCGATTCAACGCGGGCGATGGACCGATCGAGATTCCGGTCAAGCTCAAAGTGCACGACTCCATATTCGTGCCGCTCGCCAAATGGCCAATGCTGATGACCGGAAACTATCGCTGCATTCAAGCCAACGACATGATCCCGATCAAGGACGCCGTAATGGGCGACGTTAACAGGTCGCGCGAGATTTACGAGTGGGTTTCAAAGCTCTGTAAGGGTTTGGGTGCAGACGCCGAGGATCTCGTTCCATTCGAAAAATACGCCAAGGCAACTGAAGGTCTTGGCAAACCTTCTTCTGCAGCACGCACTCTCTTCGGCGGCGCTGCCAATATCGAGCGTGTCGATTGCCTGGTTCGTCGAATTGCCAGCCAGCAAGGACTTCAATCCGCTGTCCTGGATGAAATCGTCAGCCTTGTAGACGCGCGTCTGACGAAGAACCGCGCGGCGCGCTAGCCGTTTAGAACTGCCAGAGCGGCCGTTGCGACTTGCTCATCCTGCGCGGAGGTCACTCCGCTGACACCGATGGCGCCGATTACTTTGCCTTCGACAATGACGGGAAGCCCGCCTTGAATCGGCACAATTCCTTCGACAGCAAGGAACGACGTCTTGCCGCCGAGAATCATGTCTTCGAGCGCCTTTGAAGGACGCTTGAAAAGCGCGGCGGCACGCGCCTTCCCCTGGCAAACCTTGATGCTTCCCGGCTGTGTTTCATCCATCTTCTGAAAGAAGATGAGGTCGCCATTCGCATCGACGATTGTGATCGCGACGTTCCAGCCGTTCTTAAGCGCTTCGGCTTCGCCGCCGCCAGCCATCTTTTTCGCGGCTTCCAGCGTGATGACTTTGACTGTTCCAAGCATGATGGCCTCCATTAGAAATCCAGATTCTTCGTGACGCGCGAGCCGTCTTTGCGGAATGCTTCCATGTAGAGAGCGATACGATTCTTTCCTTCGCCCAGGCTGTAGTTGTTCAGATTGATGTTGAGCAGGTCGATGTACCATGGCGTCTTCACCGGATCCAGGACGTATGCTTCGACGATCTCCCGCGCGACAGGCAGAGATGTGTCCTTGGAATTGTCATGAACGTCACGGTTGCTCGCCTTGCGCAACTTCTCATATTCCTCCGTGAGCAGACGTTTGAACAAATCGAGCGTGAAGCGCGCGCCTTCTTTGACCCCTGTTGCCGGATCGTCCGTTGTGAGAGTCGCATTCTTGTGGAGCCATTCCCACAGGATGCTCAAGCGGATCTCGCCGGTTGCCGCATCTTCCATAAGATAGAGAACGTCTTCATTGCCGAAGAAGTCCGCGGGCTTCAACGCCGCAGCCTGCATGCCCTGGCCGAAAGCATTCCCATACTGGATCCCAACGCTCAGCAGGTCGCGCGCGCCGCGCACCGTTCGCGGAGCGGGCTCGAGCAACACCAGACCATCGGCATCGGCTTGCGTATACGTCAAAGGCGGGAACTTGCGGCCCATCTGATTGTCCTGGCCGGCCTTTTCCCAAACCGGGCGAACGATCTGAACCATCTTCCAGTGAGCGACCCATTTGCCGTTCGCTCCTTCGCGTTGTTCGCGCTCCGCGCCGGCAACCGCGCGTTTCATGCCGTCCGATACGCCTTTTTCAGAACCCACAGGAATGTTCGGCTCCATCCCACCCTGCCACAACGCGAATTGTCCAAGCTTATCCGGCGTGCTGCAGGCGCGGCGTACACGGTCTTCGTAGATGCGCATGTAGCCATACGTCATGGTGATCGCGTCGATGTTCGGGTTGATGAAGCTGGGATCCCACGCCATCGCATCGGAGACACTGTTGATGTAATCCCAGCGGCCGGTGTTGAAGCCAAGGAAATGTTTGCCGAGCGCTGCTCGGATTTCCATTAACTGGAAGCACGCTTCGATTTGTTCGATGAGGACATAGCCTTTGATTGCGCCTTCTTCGAGGCCAACATGTTTTTCCAGCGCGGAGAGAATGTCGCTCCAGAGCGCCGCCTCTTCGGCGGTTTGGATCTTTGGCATGTACAACGCAAGTGAAGCGCCGGTCTCTCGCATGCGCTTGTGGTTGTTGACGACGAAAATTGCCGCATCGGTAATGGTTGCGGAGAAGCCCGTTCCATCCGCGTTGCGAATGTGACGATCGTCGAGATGCAGTCCGCGCGCGCGAAAAATTTTCGTTGTGAAGTCGAGTTGTTTGACCCAGTCGGTGATGGTCGGTTTTCCGAGAAAACCCTGCGCCCATTTGTTCATTTCACCGGCGACTTGCTCGGCAACCTTCATGAACATTGGATCGCGGTGAATGGCAAGCTTGAGATTGCGCTGGTTGTCCAGTGACATCGTTGAGATCTGGCCCAGCGCGTCTTCGCCGTCAAACATCCAGCCGTCGGCGCCCGAAAGCAACGCGTAGGCGATGTTACGGATGCTGTTTTCTATCGGTGCGTTCGGCTTTGCGGCGGGGCCGGTGCCCTGGATCCACTGCCGTTGGAGGTCTTTCGGAATTGCACTTCCCACGAAATTGCCGTCGCGCGCGTCCTGAACGTTTATGTTTGTCCGGCCGATCGTGGCGCTGGGATCGAGGAACGCGATCCGCTGCTTGTTCTTCGCCCGCCTGTTTCGCCGCTCGATACGCGCCTTCATCAAAGCCTGTCGATCGGCATCCAGGCCGGCCAATGCCTCCAACGCTTCCATGACCTGCGGGGTCAGAACATCCGAGTAAACGCTTTCGAGATTCGCTCGAACTTGCAACTTTCGCGCTGCCATAATCACCTCTCCACGAAAAATAGAACTACGTATGTTACCAGACTGTTGGGAGGAAAAGGTTAGTGAAAGGCCGCACCAAGCTGAGCCCGTCCCCCCTCAGCCGGAACGAAGCGGAACGATTCAAGAGTAGGCCCATTGCGGCGCAAGACCAGCAGCCCGTTCTTCCCGCCGCCCCCAACACCCACAAAGATCCAGCAGCCATCACGTGTGGAGAGAGCGGCGGACGTTCCCATCAATCTTGACTTGCGTGATCGGGTCCGGCATCGGCTGGTTGCAGTTGGCGGCAGCGCTCTTCACCTGCTGCGCGAACAGTGGGACCCGCGACCATTCCAACCGAGTGACGGTTGCGGATGTTCGGGCAGCAATCAGGACAGCACGGCCGTCGTGGGTGACGGACAAGGATCCGTCGCCGGTGCCAATGGAGATCGTTCCGGCAATCGCGTTTTCGCCTCGTGCCAGCTTGTCCGTGTCAATCACTGTCAAGACCTGCCCATCGCTGTCGTCACCAAGCTGGTTCCAGCTAGTCGCCAGCAGCTTCCTGCCTTCGTCAACCAGCACCAGTCGGCGAAGGTTCGTGCGTATGGGCAGCCCGGCGATTAGAGTTGGCGCCGAACCGGATCGCAGCGGCCGTGTGTCGAAGGTGAACAGCGTGTTCGCTTCGCCAACACTGTCCACTCGATCGCCAGCATAGGCCACCGTGTATAGTGAGTTCCCGTCCGGCGAGACTGCAATGAAAGAGATCCCGTCGGTCGGTCCCCTGTCTGCTGCGCACCCTGCGGGAACCGTTACAATCATGGAGGAGTTGGGATCCGAGAAGGCGCGATTAACATCGAACACCTGAATTTCGACGGGTCCTGTATCAGGAATTGTCTTGCAATCTGTGCTAGGGACATCGACTCTTGTGGATACGTACAAAAACCGGCGGTCTGGAGACAACTCCGTGGCCAAAGGCTTCCCGGAAAGCGGAATTCCCCCGACGATCGACGATGCAGTCTGGCCAGTCCGCGCTTTGTTCAAATCGATGATGCTGATCCAGTTTGTGACTTTCTGTGCCACAAATAAGTACTTGTCATCGGATGTGATAGCCATTCCAGATTGTGCTGTGATGGACCTGGCGCCGCCAACACGGCTGGAAGTGCGATCGGCAATAAGGTCCGTTGTCGACAGAGACCGAAAATGCTGCACTAAGGCTGCAGAGCAGCTTTGTGGACCGCGTCGACCGTTCGCGCGCTGAACCATCCGGGATATGGGATCGTGGATGCAGTTCGCGAGTCCAGTTCGGCAAGCTCTTCCGGAGTCAGGGCGATGTCCATGGCCCCCACGTTATCGTCAAGCTGCTGGGCCTTACTGGCGCCGATGATGACGCTGGATACCGCAGGCTTCGCCAGCAGCCACGCGATTGCGATCTGTGCCACGCTCGCGTTCCTGGACTGCCCCATTTCGCGAAGACGCTCCACCAGCTTGAAACCGGATTCCTTGTCGTGCGGAAAGAGGTCAAATCCCGACAAACGGTTTTCGGAATTCTTCAGGTTTTCACGGGTGTACTTGCCGCTTAGAAATCCACCCGACAGCGGACTCCACACGGTCAGACCGACTCCCGAGTACTCCATGAACGGGATAACTTCGTGTTCGATGTCCCGGCATGTCAGCGCATAGTGCATTTGACCGCTGCAAAACTGCGCAAGGCCACTCGACTTCTGCAGATGGATCGCCGTCGCGGCACGCCAGGCGGACCAGTTGGAATAGCATAGATAGCGCACCTTTCCCGAACGAACGAGCGCATCCAGTGCATCAACGGTTTCTTCGAGCGGCGTAAACCCATCTTCCCGATGAACGATATAGAGGTCGATATAGTCCGTTCCGAGGCGCCTCAGGCTGGCATCACAGGCGGAAAAAATATTTGACCGCGACAGCCCGGCGTCGGACATCGCGGGACCTGTTCGAAATCCAACTTTGGTGGCAACGATCACATCCTTGCGGCGGTTCCCCAGATCCTTGCCGAGCATCGTCTCCGACTGCCCACCCGCATATCCATTGGCGGTATCGAAAAAATTGATTCCCGCATCGATAGCTTTGCCGACCATGGCTTCCGAGTTCTTCTCGTCCACCTTGCTGACGGTGGCAAACGGCCCTGCCCCCACTCCAAACGTCATCGTCCCAAAAGACAGACGCGACACGATGAGCCCCGTATTCCCCAGCTTCGAATATTTCATTGAATTCCTCCAGAGCCAATTGCCAATTGTAGTTCCGTTTTCTGATAACCTTGTTTGCCATGAAACCAGGACTTTTGATTGTGCCACTATTCGCGCTCAGTCTCCTGCCGATGCGCGCGCAATCTCCACAGGCGAACGAGCCTCAATTCACACAGGATGGACAACTCCGTAAGCCGGAAAACTATCGGGAATGGATCTTCCTCACTTCCGGTTTGGGCATGTCCTATGGTGCCGGAGCCAGCGCGTCGAATCCGCGATTCGACAATGTTTTTGTCACACCGCAGGCTTACCGGTCCTTTATGACAAGCGGCACATGGCCGGACAAAACCATGTTTGTACTCGAGGTGCGAGCTTCATCCAGCGAAGGCTCGATCAACAAGGCGGGACACTTTCAGAACGATATCACCGGCATTGAAGTCGAAGTTAAAGACACCGCGCGGTTTCCAAACAAGTGGGCGTTTTTCGGCTTCGGCACGTCTGCTCCGACGGCACGGCCCACTCCCGACAATGCCGGATGCCAGGCCTGCCATTCCGCAAACGGCGCAGTCGACAATACGTTCGTGCAGTTCTATCCCACGCTGATTCCAGTGGCCAAAGCCAAAGGAACGTTCAGGACAACACCATGAAAGAGAAAATCCAGAAAAGCGAGAAGGAATGGAAACAGGAACTCACTCCCGAACAATTTCATGTCTGCCGCGAAAAAGGTACGGAGCCTCCGTTTACCGGCGAATACACACATACCAAAGACAAAGGTGTCTATAAGTGCGTTGCCTGCGGCATCGAGTTGTTCGATTCCTCGACAAAGTTTGACTCCGGCACCGGCTGGCCAAGCTTTTATCAGCCAACGGATCCGGAAAGCGTCGCTACGGAATCCGATCGCAGTTATGGAATGGCCAGGACCGAAGTGAAGTGCAGCTCCTGCGGTGCGCATCTGGGTCATCTCTTTCCGGACGGGCCGCAGCCCACAGGCATGCGGTATTGCATCAACTCGGTCTCGCTGAAGCTGGATAAGAGATAGAATTACTGAAGCTGGAGGGTCAGGCGGGGAAACCCGATTCCTTCCACATGGGCGGACCACTGCTCTACGGATTGGATCAACTGAGGAGTGGTCAGAGTTCCGGAACTCACAAGATCGCCGGCGGCCAGAGGAGCGATCCGGGACAATTCTCCAAGGCAGAGGGCGGGACTGCGCAGAGATTTTTTTCCCGAACCTTCTTCCACGAGATCGTTGTCTTTCATCAATCGGAGTTTGAATTTCGCCAGCTGTTCCGCCCAGCCGGCAATGGAATCGGAGTTCACCGGTTGCGGCTCCCCCACGATCAAACCCGCATGCAGACCATATGCCGCCACAAGATCCGCCGGCTGGAATTCCCAGTTCGGATAAATGCAATCGATGATCTCGAAGCCCAGCGCAATCCATTCCACCGCGTTGAGAACTTCCGCCGGATCGGTGCTTCCCGCCAGCGGACTCTTCATTTTGAACACAACCTCGGGCTCAATCCTGGGCGCAATCTTTCCCGTGAGTGAAAAACTTCCACTGCTATTCTCGGCAAAGTGCACCGTGTCGTCGTACATGTGAGCCCACACCAGCGTGTCGAGTTTCAGAATGCGCCACATTGCCTTGTTGGCGAAGCCGACCTTGACACCGACAGTCTTTCGCCCACTCGCACGGCGA
>JBGPBY010000327.1:0-8376 GCA_041481485.1 Terriglobia bacterium
GCGGTAGTATTGAGGTCGTTTCGGGCTTGGGCGCGCGATCCCCCACTGTCGGGGGGGTCTTTCACCGCCAACAATTTTACGGGCTCAAATCGAACAGTTTGTGGGCGGTCATAGACCGCCCCTACAGTGGGGAATCGCATTCATTCACAACCAGACGACACAATCCTGACAAACCCTACATCCAGCCTTGACACACGCGCACTAATCTCCAGCGATACTTTGTAAGCGGAGATGATATTGAAGATTCTTGGCATCCTGCTCGTGTTAGTCTCAGCATTTGGCAGCGGCTTTGTCCTGCGCCCCCCGTTGGGCCTCGACCTGTATATGCCCGTTCCCGAAACCAACCCTTTGGCGCGCACTAAGGTCGACCTGGGACGGAAACTCTTCTTCGACAAGCGGCTTTCGCGAGATCAGACACTGGCGTGTGCAAGTTGTCACGATCCTCGTCTTGGGTTCTCCGATGGCCGTCCGCTCGCTATCGGAATCCATGGAACTCGAGGAACACGAAATTCGCCCGCCTTGCTCAACCGCGGATATGGCGCGGCATTCTTCTGGGATGGACGCGCGGCTTCTCTCGAACAGCAGGCGATCGAGCCGATCTTCAATCCCAAAGAACTCGGAATGACGGAACCGGAACTTGAGATGCGGCTGAACATGAAGACCTCAGACGTCGCCGCCGCGCTTGCCAGTTACGTCCGCACTATCCGTTCTGGTGATTCGCGCTTTGACCGGTACGCCGCGGGAAAGAAGAACTCTCTGAACGTTCTGGAAACAGCGGGCCTCGCGCTATTTCGCGGCAAGGGAAATTGCAGCGCATGTCACAGCGGTCCGAATTTCACCGACGAGAGGTTTCACAACACCGGCGTCGCCTGGCGTGATGGGAAGATCAATGACGAAGGCCGCTTCTTGATTTCACATGACGAACGGGACCGTGGTGCATTCAAGACCCCCACACTTCGCTTGGTCTCTTTGACGGGGCCCTACATGCATGACGGAAGCCTGGCCACTCTCGAGGATGTCGTGGATTTCTATTCCGAAGGCGGACGGCAAAATCCGTACATTGCCCCACAGCTACGTCCGGCGAAGTTCACTCCGGAAGAGAAACACGCACTTGTTTCGTTCCTCCGCTCGTTGTCGGGACGCATCCAGGAAGGATGGAAGAACTGACCGGTTGATATACGCTATGAACCGTAATGAAGTCTCCCGTGTCCTATAGATTACTCGGATTGAGGAGGAATATTGGCTCAAGATGACTCCAATGTCGAAATGACGAGCCGTCTGAACAGCTGGCTCGAGACGCTGGTTCAGAAATCCGGAAGCGATCTCTATCTCGTGGAGGGCTTGCCGCCAACCATTCGCGTCGCATCCCGGCTTTTGCAAATCTCAGACGATAATCTCGATGGTGACGCCATCGAGTCCGCAATACTTCCGGTATTGCGTCCTTCCGCGGCGCAGAGTTTTCGCTCCGGTGCGTCTTCCATCGATGCGTCGATGCAGGTCCGGCGGCTGGGACGATTCCGGATCAACCTGCATCGCGAACGCGGCCGCGCGGCGGTGACCATTCGCGCATTGCCTGCACGGCCGCCACGGCTGTCGGAGTTGGGTCTCCCGTCCAATATCGAAGCGCTGAGCCGATTGCCTCACGGGCTGGTTCTCGTCGGCGGACCGACAGGCTCCGGCAAGACCACCACGCTGGCGGCACTGGTTGATGAAATCAATCGGCGAGACAACAAACACATCATTACCATCGAAGATCCCATTGAATATGACCACCCCCATATCAAAAGTGTGATCGAACAGGTGGAAATCGGCGTGGATGCCCCGGACTTTCCCACGGCGTTGAGGGCAGCGTTGAGGCAATCTCCGGACATCATTGTTGTCGGCGAAATGCGCGATCCTGAAACCATGCGCATTGCCGTGACCGCAGGTGAAACCGGACATTTGGTTTTCTCAACCCTGCACACTGCCGACGTGACTTCAACGGTCTCGCGCGTGTCGGATTCGTTTCCCCCGGAACGCCAGAATACGATTCGAAATGAACTCTCCATGGCCCTCGCCGCCGTAATGACACAGAAGCTGCTTCCCCGTGTGGGAGGTGGACGTGTTCCGGCTGCGGAACTTCTCATGCTGAGCTATGGCGCGCGGCAGCACATTCGGAAGAATGCGCTGCAGCACCTTCATCAGGAAATCAGCATGACGCGAAATCTGGGTTCGTTCACGTTTGAGGAGTCTCTTGCGGCTCTGGTGAAGGCCGGACGTATCGAACCAGACCAGGCGCGCGGGCGAACCATTCACACCGAAGAACTCGATATGTTGTTGCGAGGAATCGCGAGCCGGACCTGATTGCCCGTTCTCACTATCGGCATTATCGGCGGATCAGCCGCGGGTTCGCCTGGAGCTTGCCCCACTGTTCCATCGTGAGCGACTGCCGAATCGCCAGCAGAAGTCTGGAATTGGCCTTCTCCAGTTCCGCCCGGGCCTGAGCAATGCGGTCGATCTGAATGAGAATCTTCGGTTCATCCAGCCGTTCCGAAGCGATCAACGGATCCAGTACGGCCTCTTCCTTCGATAGCGAGGCGTTGAGGTCGATCAGCTTCAACCGGTGCTGCTGAAAGATATCGTCCATTTTCCTTTGTTGATCCTTCGTCAGTCCCAGAGCCGCAACGTTGTCGCCATTGGTCCACCACGTTCCAGGCGCGACCTGCAGCGAATACAAAGGTGTGTCGGATCGCGAGTAGAAACCCGGGAAATTGGTGGAAATTGTCAGGTTTGGCAGGTTCACCGTCGGACGAAGCGGCTGAGTGTATCGAAAAGAAAGGTTCCCGTTCCTCTGCAGCAATTGTTCCAGACTGTTCCTGGCCTTGTCCAGAGCATGCTCCGCATTCTGACGGGCAGGATCGGCGTCATTGTCCTTAGCCGGCGACTGCCCCCACGCCGCAGAACCGGAAACCAAAACGAGACTGAAAACAATCAATGCAGTACGTTTCATCGCATTCCTCTTTCCTTCATGGCTATTCATGGGTGTATTCATACTTATTCACGCTCTCTTCGATCGGCGGCGCCGGAGTCCGGATCGCTCTCCGTTGGCGCGACCAGCTGCATCAGCGGCTGCATTGCCATCGGTGCCGACCGGGACAGCTGACTCTGCACACTTTCGATGAGCAGATAATCGGCGTCTGCCTGAGCTTTCATTTCCCGTTCCCTGACGTCTTGGTAAACAGGAACCGCCACTGCGATAGCCAGAGCTGCGGCTGCCAGCACCCACACGACACGCCGCGGATGTACGCGGTCCGGATAGCGAGGACTCACAGGCCGAGGTAGGTTCACTATCGTCTGGCTGCCTTCACTCCAATCCCGGATGGATGTCCGAAACTGAGTCAGGAGCTCCCGCAGCCGTTCAATTTCTGCCGCACAGACGGGACAAGCGGAGACGTGCTGCTGTTCATTTTCATCGCGGCTCCATCCCGCGACAACAGAGGAAATTTGTTCAGACGTCAGGTGCTTCATCGTATTGCTCCGACATGCTCTCGAATCTTGTGAACCGCTCGATACAGGTGCACTTTTACCGCGCTTTCCGATAACCCCGTGGCGGCGCAGATTTCCAGCAAATCCATGTCTTCCACGAAACGGAGAAGAAATACCGTCCGCTGCCGATCGGAAAGCTTTGAGGAAACCCGCCATACGGCATCCATTTGTTCTCGGACCACCGCTGCTGCTTCCGGTGACATTCCCTTGCACGGAACACAGGCACCCAGAGACGTACCATCGGGAACGGCAACCTGAACCCTCTTCCAGAATTGAATACGGCGGCATCGTTTGAAATCGCGGATCAAATTAATCGCGATTTGAATGAGCCAGGTGTTCAGACTTGCATCGCCGCGAAATCGGCTGCGCGCCTGATACGCCCGCCAGAGACAATCCTGCGCTATCGACTCCGCGGCGTCGCGATCCCGCGTTGACGCGAGAACAAAGCGGAAAATCCTCGGCCAGTACTGACGAACCACGGCGTCGAAATCATCCAGCTCCCGGACAGGAGAGACATGGGGAGCGTCCATCTCGAGCGTGAGCATCTGCGGGGAGACTGCCGTTTTCACAACCGGAAGAGACGGAGAATCGGCAGAAAGGGTTAACAAGCAGTGTCAGAATCGCGGAATCTTCTGCGCTTCTGCTTTGATCCTGCGGCCGTCGGATTCCGTCAACAAGCGCTGCCGAACCAGTGCATTCACAGATTCTGCAACCTGCGAGGCATATTTCGAAGGGCTCCCATAGAGAGACGCAAGACGTGAAGAATCAAAGTCCTGCTTATGTCCCAGTTCCGGGCAGGTTCCCGGCCCGTTACTATTCGGAAAGTACGTCGCAATGGGAACATCGACGTACGAACTGCGGACTCCACCTTTGCCATTGCCATAGGAATCCAGAACGATGCTCGCATCGTCCCGGCCGGGATTCTTCAATTCCACCGGAGTTCCATGCGGAGGAGCAGTTCCCTTTCGCACCCATTGATCCAGGTTGTACAAGGCTGCATCGAACATGTACGTCATCAGCGGAAGTTCCGTCAGCGGGATGTCCGGTTGGCACTTCGCGGCAAATGGCCACTCCCGTGTGCCCACCACATTCCCTCCAGCAGCAGTCTGGTCGGGATAAATTGCCAGAGAGAAATACGGACTTCGGTCAATGTGACTCGCTCCTGCAATTTCGTACAGCCGGAATTGATTCTTGGGGGCATCTCCATCCGGGCGGCGGAACGCCGATGTGGAAACCACTTCACCCTGCGATGCCACGGCAATTACCGGGACATCGATGGATTGTATGAGCTGCCGAGGATCCCCTTTGGCAGGCGCCGCCGCGCAGCGATTGATCTTCGATGGGGCCAGCGGGCTCTTCACCAGATACCCGTCATAAACCGGCTTTCCGTTGTCGAGCCTGGCATGAGAATGGATTGCATTGATGTAGGTCACAATGTCCACGTGCTGCGTCGTCATGTACACATTCTGCACTCGTAACGCCGCCAGAGGCCTCGACGGCACGTTGCTCTTCAGCAGAGCGCCGAGCTGGCTCAGCATGTCCCAGCGCAATCCTTCCTCGGCATCCGAAATCGTGTTCGCTGCTCCGCCAGGACACGGCGTCGAGGGCGTTGGATTGGCAAAGGACAACCGCTCATATCTCGACGGATTGAATTTCTGCAATCCTGCAATACCGCCTGGCATGGTGACGCCAATCCAGGCGTCTCCGTGTTCCAGCAGATAGTCGTGGGTATAACCGAACATCATGGCCCAGTCGAAACGGCGCGCTGCATTCATGATCTCAACGACTACATTGCCGCTGAATCGATTTTGATTCGCCGGACGCCGGACCAGAATGCGTGTGGAGTAGTGGCCGCTTGAAAGGACTTTGAGCGATCCATCTCCCAGCCAATCGTAGACGTCGGCCGGACCGCTGATGATGAATTCCTCCTCGACATAGCCGTATTTCGCGAGATCCAGATTTCCAAGCGTTCGCTGGGCTGCCATGAAGGGGAACGAGTTCACAGTTGCTGGAATCGGTCCCGTGAAGCTGGCGGCGGGCGTTGCCGCGAATGCGGCAGTGGAACAAAGCATCGCCAACACACTAACCAGGACAAGGGCAATATAGGAGTGGTGAGTTCGCATGGCGCAGGATTGTAGCAGGAACCGCCGCTTCACTGTAGGCGCGGTCTATGACCGCGCGCAATTTGGAGGATAGCTGGCCTCTAAATTGTGCGCGGTCATAGACCGCGCCTACAGTCGACGAACATTAGAATTCAAACTGAGGCGAGCGATGTGGTAGATACCGAGTTCAGACAATGCTCCAACTACTGATAGCTCTGCTGTGGTTGCAAGTGAATCCAGGACCGACTGGAATCGCAACCGGTGTCGTGGTGTCGCCGGCTGGCATTCCTGCTTCCGGAATTCGAGTATTTGCCATACCCGCGGGAACATCAGATGCAATCTCGGTGAACGCCACAGTATTTGACGCACTGACCCAAACGGACGCATCCGGACGCTATCGCCTCACAATTCCTCCGGGCCGGTACTACATCGGCGCGGGATCGGTGAATTCTCCCACCTACTATCCAAACACAACGAGCATTTCATCGGCTAAGGCCGTTCAGGGGTAGGTCTTTGCATGAATTTCAATCGAGGTAATTTCCGGTGTTGCCCAGAATCGCACTCGCGGTACAAGACCGCCTTCCATTCCGATGCCACGATTGACGTACATCCAGGTCTGACCCTCGTGAAACAAACCGGACTCATAGCGTTTTCCAAAACGGGATAGCGTAATCAGCGCGCCGTAGATCGGCAGCGCGATCTGTCCGCCATGCGTGTGACCGGCACAATAGAGATCGACGTGCTGTGCCGAAGCTTCGGGCATCAGGTCCGGATAGTGGTAGAGAAGAACAGACAGTTCATCGGCAGGAATTCTCCTCATTACAGGCTCGAGTTCCCGTTCGTTTCCCACAGCCAACCCCGCGACCCATACCGGAGTGCCGTGAATCTCCAGACGTTTTGCCGTGCCGTTCAGTTCTTCAGCACCGGTGCCGTCAAACCTTTTAACGCCTGGCCAGTAGTTGATGTCCCAGTTTCCTTCCACCACAAACGTCGGTGCAATTTTCGCCAACGACGCAAGCGCCTGCTGGAAAACCGGAAGACCCTCGGGCGAATTGATGGAATCTCCGGTAAACACGACGATGTCGGGATGCTCGGCCGCCACCGCTGCGGCAAGTCGCGGTTCCAGCCGAGCTTTCGGATCACTGTGCAGGTCCGACAAATGAACGATCCGAATCGGTGCAGCGTTTGGCGCCATTTTCGCAGTCGCGATCTCGACGTGTGTTACGGACAGTCGGTAGGGTTCTAAGAAATAGCCGTATCCGATACAGACCACGCCGGCCATCGCGAGCGCCATCGTGATTCTGTCGACGGATCGTTGTAGAGGCGTCTTACTGGTCCTTCTGAGACTCCGGATCAGCGCGCCTCCGGCAAGTACAAAGACCAAAGCAACGATAGTTACAAATATCAGAAATCCAGCGAGCTCATCGGGCTGCAACAGCCGATACGGGAATGCATCCATTTCGCCGGCGCTATTCCCCGGAGTAAACGAAATACAGAGCAACTGGAGTCAGCGCCGCAACAACGCCCATCACCAGCCAGAGGATCAGCGGCTGCTGGTGAATGAATGTCGAAATGGCGCCCAAGTCGAACTGGCTTGAGAGCAGGGCAAGCGCAATCAACAGGACACTGACCACGCACACCACCGAGACGCCTTGAACCATCTCAATCGGCCGCGATGCCGCCCGCACCGCTTCCTGACGCGAGCGCAATTCGGACTTCCACCAGACCAAACCGGACGACGGAACTCGTGCTTCCTCCAGCGCCGCGGAATAGTCCTCCTGGTAGAGCATGGAGACCATGGCGACTTCCGTACAGATCCGGCAACATTTCGCATGGGCCATCAATTCAGCATCGACGCGCTCCGGCCACCGCCCCGATGCGACGGCGTCGAGAATATCCTGTTCGCGATTGCACTCGATTCGACTCACAACTTCTCCTTCGAACCCGGCATTGCACCTTCGAGTAATTTATAAAGCTTTCGTCTCGCGCGAAACAGAAGCAGCTTCACGCTCCCCACCTTCAAGCCGAGCCGTTGGGCGATTTCCTGATGCGACGACCCCTCCGCATAGGCGAGCCACAGCGCGTCCCGCTGGCGCGAACTCAAATGAGTCAGGGCGCGATCGAGATCGGCGCGTCTTTGACTTTGCTGTCCCCGATTGGCATCGACGGTGGGATGCCCTGCTTCTCCTTCACCCGGAAATTCCATGTGATGCACCTGATGACGATGAGTGTCATGAACAAGGTTGGCCGCGATTCGAAACAGATAATTGCGGCGGTGCGATTCGCTTTCGTGCGGCACCCGCGACCGGAGAAGCCGGTAGTACGCTTCCTGAAGCAGGTCGTCGGCAAGATGACTGTCGCCAGTCCTCCGCCACAGATAAACCCAGACTGGGCGGGCCGTTCGTTCATAAAATGATCCGAAACTTTCCTGGTCCATTTGGAAGGTATCGTCGGGTTCGCCGGTTCGGGGTTGAAGTTCGACTAATTCCGATACAGTGATATCGCGCATGTGGATCACGATGGTGAGGTCGGCGTCTGCTCCAGAAGACCCAGTCGCCGCGACAGTATATAGGACCCGATCGCAGAGAGGACAAAACCAAGCCCCAGCGCAATCACTAAAATTCCGGCGACTCGAAATCCGGTTATCGCATCGGTATCCGTGAGCCCGCTGGCCACGATTTCCAGGCCGCTCCCTGCCACGAGCGTGATGATACCCAGCTGTATAGACCAAAGGATCCGTCCGATCGGA
>JBGPBY010000328.1:0-8365 GCA_041481485.1 Terriglobia bacterium
CCTTCTGACTTCGCGCCGAGTTCTTCAGCGATCAGCTTGCTCAACTCGCGCACAGCGTTCGGTATGTAGCCGGACTTCAGAGTCACGAGTCCGAGACTGCGGTACAGCGGGTGATTTTTCACGCGCATCAATCGGACTTTTCTGTCTGCGGCTTCGTTACCGACGGCGTGGATGGGAAGCACTGAGGCGCCGAGTCCCGCGCCAATTAGACTTTTAATGGCTTCGATGTTTTCCATCTCCATAGCGATTGGCGGCGTGACACCCAGCTCTGCAAAGAAGCCATCAATCAATCGGCGCATGACAGTTTTCCGCGCGTAGAGGATAAACCGAAGTCCGCCTAAGTCTGCCACGCTGAGCGCGGCCTTGCGGGCAAGCGGATGGCGCACGGGAAGGGCGACTTTCAATTCCTCATCGTAGAGCGGCACGACCTGAAGATCGTGCTCTTTGACGGGCAACATGACCAGTCCCAAGTCGAGCCGCTGCGCCTGCACGTCGCGCAGGATGGTGTCGGTGATCTCGGAGACGACGATCAACTCGATATTCGGATAGCGGGCCTGGTAGGTTTCGAGTACAGGCGGCAATTGATAAATCAGCGTCGTGGAGCCGGTCCCGAAACGCACTTCGCCTCGCTTCAATCCGGTCGATTCCCGGATCGCCATCTCGGCGCTTTTTACATCTTGAAAAATCTTTTCGCAGTGGTCTCGCAGAAGTTGACCGGCTTCGGTCAGCAAAACCCGTTTGCCGACGCGCATGAAGAGCTGACAGCCGAGCTCCTCTTCGAGTTGCTTAATGTGCTGGCTGACGGTGGACTGCGAGAGGTGTAATTCACGGCTGGCGTGCGTGAACCCGCCTGCTTTGACCGCCGAGTGAAAGATCCTAAGTTGGTGGAGTTCCACTGGAATGTCCTTCCATCGGAATTACCGATTGAAATGTTCGGAACTATGAATTTTACAGGCGCCACGAAGATTTATACAGTCCTCCTCATTTCAGTCAACATCCGCACTTTTTCTGACTTGGGGGACGTTATGACTTTTTTGCGATCCCGACTGCGACCCTGCATTCTATTCGTCCTCGTAGTTCTCCTCCTTATCCCGGTGCTCACTCGCGCGCAGGATTATCGCGGCAAAGTGCAGGGCAGCATCACCGACCCCATGCGGGCTGCCATCGGCGACGCTGGAGTGACACTCAAGAACCTCGACACGGGCGTGGCAGTGACGCGCAAGACAAACGGCGAAGGGCGCTATATCTTCGACTTCGTCGAATCGGGCGTATACATGATCCTGGTAGAAGCAACGGGTTTCAAAAAGTACGAACAACAGAACATCAAGGTGGAAAACCGTGGCGATGTGACCGTGGACGCTCATCTCGAGGTCGGCCAGGTGAGCGAAGTCGTCACCGTCGAGGTCTCGCCCGTCGCTGTGCAGTTCAACTCCACGAGCGACGTGACGACGATTGGCCGCGAGTTGATCGAGCAGTTACCGATTCGCGGGCGCAATCCCTACAACGTAGTCACTCTCGACCCGACCATTAACGGTGGCGAGAATGCGAATGGTGAGAATCGGCCGTATCACCATGCTTTCGCCGATGAATTCGACGCGGGCGGTCTGACCTTCCGGGCCAATGACATTCAACTCGATGGCGTGCCGCTGACGTCCAGTTACAAAACTTCCTACACGCCTTCGATTGAAGCCGTGCAGGAGGTTTCGTTTCAGAAGAACGCCGTGGATTCCGAATACGGTTACAGCGCCGGCGGCATCGTCACGCTGAACATGAAGTCGGGCACGAATCAGTTTCACGGTTCGGGCTATTACCATCGGCGCGACCCCGGTCTCAACGCCTTCGGCGATCCGACTCTCGTGCGCACGCCCGGCACGGACGAAACCATTTTTCGCGGCACGAAGTTAACAATGTACGGCGGCACCATCGGTGGCCCGATCCGGAAGAACAAACTCTTCTTCTTCAGTTCATATGAGCAGTGGGATGACCATCGGCCGATCTCGGTCAAGATCACTTTGCCGACGTTCCTGGAACGACAAGGCGATTTCAGCCAATCCTTCCGCGTCTGCTCAGGCGCCACCGTCTCGCCTTGCGTGCGCACGATCTTCGATCCGCTCACCTCGACCGGATCGAGCGGCACGCGCACAGCCTTTGCCAACAATGTTATTACTCCGGATCGCTTTGATCCGGTATCCGTCAAGCTGCTGGCAGAACTACCGTTGCCCAATCTGCCCGGCAGCGATCTGAACTGGCAGGGCACGAAGACAGAGAATGTGGATTACTGGAATCTGTCGAACCGCATTGACTGGAACACCAATGAAAAATGGAAAACCTTTGTCCGTTACGGCCAATTCCGCACGCATCTGCTGGAGGCCCCATCCGCGGATGCAAAAGGCAAACTCTTCCCGTTTACGGGCAGCAACCGCTATGGCTTGAACATCGCGGCGGACACGGTCTACACGATCAACCCGAAGATGGTCTTCAACCTGCGCGCTAATTATCACCGCCTCACCGATGAGGCCGCTGTGCCGACAGCGCTTTTGGGCAAGGCAGGGTTGGAAAATCTGTGGCCGGGCAATCCGTGGTACACGTCGCTCTATACGAACGACAATGTGTACTACCCGGCAGTAGATGTGCCGACGGGCAACGTCACCAATCGCCTGGGGCGCACCGGCCGCGAGTTTTGGCAGCATCCGCAGGGATGGGGCGGTTCGGCGCGTTTAAATTGGTATTTGGGCAACCACATGCTCAAACTCGGCTCCGAGTTGCGCGTAGACAAAGGCAAGGGTGCGCGTTTCGAGCCGATTAACTTAAACTTCCGCGCACAACTTACCGCCAGCCAGAGCTCGAATAGCAACATCAACACTTCGGGCTCTGAATGGGCCACTTTCCTGCTCGGCTATTTGGACAACAATTCCAGTGGCCGCCGCGTCCCGGTCCAGGAAGTCGTAACGCTGGGTTACGCTTCCTACGTCCAGGATGATTTCAAAGTAACCAGTCGGCTGACTCTCAATCTCGGTTTGCGTTGGGAATACGAACCCGGCCCGGTCGACCGGCAAAACCGTTTGTCGCAGAGGCTGGATTTGACCAGTCCTATTCCGGAATTTCAGACGACGCCGCCCGCCATGCCGGACCCGGTCTTATCGCTACTGTCGACTAAGGGCTACACGCCGACTTACGACGGCGCCTGGATTTTCACCGATGCGGACAACCGCCACGCGTGGTCGCGCACCGCGGGAAACCTTCTGCCACGCATCGGCGCCGCCTACAAGCTCGACGACAAATCGGTGGTCCGCTTTGGTTATGCGCGCTACATGACGCCGTCGTCGAGCATCCGCGATCCGCTGGGCGATTTTGTCAATCAATACACGGGCTATTCGACGATCTCGAGCGTGCTCGCGCCGCTCAATGGCGTACCGCTGGCGCGAGCCTCCGATCCGTTCCCGTCCACAGCAATTGCGCTGGTTCCAGGCCAAACCGCTAACCCATTGCAGCAGCCGACTGAAAAATTACTGGGACGTTATACCAACCTCGGCAACGCGGTCAGCCTGGATCAATTCGATTTGAAGCCGCAACACAACGATCGTTTCAGCCTCTCGTACCAGCGCAGTGTATGGGAGCAGACGGTGGTAAGCGTCGACTATTTCTTCAACAGGGGGACGAATCTGCCGTATTCCATCGACCTCAACATGGCAGATCCGAACTTCTTTTACGACAACCCGCGCTCGGTCACGAATGCGACCGTCCCCAATCCTTTCCGCAATTACCTGACGCCCGACAAATTTCCAGGCGCGCTTCGCAACGGGGCGGCAACCGTGACGGTGGGTTCGCTCTTGCGTCCGTACCCGCAATACGGCGCGATCACGCAGACCAACACTGCGGGCCGGAACCTCCATGTGAACTCCTTTAAGTTGCAAGCGCAGCGGCCTTTCCTTAAGGGACTGAGCATACTGGTGAATTACGCTTACCAACGCGAAGCAACCACTGAATTCTTTGATGACCGCGCGCAATTCGCCCGTGAGTTGACGTGGCGCGGACAGCCCTCCGCACGCCATCGCTTCAACCACGCGCTTTCATGGGAACTTCCCGTCGGCAGAGGACGGTGGTTGCTCAGGGATGCTCCTCGCTCATTAGACCTGGCGCTTGGCGGTTGGCAGCTCACCACGACCAACCGTTGGTATTCAGGCCGCCTCCTGCAATTCACCCAAAACCTGGTCGTCACCGGCAGTCCTAAACTGGCGCACCCGACGCGCGATAAATGGTTCGACACTTCGGTGTTCTCGGCGTTGCTACCGGGCACGTCCGCCGACCCATCGAGTACCGTGCGCACGAATCCGTACACTTACGATGGTCTAGTTGGGCCAGGCACGTCGCAGTTCGATATGACCGTGAGCAAATCGTTCCGGCTGAGAGAAAGCTACAAGTTAGAGGTGCGCGTCGAAAGCTACAACGCGTTCAACCAGCTGAACTGGGATAACCCCGTTGTGGATTTCAACAATGCCAACTTTGGCAAGGTCATCAGCAAGCGTCCTGGCTACGTTGGGCGCGAGGTTCAGTACGGCGTCAAGCTGTCGTTCTAAAACCGGGTATGGCGAAATCGTATTTGGAATCCGTCGGCGACGCCGTGAGTATCCTGCAACCTTCGCTCAACCCTGCTACCAACATCTTGAAGTGTTCGAAGTGCGTTCACACAAGCAGACGGCTGCGCTAACCCGCGTCAATCCTGTCAGTTCTCGTTGAGAAGACCTTCGATCAGCTTTCCGAGTTTGGGTTCGTTGGCGTCGTCGTAGCCAACCATGACCAGCCGGATGCGGCCCTTCTTATCGATCAAGTGGATCTGCGGTATGCCTCCGACTTTGTAGTGTTCATCGTTGGGATCCGCAGCACTGGGAGTCGATCTTAAACCGATGGCAATGGGAACATCGAGGCCATGTTCGGCGAAGTACTTCCGATCGTATTCGACTTCCGCGTCCGCTGTGAGATTGGAGTTTTCTTCAAAGTAGCCATACAGCTGCGTCGCCAGAACCACACGAAAACCCTTCGGACCATACTTCGCGCGCAGGCGGTTCACGCCAGGATAACTCTCTTTGCATGGAGTGCACCAGTGGGCGCTGAACTCGAGGAGCGTAACGAAGCCTGGCATCGGTAGTTCATTCTTTCCCTGAGCCATGTTCAGCCATCGCGGTGCAGTGATGGCGGCGGCGGGAGTGTCCACAGGTTTGAGCCGTGCCATTTCCGGGTCAACGGACCGCCCGACATTCGGATTGTCCATAAGATCTGTTTTTGCACTGGCCAGAAGACCCAGAGCCTTGTCGTTCATGCCCTGGCCTGCCCATGCTTCAGCCATGTTGACGTACGCGTTCACTGCCGCGCTGCCGATCTTCTTATGCAGGTCGGGAGACAATTTCTTCGTGTACTCGATGATCCAGGTGGAATGCCTGATGATGCCGGAATCGATGTCGTCGTATCGGTAGTAATTGTTCATCTGAACGTGCGCATCGAGTTTCTGGTCCGAAGATGCCGCAGCCGAGCGGTCCAGTTCGTCCACGTACTTCTCGAGGCGGCTGTTGCGCTCGCTGGTAATCGGTTCTTTGAGTCCGGTGCGGACTGCATAAACCAGGATCGCGGCACGATCGGCTGGGACCACAGTCTTTAGAGAAAGGGCATGCGTGATCGTCTCTTTTGCTTTGTCCGCCTGGCCGCCTTCATTGTAGAGGTCTGCCATGCTCACGAGGTCTTTGTCGGGGATAGGCTTTGCGCTTAAGCGCTCCGCGCACTCCTTCGCCATGGCGATCCTGGTTTGATTGATCTTCGCGACAAGCGATGACCTTTGCTGTGCGAGCGCTGCTGAAGCGTCTCCGGTTGCAGGTGGAGTGGATGGCGCGGTTGCCGCTATCATTTCCTGCTGCCGTTTCGTCGCATAGTCCTTCACTTCCTGAAGACAACCGGCGGGCGTCGTCGCAGAAGTCTTCGGGATATCGGAGTTGGACGGTTGCTGCATCGCGACAACACCAGTAACGCACACCAAGACAAGAGAAATGACCAATACAAACCAGTGTTTGATGGACATGACTTACTCCAGTCCTTTCCTCAGAAACATCAGATACTCGTTGGGATCGCGCGTGAGTCCGCCAAAGGCTAACACGGGTTTGCCGGCCGGCGTAAGCACAGCGTAATACGGCAAGGCCACGGTTCCGAATGTGTCTCTCTGCATCTGCTGAAACTTCCGGTACATATCGCCGCGGCCATCCGTGTAAAGCCGCAAGCGAATATAGCGCGCCAGTTCGCGCTCCACTTCGGGCCGTGGAAACATGTTGGCTTCCATCCAACGGCAGTTCGTGCAGGTGTACCCGGTAAAGTCGACGAGGATCGGGCGGTCCTGACGCCTGGCCTCAGTCAGCGCCGCATCGTAATCATTCATGAGCCATGCCAACTCGCTGCTGGAAAGCGCGCGGACATCTGCGGGTGGGAGAAAGGCTTCCAGTTCACCGAGCCGCCTGCCCTGCAATCCAGTTCCCAGCCAGACAACAAGGATCGCCACTCCTGTCATCAACGCCCAGCGTGCCGCGCCCGGCCTTCCAAGTTCAGCAGGCAGACCAAGCCGAAACGCTCCCGAAAAATAGAGAATCAGAAATCCACCGATGACCATCCATGACATGATGACCACGGACCGTGTAAAGATCCCCCATCCCCACACAAGATCCGCGTTCGAAAGAAACTTCATCGCCGCTGCAAGCTCGAGTAATCCCATGGCCGCTTTCACGGCAACAAGCCAAACTCCGGATCGCGGTAATGCCCATAGCAGTCTGGGCGCAAGCGCGAGAATGACGAACGGCGTGGCGAATACCATCGAAAAACCGAGCATGCCGGCCAGGGGCCAGTGCCAGTCTCCCTGAGATGCCACAACGAAGAGCGCTCCCAGAAATGGCGCCGTACAGGTAAATGACGTTAAGGTGAACGCAAGTCCCATCAGCAGTGTTCCGAAATGCCGCCCACGCCCTTCATCCGATCGTGCCGCCACCGATACCAGCCGCGCCGGCAACTTGATTTCGAAAATACCAAAAAGACTTAGCGCAAAAGCGATGAAGAGACCCGTGATGAAGAGATTGAGCCACGGGTCGGCGGCAAAACGATTCAATCCCGATGCTCCAAATCCCAGGGCAATCGTAAGGCCCAATCCCGTAAACGTGAGAACGATACCCAGGCCATAAAGGAGCGCCTGCGAAATCGCGTCGCGACGCGTAATGCCAGCACGCCGGGTGAAGTATGAAACCGTAATGGGGACCATCGGGAATACACACGGAGTCAGCAGAGACAGCGCACCCATGATCATCGCAAGCGAGACGTATCCGGCTAACGTGCTCGCCCGGGCGGAACCGGCAGCCATGTCCGGCACAGGTGCGGGTTTTTCGGCACCTTCCGCACCAGCCGGTGGAGCGGATGATACCGGTGAAGTTGGAGCAGGCAGCACTGCAGTGTCATCGCTCACGTTTCCGGCAATGCCATTTCGGACCGAAAGCGCCAACTTCAGTTCTTCATCAGTCGGAGGCAGACAGAGGCGATCGTTGCACGCTTGATATCTCACGACGACAGATAGTGTCTGGGGGCCGCTCGGCGCTGTCTCGACATGGATTGGCACGGAAAACGACGCGCTGTCCTCGAAAAACTGCGTGTCGATATTGAAGTTCGGATCGAAAGCAATCCTGGGAAAGGGAGATTCGATTTCGCCAAATAGCGTGAATGGCTGAGTGAAGGGCACCGTAATGACCAAAGCCACCGGACCGCCCGGCGGCTCTGTCATCGCATAGACGTGCCAGGACGGATCAATCTGTGCCGACACAGAGACGCCGAACGTATCCCCATCCGACACAGCCTTGCTTTGACCCGAGGTGATCGACCAGCGCACGGGATTCTGTGCGAAAACCGGAAATGCTTCGGTGAGCAGAGCCACAAGAAGCAAAAGCTTTGAAGCGGAGAGTCTCATAGACAATTGTGGCAAGGATTATAAGGTCGTCCGAAAGGTTCGTCGAATAACTCCACCGTTCGCCAGCGAATTAACTTTCCCGTGAGATTGCATACTTTGCTCAACTACTCAGCGAGGTTCCAATCCGATGTCAAGCGAGCAGATAAATCCCGGAAGCGCCGCGGGCGGCTCGAAGTGATACGAATCCAGGTAGGCCCGTACCGGCATCGCAAGGCCGACGTATGAGAGGTCGTACACATCGAGGATGGCGCCCGGCACCGATGCCGTTCCCACGCGCCGGTACTGCACCAGCTGACCTGCCGGCCCACGCAGAGTGCTCAGGTATTGGAGTTGACGCACGGGTCCCGTCGCCGCATCCAGGCCCACTTTCACCGGATTCGCAGA
>JBGPBY010000329.1:0-8349 GCA_041481485.1 Terriglobia bacterium
CATCGGAACCACCGGCGCTATCCGCGAGCCATAGTCCTCTCCGCCTCGCGTTTCCAATGATGTCGGCGGCCAGATTTTGCGAGAATGCTGCCATCGGGATCCAGTAGCTGGATTGTCGGTATCCCGGTAACTGAGACTTTCGATTCAGGAAGTCCCGGCACAGAGACGGGTTGCCGGTAATACAGAGAAGTGCTTCGCCCGGTCGGTAAATACTACGCAACAGCGTATTTGTCTGCCAAAACTGGGGCCGAAACGGCTCACGTTCGTGGATATAAACAGTCACAGGCATTATGGAAGATGAAAGCCTCACGACTATAAACGAAATGGGATCGGCGACCTCAGCTGCACTAGCGCGGAACCGAATTGTGTTCAACTTCGTCTGGACGGACAGATGCTTTCTTAAATTCAATGCCCTGCCGATACACGTCGATAAGACAGGCTACCGTCTTCCGTGTGGTGAGTCGGCACCGGAACACCGGATTCGCATCGCCGCCGAAATCGAACGGGAAGCTGAGACTGCTCGCACGGTCTGGCTTCATTGTTCGTGTTTGAACGCCGGTTCCAATAAAGTGCGTTTCCAGTGAGTAGCCATTTGCGAGTATTACTTGCTCGTATAACCTTGCACCTCTCTTTAATCCAGAACAGTCGAGCGACTTCTCATAGTCGGCGATAAAGTTGCTGATGGAGATCCATGTCCCCGTCATCTCAGAGGGCGAAGGAATTCGACCCTCGTTGAACGCCTTTGTCAGTTCTGTTAGAGATTTCGGTTGATCAGGACAAGGAGCGTTTTGCGGAATTGAGTGAACCGGGACTTCGTCGGGGCGCTGTCTTTCGGTTCCAGTGAACTCTGCGACGGCAAAGATGAACGCAAAAAGGCAGCATGTCGTGACTCTCAAAAACCGACGAGATGGTTGTCCGGTAGGGGAGACTATCATTGCGTGCGTCCTCTCCGAGTATTCGAATCAGCATAACAAATGTAAGAATTCCGGGAAAGGAATCGGCTTATGGGATGTGTAGTCGGTAATCCGTACAAGTGAATTTCACTCGTTGGGCACGACGTCAATCTTCGGTTTGCCCGGTACGAAACCAAGTTCGTCGAGACCCGCGGCCATATATATTGTAGGTGTGGTTAACCGCCTCCTATTCGAAGCGTTGGATACAACAAGAGGATTCTCAATGACGGATCGATCCAATGGATACGAAGGTGTCGCTGCCGAGTTTCTGGCAGGGCGAGGCAGCGCGCGGACGCGTTCGAAAGGCATCGGTGTGAAGGCTGTACGAGAATGGGCTCGAACTCTTCCGCGTGGCGCCGCTGTCCTCGATTTAGGCTGCGGGCCCGGATTTCCCATAACGGAAGTACTGGTTATGGAGGGTCTCAACGTCCAAGCAATGGATGCGTCGCCTTCCTTCGTTGAGGCGTTTCGACGTAACCTGCCAGGCATACCCGTCGCCTGCGAAGCTGTCGAGGACGCCACATTCTTCGATCGGACGTTCGATGGAGTCATTGCATGGGGGCTGATGTTCCTGCTCACTGCCGAAGAACAGCGGCGGCTCATTCAGAGAGTCGCTGGCATATTGGTGCCTGGTGGTCGCTTTCTGTTTACGTCGTGTGCTGAACCATTAGTTTGGAACGATGCGATGACGGGATTGGAGTCACGATCGCTCGGAGCCGTCGAATATCGAAGTCAACTCAAGACAGTTGGGCTGTCCGTCATTCGTGAGTACGAGGATGAGGGCGAGAACCACTATTTCGATGCGATTCGCTAATCGCGGAGACCCGGATCAGCGGCCGGGGGCCCGGAAGTGCAGTGCGAATTCTCCTGAAGCATCGATCTCGAAAGACATCTCCGAGCAGACCGGCTGCTTGTCCTGCAGTTGCCCGATACGAATCGACATCCGGTATTCCCGATCGTCAGCACGAGCTACAAGCCAGTAGTAGCCCTTCGTCAATCCCTTGAACTCAAAGTTTCCGTTCTTATTGGTTGTCGCTTCTCCCGCGACACGGGTGTTTGAACAGCATACCGAATTGCTCGGGGCTTCGTAGGCGACCAGCTTTGCATCTTTGATCGGACTAATCTTTTCGGAGAATTGGCCTGGGATGTTCTTATGTGGAATCCGATTGGAGTGCTGGAGTCTTCCACACAACTTCGCCACCAACTCCCACGTCTCAACTTGTGGGTGTGCCGATGAAGACAGAGTCACGGAAGCGGAGGCGAGGACAAAGATCAGTATGGCTCGCATTTTCAACATAATGACTTAGACTGTAGCGAATTCGAACTGTCCGGGCAATTTTGCTGTGTCTTCCTGATGCCAAATGCACGGGGTGAAAGCCCAGCACGTCGCGACTGTCCCTGTGCATGGATTCTTTCAGGGCGAAACCGGGTGGCAGGGCGACATTGAAGTCTTCACCACATGGAGGACTGACTATGCGTGGATCGGATTTGATGGTTATACATTACGTCCATAATATGAAGCGGGCCGTTGCGTTAGGACTGCGAGGGCAACGCGTTTGAGCTTCGCCAGTATGTGGGTTAGACGCCACTTCATCGATCCAGGTGGGCCTGCGACCGGAGGGATGGTCCAACCTATCGAGATGCAGAGAACGCTGCCGATGACACTTCATGACGGCGTTGTGTCTACGACGACCCAGGTCTGGGAAATGCTCTGCGCGAGCCGGTATGGTGATCTGGATCGGGTAATGCAACTTATCTCCGAGCAACCGCAGCTGAGCACGTGCCAATACAACTACACTCCCCCGCTACATTTGGCTGTTCGAGAAGGACACTTACCTGTGGTTCGGGCGCTCGTCGATCAAAAGGCTCTTGATCCCTGGTATAAGTCTTATCCGTTTGGAGACTCGTTTCTCACCATAGCGGAGGATCGCGGTTACGATGAAATCGTGTCGTTTCTCCGCGAGTCTCTCGCGAACTCTGCGCTGACTCGAAAGTGGCGAGAGACGGGAGACATCGACTATGGACAGGATGAGGGACAGAAGCAATTCGATCACGCTGTGCACGAGGAAAAACTCGACGACGTCGAACGTCTCCTGGAGGATCGAGCCGAGCTCGCACGCAATGAGATGTCCTCATGGGCCGAAGGCGTCCTCATGATGCCGTCACGCGGCGAGAACCGTCCGATGCTGGAATTGCTGATCCGTTTCGGTGCAACAGTACCGAATCTCTCAAAGTGGGGACGTTTTTACTACTTCAACCACTATGACATCGCGGCGTTTCTGCTGGAAAATGGCATGAGTCCAAGTCACATGAACTGGCACCGCGTGACGCTGCTTCACGACATGGCTCAGAATGGAGATATTACGAAAGCACAGCTGCTCCTGGATCGGGGGGCCAACATCAACGCGCTAGACGATGAGTATCGGAGTACGCCCCTGGGAATGGCCGCGCGCTGGGGGAAAAAGGACATGGTCGCCTTTTTGCTTGAGCGAGGAGCCGATCCCAACAGGGCTGGAGCGACCTGGGCCACGCCGTTGGCTTGGGCCCAGAAGAAAGGCCACTCTATCGTTGCTAACGAACTCATAGCCTCTGGTGCAACCGGTTGAGGAAGGTGGAAGGGAACCAAAGGGCGGTTAACGCGCGAATTTATTTTACTTTTGTTCCGAGCCAGCTTTCCCGAAGCGCTCGCTGCGCGGGCGTCATTGCCGTCCCAAGATCCGTGATTTGCAATGCGGGATTGGCTTGAAGTGTCAGTGTCTTCGTCTCGGTAATTCCATTTCGGCGCTGCAGAACAAGCGCCACCGTTTCACCGGGCCGCTTCTGAGACAGCGCAGTCCAACCCGAGGTTGTTGCCGGAATTCCATCGATCGAAACGATCACGTCGCCGGAATCGATACCGGCGGCATAGGCCGGAGTGCCAAATGGGACGACTCCTCGAACCGCCAGTCCACCGTTGTTGCCCTGTTGAATGTTGACTTGGCCCACCCAACCGGCTGCCGCACTCGTGGAGTTCAGTGCATAACCCATCGGCTCAAGCAGTTTTGCGTAGTCTGCAACGTCGCGGCCTTCAATATATTTGTCGAAGAAGTCATCGGCAAACTTGCGATCGTTGGTCAGATCAGCAAGGCTGTTACGGATATCTTTCAGCGAGTATGGCTTTGCCACCAGGCCAGGAGCGGCGGGTTCGGGTTTGCCGAACGTTCTCCATAACAGACGCATGTAGTCGTCGAGCGAAAGTCTGCCATTCGTCTTTTCCCGCAATGACAAGTCCAGCGCCAGCGCAATCGCTGCGCCTTCGGTGTAATAGGAAAGAAATGTCCGATTGGCATCCGTAGGATCGATTGAAGTTGCTGCATCGCTGAAGGGCCCGTACTCACTCATTTGCACTGCGGAGCGCACGAGCCGTCCCGGAGAGTTGAGGAGTTGAAGCGCATAGTTCGCGGGTGCCATCTGTCCCAGACCAGCGCGCCGCAACAACAAAGGGCCATAGTATTGAGTGAATCCCTCGCCAAGCCAGAGGCAGCAGGTGATGTTTTCCTTCGTGAAATCGAACGGTTCGAGGCCTGCCGGGCGAATCCGCTCAACATTCCAGTTGTGAAAAAACTCGTGTGCGATCGTGCCCAGCGCATTGGTGCGTCCCTGTGGCGTTTTCAGCGAAGTCCCTGTGCTGGAAATCGAAGTGCTATTGCGATGTTCCATGCCATCGCCGGCCCCCCATTGGACATAATCCAGGAGAAACGTATAGTTGCCCGGTTCGTATTGTGGAAACTCGCCGAAGACTGCCATCTCTTCCTGAACGAGACGTCGAATCATCCCGGCGAGAGCATCGACGTCCGACTGGGACCCATCGGAATGCGCAATGACTCGAAATTCGGCGGGCCTGCCATCGGCATTCGGCAGGGTGAACGTGCTCAACGTGAAGTCCGAGAGCTCCGTCGGACTGTCCATGAAATATTGAAGGTTCGGTGCGGTAAAGGTGAACGCATCCGATGTCGGATAGAGCTGTGTTCCGACTTTCCAGTGGGATGCCGGCGGCACGCTGAATGTCAGCCGAATCGGACGATCGTCGAATCCTGCGGCCCATATGAATGTCGCTGGCATGTTGATGTGCGCGTGGGTCGTGTCGATTCCGAGGTAGGTGCCGTCCGCCCGATCACCGAAGATCTTGTAGACCAGCCGAACCGTGCCGTCGTGTCCGGATACGTCCCAGGCATCGACATCGGGACGGGCGATGCCCAGTTTGCGATTTCTTCCATCAAACGCTTCGACGGAGAAAACGTTCTTCGCGAATTCGTGCGCCGCATACCGGCCGGGAGAAGACCGGCTCATGCGTGCGAGAAGCGGCTTGGACTGCAGACCGGAAAAAGTCGCCTCTACTTGCAACCAGTGGTGTTCGGGTTCGGGGAAACTCACCTGGTAGACGGTCGCCGGAGGCTGCGCGCGCTGTGCGCGGACGGGAGCGCCAACAATCAGAAACAGGAAGGAGAGTAGAGCAATATGTTTCAAAGTGCAGAAATCATATGCGCAAGACCGTATCCGGAACCAGCTTAATGCATGCGATTCTCCACTGTAGGGGCGGTCCATTCGCTCCGCTCATGGACCGCCCCTACAGTCGCTCGATTCGAATCGCGCCGGAGTAATAGGGAATTGAAGGTATCCTCAACCGGAACGTGAACCTCAGTATCCGCAGAATTATTTCCACCGGAATGTTGGCCGCGGCAATCTCAGCCGGACTGCCGGATTTGTGTGCTCAGCGGGCCGGGGAATTGCCGGCAGGGCTGCCGCCATCCGTGGTGAGCGCCTTAAAGAATTATGTCGATATCCCTTCGTCGCTGAAGGATTTTTCCTGCGATATTCAGTTCAGTGATGGACCGGGCAAGAGCATCGATGGACGGTTTCTTTTTAAATCGCCGGACAAAGCGAAGTTTCAGTCAAAGACAAACACCACCTACGATTCAGGCGTTCCGCTCATGATGGTTCGGCAATTGATTCCGACAATTGCGTTTCCCTTTTTCCTCGGTGTTTTGCCTCCGATCAATTGGACGGAATCGAAGGACGCGTCCGGCGGAAAGGCGCAGGGAAAAATCGTCGAGGATGGGAAGGCCGTGGGAACCGCAGTGATCGAAACGAGTCCTGCCGGTGCGCTAAGCAGAATTGCCTTAATGGAAAGCGAATCGCCGGCCCCACAGACCATTGAAATTCGATTCTCAAGCCAGAATCGCAATGGACGGCAGCTTCTCACTGGCGTCGAAGCCAGGAATGGAACGGAGACGTTACGTTGGGATTGGGAATACACCACGGTTGGGGAAGTAGTCCTCGTATCCCGTGCCATTTCTGTGGACGAAACCGGACAACGCAACGTTTCAACGTGCAGCAATTACAAATTGAACGAAGGTCTGGCCGATTCGTTATTTTGATGAACTACTTCCCGTCGACTGAAAACACGATCAGAACATTGCCTGGCATTCCGCCGGAACCGGCATAGCCGGAATTTACGACGAGCAACCCGTCGGCAATTGCAGCGCCCGGGCCATCAAGCGATCCGCCATTTGCGGTGACTCCATTCGCGGTTTGATACGAACGGATCGTATCGAAGTCCCAGACCACTTTGCCGTCCGCTGCGGAATAAGCGCGAAGGTGTCCATCGATCGAGCCTGAAAAGGCGATGCCGGGAATCGCACTCACGGCGGCAGACTGCGCAGGGCTGCATCGCGGCCGGTCACCGCATGGTGGAGCCGGCGTATACCAAACACTCTGTCCATCTTTCAGGCGAAGGGCAAACATACCTCCGCCTGCTTTGGAATCGATATCCGAGCTTGCGGTATAGGTGAGCGAGATGCGGCCCGCATCGGACAGGGCGACATAGGCATTGTTGGCGTCTGCGGATGAACCCCACTGCACGCCACCAATCGTCCCGCCTTTTCCGATTCGTTTGGACCACAGAACCATGCCCTCATGATCCGGATCCACCGCGTGCACGACTCCGGATTTTTGTCCGGCTACGAGTGCCCGCTTTCCGCCGCCGAGGGACACCAGGATTGCAGACGATGCGAAATCCACATCGGGACCGTTGGCATCCGGGCAGTTCGTTTTATCCGGCATACGGCACGAACTCGTGTACGCATCGTTTGCAGTAATTTGACGCGACCACAGAATCTTTCCGGTATCGCGGTCGAACGCCATGAATGCGTCGCTGTTTGCGGAAGTCGGGTCGCTGTAGTTATCGCCAGTCGTGACGTAGACGATGTTTCGCTGGGGATCAATCGTCGGCGCGGTCCAGATCGGTGCACCGGACGGTCCCCACATCTGCGTTCCGGCTTTGTTCTTCTTTGTGGGACGAGGCTCTTCCACCGTGTAGGTCTTCCATAAAGTCGTGCCGGTCGCCGCATTCAGTGCCATCAGACTCCCGCGAAACGTGCAGCACGCATAGTCGGTCGCAACACTGGCTATTTCCTCGCCGGAAGCCGTTCCGACATACAGGCGATTGTTATAGAGAGTCACCGAGCCGGTCACGCGGGCGAGCTGATGATCGTCCACTTTCTTCTTCCACAGAACCTCACCGGTTCCGGCATCCACCGCGTATACGTTGGCTCCAAGATCTCCAAAGAATGCGGCATCGCGCGGGCCTGAAGCCGTATCGACGCGGCCGATGCTGATGGCTCCCCGCACTCCGGCGGCAGCCTGAAAGTACCAGTAGACACATCCGGTATCTGCGCTAAGTGAATAGACGTATCCATTGGGGCTGCCGACGAACACGCGTCCTCCCGCAATTGCCGGTTGTGCGCTGGCGCTGAGTTCGCCGGGAAAACCAAACGCCCACTTCACCTTCAGGCGAGGAACATCGGAAGCGGCAAAGCCGGCTTTCGGCTGATAGCGAGTATTGGAAACGTCGTTTCCCCAGCCGTTCCACGCGCCGCCGCTCTTCGCATTAAATTTGCCGCGCGCGGTACACATTGCTGTCGCCGGAGGATTGACGTTCAGGGGTTCGCTGAGCGACTTTCCGGTGAGCCATTCGGCAAGCGCACGGCGTTCTGCCGCAGTTCGCCGATTGGCCATCGTCACCATGCTGCCCCTTTCGATGACGTCGAGAATGCGTTCGGGCCGCATCGCGCGCAACGTATCGCGCGCCGGAGCCCGGTTGGCTCCTGTTTCGTGGCAGGTTGCGCAGTTCTGCTCGTAAATCTTTGCAGCATCCTGGGCGTCGACAATCGCAATACAGGCCAGCAAAACCGCTGATGCCAGCAGGCAGGTCAGGAGAATTCTCATTTTCATAGGCGTCGTTCCATGTGTGGGGAAGATACGCTTTGTGACCAAACAATTCCAGAGCTCGCTAAAAGAATGCAATTCCCCACTGTAGGGGCGGTCTATGACCGCCCACAATTTTGAGGAATGCAAG
>JBGPBY010000330.1:0-8302 GCA_041481485.1 Terriglobia bacterium
CAGTCGAGCAATTCGGGATGAGTCGGCGGGGTGGACTGATTTCCAAGATCGTCGGGAGTGCTCACAAAGCCATCACCAAAATGATGTTGCCAGACGCGGTTGACCATCACACGAGCGGTGAGCGCGTTGTTCTTGTTTGCAATGGCGTTCGCCAGCTCCAGTCTCCCGCTGCCGTTATGGAAAGCGGGACGATTGGATCCAGACAGGATTTCCAGAAAACGGCGAGGCACCACATTGCCTGGCGTCTCCACTTGTCCGCGCAGGAGAATCGGCGAATCCTTCGGCGTCGGGCTGTCGCTAAGAATATTTGCGCGCGCCGGAGCGCCGGGATCCACAAGATCGAGCATGTCGCTCTGTTCGCGGAGCTGAAAAAACTGATTGCGCGTGCGCGGGGGCAGAAGGCGCAGCACAGCGTCCATCAGTGTGTTCGACAACGTGTTTTCGAATTCCGGGTCTGTACGCGCAAACAACTTGCCATAGATATTGGCGACTTCTTCGAGTGAGCCAGGCGTTCGGCCCTTGAATGCCTGCAATACAACGGGGCTGAGGACCGCGGCGCGCTCCTTTTCATATTGATTGGCCAGCACGCGAGGAGCCTGTTGGCCAAAGCGTTCAGATGGGATTCGCGCCAGTGCGTTCCAGACTCCAAAAATGGCGACGGACGGCTTGGATCTCTGGCGGATAAATTTCACCCAGTTTTCGAGCGACGTCGGCGGGGCTCCATATTTGGTCATGAAGGCATCACGCTTTTTCCCGTCGAGTTGGGTTGCATAGAGATAGACCCCGCCGAACTTTTTGTAGTCGCCGAATACCTCCTTCATGTTCTGGTCGGTCGTGTTGTGGACGCGCTGGTCCATGTCGTTCCGCTTGACGAGGTAGTCCGCGTATTTTTCGTTCGTCGGAGCGATTGTCGGTTTGACGGCAGGTTCGATCGAACTCGCAAAAATCCCGTAAAGCGAATAGTAGTCCGCAGTGGGAATGGGATCGAACTTGTGATCATGGCAGCGGGCGCAGGTGACGGTCAGTCCCAGGAATCCCTTTGCCGTGACATCTATCCGATCATTGATTACATCGCTCATCTGGCCATTGAAGTGATCGCCGAGCGTCAGGAACCCCAAAGCGGCCAGTGACGGAGAGTTCTTTACATTGGTCAGCTTGTCGGCAGCGAGCTGCTCACGAATGAACTGGTCATACGGCAGATCATCATTGAATGCCTTGATGACGTAATCGCGATAAGTCCACGCGTTGGGATATACCGAACTTTCGCGCTGCCGGTTCGATTGACCTTTGGTATCCGAATACCGCGCCACGTCGAGCCAGTGCCGTCCCCAGCGTTCGCCATAGCGTGGCGACGCCAGCAGCACATCTACAACTTTTTCGAAGGCGTTCGGAGAATTATCGGCGATGAATGCATTCACCTGTTCCGGTGCTGGTGGAAGACCGATCAGATCGAAATATGCGCGGCGGATCAGTGTCCGTTTGTCGGCCGGCTCATTACCGCTCATTCCGTCGGCTTCGAGTTTAGAGAGAACGAAGCGGTCGATATCGTTCTTTACCCATGCACTTTCTTTGACGGACGGCGGCTTGGGATTCGTGACCGGCTTGAAAGCCCAGTGATCCTTCTTGTTTCCTCCGCCATAGGACACAACGTTTGTAGACGGCCGATCTGTACGCGGATCGGGCGTCCCCATTCGAACCCAACTGACAAGGTCGTTGATCTGATCCGCCGAAAGCATCCCGGCGGGCGGCATTTGCAGACTCGAGTCCGTATAACGCACCGCCTGAATGAGCAGACTCTTGTCTGGATTTCCCGGCACAATCGCCGGTCCATCGGTTCCGCCCTTTTCCCATCCGCCCTTCCAATCCAGTTCCAATCCGGCCTTTGGTGCTCCGGTAGCGCCGCTGTGACACTTGTAGCAATTATCGGAAAAGATCGGACGGATCTTGCCTTCGAAGAAGTCGAGCTCGCTTTTGGTCGGCGGCTGCGTCTTCGAAGTCTGGGATTGAGGCATCGCGGCGACCACGAACGCAAGTAAACCGGTACCAAGAATAACGGCTGTCCGAATTAGCGCAGTGTAGTTTCGGCTTCGGAATCCCGTGGGGGGCCTCATGAGAGGATACCTTTCACGACTTCGCCGAAATTATCGGTTAGGCGAAAATCGCGGCCGTTATAGCGATACGTCAGCTTCGTATGGTCAAATCCGAGCAGGTAAAGAATCGTCGCGTGCAGGTCGTGAATTGGAACCGGATCCTTTACGGCCTTGGCGCCGAATTCGTCAGTCGCACCGTAGACCGTTCCGCCCTTGACTCCGCCTCCAGCCAACCACATGCTGAATGCCTTGTTGTTGTGATCTCGTCCGGGATTGTCGTTGCCATTCTGATCGCGAGTTACGGTGCGGCCGAACTCCCCGCCCCAAATGACGAGAGTGCTGTCCAGCAGTCCGCGCTGTTTCAGGTCCGTGAGCAGACCTGCGGCGGGCTTATCGATTTCCTCAGCACTGGCCGGCAAACGATCTTCGATGTCCTGATGATGATCCCAGCCTCCCGCCCACACCTGGACAAATCGTACTCCGCGCTCGATCAGGCGCCGCGCAATCATCAGTTGTTTTCCCTGAGGCGTATCGGTGTACAGCGAATGAATACTCTGCGGCTCTTTGGAAAGATCGAACGCGTCAGTGGCTTCCATTTGCATGCGGTAAGCCATTTCGAACGATGCAATGCGCGCTTCGAGTTGCGGATCTTTCTGTAGGCTCTGGCTTTGAATCGTGTTTAGTTTCTGCACCAGATCGAGCTGACGCCGCTGTTCCTGGCGATTGAAGTATTCGTTGCGGATATTCTGGACCATCCCCTCGACCGTCGGCGCAGCCGTGCTGATGCTTGTGGCCTGCAGGTCGCCCGGCAGGAAGGCCGACCCCCAGTTCAAGGCTCCGCCCGGAGGCATACCGCCGTTGGGCCTTAGTGAAATATAACCAGGCATGTTTTCATTGGCGCTTCCGAGTCCGTAGAGTGCCCATGCGCCGACGCTCGGTTTGGCCATCCGCAACGATCCTGTATTCATCATCACCGTTGCGACATCGTGGGCAGGTATGTCTGTCTGCATGGACCGGATTATTGTCATGTCATCCACATGCTCACCGATTGTTGAAAACACATCGCTGACTTCAATTCCGGATTTGCCATGCCTGGAAAACTTGAATGGCGATCCCATCGCCACGCCGCTAAGACCGGGAAGTGGTTTGTCATCCATTCTGGTCAGTTCCGGTTTCGGATCCCATGTGTCCACCTGCGACGGGGCCCCCTGGGCAAAAATGTGAATGACGTGTTTCGCCTTTGCCGGAAAATGCGTCGCCTTTACAGTTCCGGATTGAGCTGCAGCAGCGAGCACTTCGTCGGAGAGCAGGCTTGCCAGCCCCAACGCACCCAGACCCATCCCACAGCGGCTCAAGAATTGGCGCCGCGAGTTCACAGCTTCATTGAATTTCGCTTCGTCGCTGCATCGGCAGTTGCTCATGACGTCTTCACCTCTTGTTCGATCAGACATGCCAGGCCTGACAGGAGTTTAAGATTTTCAAATCTTCGGCCGAACATAACATGGGGGCATTATTCAGGAAATTCCGGTACGGGCCCCTCACTGTAGGCGCGGTCTCCCAAGAAACTTGCCCCGTATCCTCAAGAAAGATTAGGGACGGGTTGTTGACGACTCACAAGTTCGAATCCGAGAGATGCCGCACGGCGGCGAAGATTACGCAGAGATCGTGCTTGTTGCTGGGCATCATAAGCGAGGGCCCCCGGGTCGTTATAGACGAGTTCACCTTTGAGAACGCGATAGAACAGTATGGCAAGTTTGCGGGCCGTAGCGGTGAGGGCTTGAGGCTTGCCGATCCGTGCGGAGAGCCGCCGGTAGAAGGCGCCCAAAGCAGTTTCGGTGCGGGATAGGGACATGGCGGCCAAGCGGAAAACGGCCGCAGCGCGGTTGGCAGAGGATGGGGTGCGGGAGCTGAGCAGGCGTCCGCCGGAGATTCTGTTTTGCGGGGCCAGCGTGAGCCAGGAGGTGAAGTGCTTTTCGGTGGCCCATCGCCTCATATCGGTACCGATTTCGGAAATCACTTTCAGAGCGCTGCCCGGCGACATGCCGTTGAGCTGAGTGACATCGATACCGCCGGTCAGGTGATAGAGTGGAGCCCGGATTTCAAAGCGCGGTTCATTGTCGCGGGGCTTTCTGGAGACGCGCGCGTCAGGGATCGGAGTCGCGGGGCGATCGATCCGGGCAGTCAAAGTCTGGAGATGGGCGTCGATGGCGCGGTCGCAGGCGGCGATCTTGTCCTGAATCACGTCGAAGACTTCCAGATTCTGTTGAAGCAGGAAAAGATGCTCCGGCGTGTAGTGGCCGGTAAGGGCAGCGGCGATTTCGGCTTTGGAGGCCTTACAACGGCAATCGCGGTGTTCGGCCAAACGTAGAGGATCGCGGACCCCGGCAACGATATCCCGGAGGATGGCAAGCCCTGTCACGCCGGTGATGTCGCTGACCACCAGCGGCAATTGAAGATTCATTTGAATCAGCGCTTTCTGCATGCGCTGGATATAGATTCCGGCGGTCTCAATCAAGCTCTCGCGGTGGCGGAGATAAGCGCGAAGGGCGGCAATACCGGCCGACGGCCGGAAACTGGCGCGCAACAGACCGACGCTGTGCAATTCGCGAATCCATTCGCAATCGGAGACATCGGACTTCCGGCCAGCCACATTCTTCAGATGGCGGGCGTTGACCAACAACACCTCGATGCCACGTTCTTCCAAAATCTCGAAGACCGGAATCCAGTAGACCCCGGTGGCCTCCATCGCCACGCTGGTGATTCGGCAGGCCACCAGCCAGTCGGCCAAGGCGACCAGGTCTGCGGTGAAGGTGGAAAACGATCGAATCGGAACCGGATCACGATCCGGAGGTACAGAAACGAAATGCTCCGCCGAACCGCAATCAATGCCAGCAGCATTGAGGTTGATACGTTCCAAAATGGATGGCGAAACACGGGGTCTGCCGGAAAACCTGCGTCGGTTGTTTTTCATCGGATGCTCCTCCATACTTGCGAAAGCATCCGGGAACAGGGAAGCGGCAAAAGGCATTCTCCCAAACGGGATCACGAACGCCTTAACGTTCGTGTCACCACTGATGTCGCCGCAATTCCCCGGACCACGCTATGACACGGGCTCGTCAAGCTCCATTGACGGTTCGGCCTCTGTTCCCGGATGCGCATTCATTCTAGGTGAATCTTGCCGGGTAAGCGTTCCTGAGTTTCTCTCTCGATGTCTCACGATCCATCGGGTAAGGCCGCTATGACCGCCCACAATTGACAGGCCTGCAATCCTCCGGATTGTGGGCGGTCATAGACCGCCCCTACATTGGGGTTCCCATTCATTCATACATTCCATGACCGGGCAGTCCATTAATCTACAACCCGGCAGAATCGAGATCGTGGGTGATCATAGACCGCACGCGCTCATGGACCGAGTTGACAGCGGCCTTGTCAACGCCTGCAATTCCAGCTTAAACTTAGTGGTTTCGAATTTCCGGGTTGGAGGATGCACTTTTGGCCGGCGCCAGACTCACGCGACAAGAATTAAAGTCTCAGGACGAAATTACCTCATCATTGCGAAGCTTTGGGGAATTGCTGGATGAGCGGAAGAAGGAAGTCCTCATTGGCATTGCGGTACTTCTTGTCCTCGTACTCGCGGTAGTGGGATGGAGAGCTTATTCCGCAAAACGGGATGCGGCGGCATCTACCCAATTGGCTGCTGCAATTGCAGCCTATGACGATCCCACGGCCGGGGGCGACAAGGCCCATTTCCACAAAGCTGCCGATGAAGCCAAGAAGACTATTGATTCCTATGGCTCAACGGCATCCGGTTCGATTGCTCGATACTATCTGGCCATGAGTCAGGAACAGCTGGGAGATACTGCTGCCGCAGAGAAAAACCTGCAGGACGCCATCGATCATGGGGACAAATCGATCAGGGGAATTGCAACGTTTGCTCTCGCCCACATTCATGCTCAGCACAACGAGGTTCCGAAAGCGATTGAAATGCTGAACCAGTTGTATTCCAGCGGGGACTATCCCAAAGGTGCCGTGGGATACGAGATTGCAACGCTTTATGAAACCAGCGGGCAGCGGAACAAAGCACAGGAATATTACGGGAAAGTGATCACCGAAAGTCCGGATTCCCGATTCCGTCAGGAGTCTGAATCGGCGCTGAAGCGATTGGGGCTTCCGGTTCCTTCGCCGCCGGTACCGGCACCGCCGAAGCCGTAATCGGACGATGTATCCATGTCTGAACACCGGTTTGATCTCAAAGATCTCACAAAGAGGATTTCGCTCGAGGGAACGTTCGAGCCCGGAGACATCGACTTCACCGAAAGCGATTTTCGGCAATCCGGAACTTTGAATTGGTCGGTCGACGCCGAGCGCGCCGGAGAGGAAATCCGGATCAGTGGAACGTTGACCGGCGGTGTTGAATTGAGTTGTTCGCGCTGCCTGGAACCAGCACGGTGCGGCATTTCACGTTCGTTCGAACTCTTTTTCCTTCAACGCGAGAAGGAGATGTTCGATGAGGATGACGATGTCGAACTTTCAGAAGACGATATGCGAACGTCGTACTTTGAGGGAACGCAGCTGGATATTGGAGATATTATTCGCGAACAGGTTTTACTGTCGCTTCCCATGAAGGTGCTTTGCACGGTAGATTGCAGGGGGCTTTGTCTGGTTTGCGGGACGAACCTGAACCTCAACACGTGTCATTGCCGGGTGGAGAGTTTCAGCCTTCACATCGACCAGTTGGCTGACATCAAAAAAAAGCTCGAAGAGCGGAGTTCATAAAATGCCTAATCCAAAACGACGACATTCCAAAGCGCGACGCGACCGCCGCCGCGCGCACGATCATCTGGCCACTCGATCTTTAGCCGAGTGTCCGAACTGCCACGAGCAGCGCCTCCCGCATCGGGCCTGTCCTCATTGTGGCTACTATAAGCAACGGGAAGTCCTAGAAATCGCTGAAGAGTAGGCTCGCAAACTTTTCCCATGATCAAAATCGCCGTAGACGCCATGGGCAGCGACCATGCTCCGAAGCCGGAGGTGGACGGCGCGGTCCAGGCGGCAGCCGAATATGGTATTCCCATCGTGCTGGTCGGGTCGACGGATAGAATCCGTCCGATACTTGCCGAACATCAGATCGACGGATTGCCGATCGAGATAGTTCATGCCAGTGAAGCCGTGACCATGCAGGATGCTCCAACCACCGCATTCCGCCGCAAAAAGGATTCGTCCATCAATGTTGCCGAACAGCTCATGCGCGACGGACGAGTCTCCGGAGTCATCAGCGCAGGCAACACTGGGGCAGTCATGGCGACTGCGAAATTTGTTGTCGGGGCGCTGCCGGTCGTTGACAGGCCCGCACTGTCCACGGTGCTCCCCACGCAAAAGGGCAAGCCCGCTATATTGCTCGATGTCGGCGCTAACGTGGATTGCAAGCCGCATCACCTGAATCAATTTGCAATTATGGGCGACATTTATTCCCGAACCATCTTTGGGATTCGCAGACCGCGTGTCGGTTTGCTGTCGATCGGCGAGGAAGATTCGAAAGGGAATGAACTGACCAAGGAAGTATTCAAATCCCTGAAAAGGGCACCCATCAACTTCATCGGCAATGTCGAGGGCCGCGATATCTTCAAAGGCGAAGTCGATGTCATAGTCTGCGATGGATTTACCGGAAACGTCGTTCTCAAACTCAGCGAAGGTCTCTACGAAACGTTCATCGAAATGCTGCGGCAGGAGCTTCAGAAAACGCTGACGGCGAAGGTTGGTTCCATCTTCGCGCAGAACGCATTTCGGCAATTCAAGCGGCGGCTGGATTACTCCGAATACGGCGGCGCTCCGCTTCTCGGAATCAAGGGAATCACCATCGTGTGTCACGGGCGTTCCAATGCGAATGCCATCAAAAACGCGGTTCGCGTCGCCAACGAGTTCTGCAAGCACAATGTCAACGACGCCATCCAGAGGGAATTCAACAAACTCGGATTTTCGGGAGCCGCAGGAGCGGGAGCGTCGTAGTTAAGCCATCATGAAAAAAGCATTTGTGTTTCCCGGCCAGGGCTCGCAGTACTCCGGTATGGGACGGGAACTCTTCGACAAATATCCGGCATCCCGCAGAGTATTCGAGGAAGCCGACTGTGCGCTGGGCTTTTCCTTGTCGAAGCTGTGTTTCGAGGGTTCCGAAGACGAACTGAAACTGACGGAAAACACTCAGCCGGCAATCC
>JBGPBY010000331.1:0-8296 GCA_041481485.1 Terriglobia bacterium
CACTGTAGGGGCGGTCTATTACCGCCCACAATTTTGTGGAATGCACTCCCACAGATTGTGGGCGGTCATAGACCGCCCCTACAGTCGCTCAATTCGAATCCATTCACAAATTCCATGACCGCGCCTACAGTGGACCGCCGACCCAATCTCCCCTTACAGCCCTGAAGCCCGTTCGTCCAGCTCGAGTCTCAGATAATCGTAGATCACGCCATTGTTGATAGGTCCGGCAGGTACGGTGAGCGACAGTGTGTTCTCGCCTGCCTTCAACATTGAAGCGCTGAACTCGAATTGGCGTTCATACCAAATCCCCTGCGTTTGATGGCGCGTGATGACGCCATCGCCCGTTCCCAGCTGGACCTGTCCGGCGGAATTGCCATTGACCGATACCTGGATTGTCCGTATGCCTGTCCCGCAGATCGCCAGCCGCAACACGGCCGTACCGCGGGGCGCCGCCTCCATGCGGAAGCGGATCGTATAAGGCGTCGCGCGGCCCTGGCCCGTGACGCCGCTAAAGGGCTGCACTTTCGCCTGCGGATCGGTGTTATGAGGGACCTGTGCGTAGAACCAGTCCTTCCGGTAATCGCTTTGGCCGATGGTGTAGGTTACGTCCGAAGGGAACAGCTTCGGATACTGCAGTGTAATATCAGGTTCGAAGAACCGGTCGCCCCCCGCGAATTCCGCTCCGGTGCGATTCGCGACGCCGATCTCCCAGACCTGACGTCCGCGGCGCTCCGGTTCCCACTTCAGATCGCCCAGGTTCACAGTCTTTCCTGATCCGACCTGGATGTTCGCTTTCGCGAATTCGCCCAACACTCCGTCGGCAAATGCATAGAGCGTGTACACACCGGGGCTGACTTTCGGGATCGTGAACGTTCCGTCCGCGTTATCGCTGCGTGCCCAGAATTCGTAGTGTTTGGCGTCGGTCTGCCATGTGATTTGCTGCGCGCCGCCGAGTCCGCCCGGCGGTGGATAGGCCGGCTCTGCCAATCCCACCATGATTTTCCCGGGGAATTTTTTCAGCAGAGGATCGGTGAGCGCCAGACGTCCGCGCACCGTGCTGCGCTCGCCGGGTCCGGCGTAATTACCGGCGTGCACCCAGCCATACGGCCACTTTTGGGTTTCGGTCTCGACCTTGGACCGCGCCTCGCGCCACATGGCCATCGGATCGGGCCCTTCATTGATGTAGAGCAAGAACGGTCCGATCACCTTCGTCCAAGGCTCACCGGCAGCGACGGTCACATTGGCGCCGCCGTAGTGGCTGGATCGCCAATAATTCAGCACGACCGGCGCCTGGACCGCCGTGGTGTCACGATGGCTCAGGAATTCCGGTTTTGTGGGGCCTCCGCTGAGGTACTCGATGGAAGGATTGATGAAATAAAATCCGATCTTCCGTTTCGTCGATGAAAATCCGTAGGCGCGATTCTCAGACTGAACGGTCGTGTAGACGTATTTGTCTTCGCCCGGAATTTCTTCGGAATAGTACTTATTGCGAAGCGCGTCGATGCTCATCCAATCGAAGAAGTCCGCCAGCTTGACCGCGAAGCGAGCCTCGGTCATCGTCGCAGCGCCGTATTCGGACAGGTGTTCGAAGATGCAGTAGGTATAGATGCCCGAATCTCCTCGGCCCAGCGTGTAGCGAATATCGATGTCCGCTGGAAAATCACCATCCGCCGCGGCCCCAGGTCCGTGTCCCATCTTGACGCCGCCGGAGATCCCCTTGACCGACACCTCCGCGCGGTCACCGCCATTGCCGGCCGGATCGATCGTGACCTTTGTCACAACGCTTTTGCCGCCGGTGGTGTCATGCGACCAGTAGCCTCCGGCATGGCCCGACTTATCGGTGAGAATCTCGGTTCCCTTGTATTGCAGCGAGCGGATGTCTCCACTGTTTTTGAGGATCCGCGCTGTCACGATCCCGTTGGAAAGGGTGAACGAGCCGCTGTCTTCGCTAACGCTCACGCGCGCCACCTGGGCATTCATCGTGGTTTGTGGAACCGCGGCAAACTGCAGCATCGCCAGCAGCACTGCCGCAAGGATGATCCTTCTGTTCATATTCTCGTTCCTTTCCAGTCGTTGGACCTTGAATGGCTGTGTTCTGTGGCGGAAGCATAGGCCGAACCGCCACCCCGCGACAAGCTTTCGCCCGACTTCGAGATTCCCCATTTAATCTTCTCTGCTATCATCTCTTCCCATTATTAGTCCAATGCCGCATTTCAATCGGAGCTTGCACCCATGGACAAGGGTAGAACTGCACCTTTAGGTATCGGAATCCAGTTTGCCGGTATCGGCTTACTGCTGTTATTCACAACATCTCTCCAGATTCTTCCGCAGGAGAACAAAGGCCGTTTGGAGATTCACGTGACGCGGCCGGATTCGACCGACGGCGTGTCCGGAGTCACGCTAACCTTGCAAGGGCCATATCCCTTAGCATCGACGGATCTGGTTTCCGGGCTTTATACGCCGAATCCAAAGCTGACTCCCGAGATGCGGCAACAGGTGGATGCCTTAATCGCTTCGGCGCCCTTGGGAATTTCTCCGGAAGTTGTCGCCAACGCCGCAGTGAGGATGGAAGCCAACCTTCTTGGACTTCCCGCGCCGCCGAACACTCCGAATGGACCCACCACCGCTCCGCCACAGCTCAATGGAATGACGGATGCGAGCGGCAATTATGTTTTTGCCAATCTTGCCCCCGGACGTTACCAGGTACGTGCACAACGTGAAGGCTATTTCGGTGCGCCGCCACCAGGACTGGCGGGCATTTCACTGCCGACGACGGTCTCGACAACCGCGACTGTCGACCCTTCAAAGCCAGCGTCGGAATTGTCGATGACGATGGTTCGCGGCGCCACCGTCAGCGGACGCGTGCGCGATCCGAACGGCCAGCCGCTCTCCGGCGTACAGGTGTATGCCTACCAGGTGGCTTATCAGAATGGACGCACGATGCTGCAATCGCTCAATTCCAAGCAGACTGACGATCGTGGCGATTTCCGGCTCTTCTATCTGCCGCCGGGCGACTACTTTATCGGCACGCTCCCGCGCCGCACGACCAATGTTCCCAGTTCCATGGATAGTTATGCGCGTACGTTTTATCCCGGTACGAGCGATGGCAAGAGCGCTTCGCAGGTGAAAGTGACCGAAGGCGGCGACATCATCGGAATCGATATTAATGTTCGTGCGGACGCTACCGCGAAAATTTCCGGACGCGTGCTGACGACGATCGTCGGCCCCACTGGGCAGGCACCGCAGCCGGGCACCTTCTATTTGATGCCGCGCGACGTAAATACGTTTACCGATACGCAGGGTATGAATTTTCCTAATATGTCCGCCAACCGGACCAACGGCCAGTTTGAAATTCGCGGAGTGCTTCCGGGTTCCTATGATTTGATCACGACGCTTTCCGACACTGCCAATGGCGGGCAGTCGATCGGACGCGCTCATGTGGAAGTCGGCAACGGCGCCAGCGTGGAAGACGTGACGCTGAACGTCAAATCCGGAATTCCCGTCAAAGCGAAACTGGTGCTGGACACCGGCGCTGTCTCCTATACGATGCAACCGCCTACCGCACGAGGTGGAATCGTCATTATCAACGGCGTGCCCCAGGCGGCTCCCACACCGACTACACCGGTTCCCACCCCATCGATACGTCTCAATTTCCGATCCATGGAAGCGTATCCATCGCCATTCGATTCCGCCGCGTCGCAATATACGTATGATCCCGCCGCCGGTGAGTTTATCTTTCCGAATGTGCCGGAAGGCCGGTACTACATTACTGCTGCACCAGTGCCGGTTAATTCCTACATCGCCGACGTCCAATTGGGAGGACGTTCAGTTTTCGACAGCGGTTTCGAGCTTGGCGGTCAGTCCGGCGACCTCGAAGTCCGCATCAGCTCCAAGGGCGCGAAAATTCAAGGGCTCGCCCTGGATGCGGCGCAAAACCCCGTCGCGACCGCACGCGTTGTTCTGGTCCCCGAAGAATCTCGCCGTCAGAATCAGGCGCTCTATAAGACTGCGGTCTCCGACGCGAAGGGCAATTTCACGTTGAGCGGAATTGCCCCTGGACAATACAAGCTATACGCGTGGGAATCTTTACCGGGCACGGCGTATATGAACCCCGAGTTCATGGCGAAGTATGATGCGCAGGGGCAAGTGGTCAAGGTTCTCGAAGGCGCTACAAACAACGCGAATGCAAAGGTGATCCGCTAACGCGTTGCGAGCGGTGATACAAGCTGTGGACTGTAAGGACAGTCGATCAAGAAATCCCTCTCCCAACGGGAGAGGGTCGGGTGAGGGGTACCGCAAGTAACAATGTTTACAGGTGCTACCCCTCACCCGGCCGCCATTTCCTGATGCCCTCCCTCGGAATCGTATTCCTTCACATCCTGAGCAGCCAGGATCCGGACTTGGGTTATCATGCTGGGCAAAAGCTGGGGGTGCTGTGGATTTTACGAACTACGCCATCTCGATTATTATTTCGCTCGGTGTTGGACTCGTGGGTTTTGTTGCTGCTTACAAGATCTTCGACTGGCTGACACCCGGCGTAAACTTCTCCGATCAACTGCGGGAGGATAATCGTTCTGTTGCAATCTTTCTTGCCGGATTGTTTATCGGTTTGGGCGTGCTGCTCGGGAGTGCGGTGAAATGAAAAAAGCTGCTGCCTTGTTGTTTCTCCTTACCTTTGCGGCCGTGTCGGCGCGTGCTCAAAGCCTGGATAGTTCGTCCGGATCGAGCCTCAAAGATTTTTTCGCAGGAATCAAAGCGTCGATCGAGAAGAACCTTGGCCGGCCGTACGTGTGGGGTGCGGCGGGATTGAAGAGCTTCGACTGCTCCGGCTTCGCATGGCGCGTCATGCTGGATAACGGCGTGCTCATGAAGCGCACCACCGCCCGGAAGTTGTACCTGATGCTGAAACCCGCATCGAAGGACGAGCAGGGAAACTTCGGAACGCTGGTGTTCTTCGACGATCTCCAACACATGGGAATCGTGAATTCATCGAAAGATTTCTATCATGCTCAGACCTCAGTCGGGACGAACCTGTCGCCGATGAACGCCTATTGGAAGAAGCTGGTCTATGGGTACCGGCAGTTTCCAGTGCCTTGAGGAAATGTTCACTGTTCAATGGTCAATTGTCATTTGTCAGTGAAGGTGGCGCTTCGCGCACTTTTTTCTTAAAGATGGCGCGCCGAAGGCGCGTCCGAAAATGACAAATGAGCAGTGAACCGTGAACATTTCCCCGCCTTCAAATTCCATTCGACTTTAGTTGGCTAAGAACGCAGCAAGCGGATTGGGTTGGAGTTGCTTTAGCCCGTCGATGACTTGCCCGGCATTGATAACCGCGCCGTCCCAGCCGGTATGCAGTCTCTCCATTGGCGCGGGCACGTAGAGAGAGTCGACTTTTTCCGGGCCGAGGGTTTCATACTTCCGTGCGATGAGTTCGTAAAGGTCCACGTATGGGGCGCCGGTTTCCTTCGCGATCGCGGCGGCCCATGCGGCATGCGTGGTGTTGTCCCGTCGAAAATGGCCATCGCTGGTCCATGCCTTGCGCGGCGTGAGCGAACAGATGATCGGCGTTCCACCCTGCTCGCGTGTTTCCTGGACGAACTGCCTTAAATACCAGCCAAAGGTATGCACGGTTTCCGTCTTACCGGCCCGGTCGACGCTTGCGGTCTCCGCACCAATGCCACTCAACGCGCCATTGCCCGTGGCGCCGCCGTTATCGTTCGCTCCGAATTGCAGCAGGACGAAGTCGCCCTTTTTGATTTGCATTCGCAGATTCTGCCAGAAGAATCCGGTGTAAAAGCTGCGGCTGCTTGTGCCTCCGAAGGCGCGGTTGACGACGTTGATTTTATCGAGATCGAAATACGTCACAAGCGGAGCGCCCCATCCCCACTGGTTCATATTGGAGCCATCGCCCAGCGTGCCATTTCGAACCGTAGAGTCGCCGATGATCCAGAGCGTCGGCAAAGTGGCTTTTGCGGGCGTTGGAGGAAAATAACGGCCATTGCCAGGAGCGCCTTCCGGCGCTGGTGGACTGCCCATTTGGGTACTAACCGGCACATCGCTGATCCGGATTGACACACCGGCAGCTGACGGCGCTTGCGCAGCAGAGCCGGGCGCAATGGCCAATACGCAAAGAAGCAGGCAATGAAGCAATGGACCAGTGAGTACCTTCATCGATTCTCATCCACATATTTGGCGGCAGCCGTTTCGAGCGTTCTTCCCTTTTCCGAGAGCAACGGAACGAATGGGCTGTCTTTAAACGCCTTGAGACCGGACACGATGGACGACGCCACGAATTCCGCGCCCGGCAGATACGTGTGATTGTGATCGCTGTAAAACTTGTCCACCTGCTCGCGTCCCATGACCTCGTACTTATCTGCACAGAAATTCGTGAGGTCGAACACGGGAATGCGCAGTCTCTGGCCAATGTCCCTGGTCCATTGCGTGAATCTTCCATTGCCTGTGCCGCGTTCGATCCGGTCCTCTCGAGGATCGTAGCCGGCCGGAAGCCGACCTACCGGCGTCGCATCGGTGAATTTGACCTTGGGATTGCTCCAGATGTTACGCGTGGTGACAGTCAGCAAATAGACTCGCGCACCCTTTTCCTGCGCATCGGTGGCCATCTTCGACATATACCAACCGTAGGTATGCACGGGCCGGTTGTTTTGAAGGACTGTTTCGTCGCCGAGTCCCGGCGGTGTTGAACCGTCATTGATGCCAAAGACCAGCAGCACAAAATCGCCTGGCTTGATCTGGAGAAGAACATTGGGCCAGTCTCCTTCATAGTACGTGCGGCTCGAAGTTCCGGCATGGCCGACGTTCTTGATGGTCACCTTTGCGGAATCGAAGAATCCGGCAAGTGGAGTGCCCCAACCCGCAACAGCCTCGCCGTTCTTACCTGTGCCGGAGTTTTTTGCAGTCGAATCGCCGCAGACAAAGATTGCAGGCTTGCCTGCGGTGTCTTGAGCGTGGCCGTAGACCGGCAGGCCGAGGAGACTAATCAGAATCAAGAACCGAAGTTTCGTTTTCATGTCCTTCAAGGGTTGTTTATTGGAATCGACGGCCAAATTCTAACCACACGGTGGCTGGACCGCATCAAGAATGTCCGAAACGCAAGGACCGCGATCCCAGCCGCGTTAGCGGCGGCAGGTCCCTTAGCCACCGGCGTCAGCCGGTGGAGTTTAGGCTCAAAAACCAAATAAGCCGCGTAGCGGCGACAGATCAAGAAAATTGCTGGATCTGTCGTGGCCTTACGGCACTTTATTCTTCGTGGATTGATATCCCACCGGCTGACGCCTGGCTGACGCCGGTGGCTAAAGGACTGCCGTCGCTAACGCGGCTGAGAACGCGACTGTCCCTGCGGTGTGGTTCAGATCACGCCGCGCCGTGTTCTTCGCCGTCCGCAGTTAAAAAATGCTGAACTCCTTCCGGTGAAGTGATGTGTGGACGTTCGGTGTGATAACCGCTCGCAGAGGACGGTCCGCAATGGGAGCGTAGACTTCCCTTATCCCGAGTCCCTCGAGCGAAGACCGGATCATTTCAGCGTTGGGCGCGAATTTCGGTCCAGATTTCTTCCCTGTATTTTTGACGAGTTGGAATCCAAGTCCTGTCCAGTTCCAGGTGAATCCTTCTTTGGAAGGTAGCGCCGTTTGAGGGTTCTTCACTTCGATGGGAGTGTCGTCAGCGAAAATCTTATCCAGCGCCGCGTCTAATTTGTTCCGCTGGGACTTGAACGGTCGCTTCGCCTCAAGGACTGACCGTGCAGCCCCGGCCATTCTTACGAATCTCTTGCGCAGATACTCCCAGTCGAAGGCGTTGTAGAGAACCATGTCTCGTCCCTGCCATACGCCACCGCCGGTGCCATTCATGCAGTCGCCAAGAAACGCCCCATATCCGGGCCGGTAAGTTTTCAGGAGATAAAAATCGAAGGCGAAGGGGTCGTTGAGAGCGGGGTCCTTCGAATGCAATCCATCGAGCGGATCCTCGAAGTGCGGACTCTCTTTGGGCTCGAGACCAAAGAGATGCCCGACTTCTTGAGCCATGATGGACGCGGTCATTTCTCTTCCATTCCGGTTGCCACCGACAACTAAGGCGATCCCTTTGCCGGGCGGTGAATCGTAGTTAAAGGCCTTGCCTCCAGTATCTTCTCCACCGGGTGGTGGGAATTTCGCGGCATCTCGCAGCCTGAAGCCGACAGTAGCGTCCACATGTTCCGGCGTTCCACTCGAGGTTATCTGTTCGGTCTCGCTGAGGAGGCGCTGCAGCATTTCGCCCACGGTGGGCGTCGGCTGAGGCCAGG
>JBGPBY010000332.1:0-8257 GCA_041481485.1 Terriglobia bacterium
GGGGCGGCGGTTGCGGGGTCCCGCACGTAAAATTTTTTACTGGCGGTACCCCACACCCGACCCTCTCCCGTTGGGAGAGGGATTTCTTGATGGACTGTCCTTAATTTTCTTCTGAAAATTTGCGGACCGCCGTTGGCCTTCAAGGACTGGTAAAATCCTGGGCCAGACATGTACCCGATTCTGATCCATTCTGCGTTTTACCGGATTTTGCGGGAGAGCCCGAAAGCGTTCCGTGCGCGCGTCCACAAAACACTCTTGCGCCTGCGCGACGGTCACTGGGGTGGAGGGACGCAGGTGAAGCGTCTGGCTGGGGTGGATCAGGCGGTGTTCGAAGCGCGAGTGGATGCAGGAGACCGGCTGTTGTTTACTGCAGTTCGCGCCGCGGAACGAGACAATCCGTCGCAACTGATGACTCACCTTCAAATCTGGGATGTCGTTCATCACGATGGAGTGACGCGCCGGGCGCGCCGTAATCTGGTGCCGGAAGCCGAGTTCCTGGATTTCACGGCGGTGGAATCCTTCGACATCTCGGAACCGCCTCCGCATCCGGCAGCATCTTTCAACGAAATCGCCACTGAACCCGACGAAACGCTGCTGCAGTTCATGATCCCCGCGGACCATTACGAGCCACGATCCGTCGAAGGAATTCAGGGCGGTGTGCGATGGTATCTGGCGCCGGCATTTCTGCTTGCTGAAGAAGCAGAGTTTCAACGGATGATCGATCGCGCCGAAGGCGAACTCGAATTGAAGCTCATGCGAGACCAGTACGAGATCCTTCGCGCTCCCGGCCCGCTGCTCCTCGCCGGTGGAGCCGGCAGCGGAAAAACAACCATTGCGATTCACCGGCTTGTCGAGGCGCGCCAGCAAATGGAATCCGGCCGCCTCCTTTATATGTCCTACAGCCCATGGCTCGTCGACTATGCAAAGCGCTTGTACCGCGATGTAACGCTGGCGCGCGGCGCGGACCCCGAACACGCGGCGCCCGCATTCTTCACGTTTTCCGATCTGTATCAAAAACTTCTTCCCTCTTCACAGCCGGAAAACCCGCTCGTGAATTCGGAAACTTTTGCGGCTTGGCTCAGGCACAGTACGCCGTATGCGGACGCTTCGCTGGTATGGGAAGAAGTGCGCAGCATTCTGAAAGGCGCCTGCCTGAATCTCGGTAAAGCGATGCTCGACGAGCGCGATTATTACGACCTGGGCCGAAAGCGCGCTCCTCTCTTCGCCAACGATCGTCCGGAAATCTTTGCGATCGGCCAACGCTATCAACAATGGCTGGCATCCAATGGACGCCGCGATCAAATCGACTTGTGCCGCGCCGCATTCCGGGAATCCCGCCATGGACGGGGCGGAAAGTATGACGTCATTGTCTGCGATGAAGTTCAGGATCTGACGGAACTCGAAATTTCGTTCGTCCTTTCGCTTGCGGCCGGCGCCAGTCTCGGTGGTCTTATGCTGACCGGCGACACGCAGCAGATCGTGAATCCGACAGGTTTCCGGTGGGCGGAGGCGCGGCAGGCGATCGCAAAAACTTCTGTCTCAATGAATGTTCCCAAACCCGCGCGCCTGCGGAGAAATTGCCGCAGCGTGCGGCCCCTGGTCGAGCTGGCGAATGCGATCCTTGCATTGAAGCAGGAGATCTTTGGGCGCTATGAGGATGATGGGCCCGAAGATGCCGTGGTCGAAGGCGGATCTCCCATCCAGATCGTAGCCGGGGAAAAGCAGGTGCTGGAGTCGATTCGTGACTTCGGCCCGCGTTGCGCAATATTGGTACTTGATGATCAAGAGGGCCGGCGTCTCCACTCGGCGCTTCAGACAACGCGCATTTTTCACGTCCGCGACGCGAAGGGTTTGGAATTCGATACGGTCGTGCTATGGAAATTGATTTCAACTTCCGACACTGCTGTCGATCGATTCATGCGGGGAACTTCCGGCATGGACCACGATGCGCGGTTTAAACAGTTTCTGCAGCACCTGTATGTGGCTGCAACGCGGGCGCGCCGGCATCTTGCCATTTACGAAGGACCCGACGCCCATCAGTTCTGGAGCAGCCGGTGGCTTCGCGGAAGGATTGACGTCGACTCCGTTGAGACTCTTGGCCGGCTGTTCCGCGATTCTGCGTCTCCGAAAGAGTGGGCAAAGGAAGGCAAGTACTACTTCGAACGGCAACGTTATCGCCAGGCGGCGGAATGCTACCGGCGCGCGGGAATGATCGACCGGGAAACGCCCGCTCTGGCAATGCATGCGGAAACGCAGGAAAAGTGGCAGGAGGCTCTTTCGTTGTGGGAGCAGGCAGGCATTCCGGATCGCACGGGCTTTCTGCTTGAAAAGCTGGGGCGCCTCGCTGAAGCGCTTGCTGCTTATCAAAAACTGTCCCGGCCCGACGATGCCGCGCGTATCGAGCTGCATCTGCTCGAAAAGGCTGGACGCTGGACTGAAGCGGCTCAACGCTGGGAAGCCGCCGGCAATGCAACGGAGGCTGCACGATGCCACAAGCGCGCGGGAAACAAAAATCGCGCTCTCAAACTCGAGGCTGAAAACGCAGAAGCGCAGCAGAACTGGAAACACGCCGCAGAGTGCTGGTTCACCCTGAAAGAATTTGAAAGTGCGGCACGATGCAGCCGCAAGGCGAAAGACACACGCGCCGCAGCCGTCGCCATGGCGCATCATCACGAACAGCTGAAGGACTGGAGCAAGGCCGCATCTGCTTATCAGCGCGCGGGAGAACGCAACAGGTCCCGCGAATGCAAAGCGCTCGCGCTGGAAGCAGCCGGAGAAACTGTAAAGGCGGCGAAAATCTACGAGGGGCTCGGACAATCTGATCGCGCCCTGCAACTTTACAGGAAGGCCGGTCATCAGGAAGCGCTCGACCAACATTCTGTGGACCGTGCAGATGTGCGCCAATCGCAAGTCGAAGCGGTTCGAAGGTTGCGCAATCGTGGAAACTATCGCGCCGCGATCAGCCTCGCAAAGCGGCGCCGCGCCGTCATTCAAAATCGGTTGAACAGTACGAAAAGGTATTTTGTAGACCGATCGGATGAACAACTTGTTATCGAAGACGGTCACCTTACCGATCTGATCCTCGAATGCCAGGCGCACTCCGCCGAACAGCGGAATTCGTGGTCGAAAGCCGCAGCCATATGGCGCCGCCTGAATCAACCGGAGCGCGCAGAGGCGGCTGTCCAAAAAGAGATTGAAGCCATAGAGGACCCGCTCCAGCGGGGAATAGCGCTCCTGCAGGCCCGCAACCCGGAAAGGGCTCTCGAATTGTTTGAGGCTGCCGGTTCCACCGAATGGGCGACGCGTGCCCGAGCTGTGCAGTGTCATCTTCAAGAGCGATGGCTCGAGGCCGCAGAACTCTGGAAATCCATGGGAGATCTAAAGAACCAGGCCACCGCAATGGCACAACACGCCCGCTCAAAAGGAAACTGGGCCGAAGCCGCCGGCTGGCATCAGCTGGCCGGACAGCGCAGTCTGGAGAAGGAGGCCGCGGCCAGATTCCGCGCCGAGAGTCTCGGCAAACAACCCAAAGTCCATCAGCGGCAGCAGGATCTCTTCTAGCGACATTTGAATGGGCAGCTCATGGTTTGGGAGCAAGGTACTTGTTTGGGACGTTGCGAACCGGCAGGACGGTGCCGTTCCTCTTCTGATAAAGGTAGCGAAGATTGTTATACACGGCGCGTTCATCCCGGTGAAACTGAGGGTATAGACCACACTGGGCGACCGGGCTCTGACTGGGGTGCGCGGCGTCGACGCGCCGAATCATCTTCTTGAGCCAACTGGAACCGCTGGCCCTCATTCAAGTATTCTCCCTGGATGTGCAATTATTCCCGGTGAGGTAAACGACAGGTCATGACTAAACAAGCATTGAAATGGATGATCCCTGCCGTTCTCGGAACGTTCGTTTCAGGACTGGCAGTATTGGCTCTTCAGACACCGCGCGTGGATGACAAGGCGCTGAAGAACGCGGCGAAGGGGATCGAGTGGTTGTCCTATGGAATGGACTACTCCGAGCAGCGATACAGCACGGCAACTCAGATCAATACAGGCAACGTCGGGAAACTGGCTCCGGCATGGTCCTATGAACTCGGATCAGGAGGCGGACCGCAGGCGGGAACTCCGCTTTATGCAAACGGTGTTCTCTATGGCATCACAAACTGGAGCATCACGTTCGCCGTGGACGCGACGACAGGCAAAGAGATCTGGCGCTACGATCCTCAAGCCGATCGGACAATGACGCAGCCGGGACGCTCGCGGCTCTGCTGCGGCGTCAACAGCCGCGGCATCGCGCTTTACGAAGGAAAGGTAATCGTTCCCGTGATCGATGGCCGGCTGCAGGCGATCGATGCAAAGACCGGCAAGATGTTATGGTCGGTTCTTGCGATTCCGCCGACCAGTGAAGGCGAGCTTTCTTCCTACTCCATCACGATGGCGCCGCGCGTGGCGAACGGAAAGGTCTTCATTGGTAACGCGGGCGCAGAGTTTCCACCGTATCGCGGTTACGTTTCCGCGTTCGACGTCAACAACGGCAAGGAGCTGTGGCGCTTCTATACGGTTCCTGGAGATCCCTCGAAACCGTTCGAAAGCAAAGCCATGGAAAAGGCCGCGAAGACCTGGACCGGCGAATGGTGGAAGCAGGGTGGAGGCGGCTCGTACTGGGACGGTATGGCGTACGATCCCGATGCCAATCTGGTTTATCTCGGAACGGGCAACGGCAGCGTGTGGTCTCAGGAAGTGCGTCAAGGGAAGGGCACGCCACATCTCGACAATCTTTACGTCGCGTCGATCATCGCGCTCAACGCCAACACCGGCGACTTGAAGTGGCACTTCCAAACGACTCCGGGCGACCAATGGGACTACGATGCCATATCACATTTGATGCTGGCAAATCTGCGGATCAACGGACGCGATCGCAAAGTCATCATGCAGGCCAACAAGAATGGATACTTCTACGTCATCGACCGTCTGTCGGGTGAGTTCATCTCCGCTGAACCGATGGCGCCGCTGAATTGGGCGAGCGGTCTCGATCCAAAGACGGGCCGGCCGAAGGTCAATCCCGAGGCCTATTACACCGCGGAGCGGGGCGTGACGATCATTCCCGTGCAGATGCACAACACGTCGCAGATGGCGTTCAATCCGAGCACCGGCCTTGTTTATGTTCCCATCAATACTACCGGCAGTCTCAACTTCCAGGCTTCAGACAAGTACGCGCCGACGCCGGGCAACCAGAATTTCGGTCTTGATACTTCAGCTTTTGGAGCCTCTAATCTCGCGAAGCCGCCGTCCATCGGCCCCATACGCACACTGAAAGAAGGTACCGGAATTCTGAGTGCGTGGGATCCTGTCACACAGAAAGAACGCTGGTTTGCAGAAGGGGGCGGCCAGCGCTTTGGCGGCGCCGTTTCCACCGCGGGCAATCTCGTATTTCAGGTTACGCCGCAAGGACGCCTGCGGGCTTATTCGGCGGATAAGGGCGAACGCCTGTTGGATATTCCCAGTGGAGAAACCGCAGGCATGGGACCGCCGATCACGTATATGCACAACGGCAAACAGTACATCGCTCTGATGGGCGGACAAACCCTTGCGGCCGGATCATTCGGACTGCCCGCTCGCGGCGCTCCTCCTGTTCCCCCTGCTCCTCCCGTCCGAGGTGCCGCACCCGCGCCGACTCAGGAACCCGGTCTGGCGGCAGCACAGCGCGGTGTACCTCCGCCCGCGCCTCCGGCAGCAGGCCAGGGCGCTTCGAACCCGAGGCTGTTCTTGTTCGCCTTGCCGTAACTGTAGAGGGCGGCGTCAATTGTCCGTTGATTTGTTGTCCGTTGATTAATGGACCTGGTGACATTGATCCATTGGTTCAATGTCACCAGGTCCATTAATCAACGGACAACAAATCAACGGACAATTGACGCCGCCCTCTACAGTTGCTCAACTTGAATTCATTCACACCTTGAATACGTCTGCGTATTTATGAAACAGCCCACTTAGCGAGGGATATTTAACAGGGCTAAACAATCGAGTTGCTGTGGGCGGCTACTAACGGACGCGGATCACGGGTATATCCACATCCGCTGAAGTTCCCTCACCCACTGTTAGTTCTTTTCCGTTGATCTCATTGAGGCGCATGAACATCGGATCGCGCCAGGAATCCTTTTCGACCTCTTCCCAGGCAAACAATTTGTATTGTCCCGGAGAAATATGCTCGAAGTGAAATGCGCCTGCGGCGTCGGTAACCATGCTTTGATAGAGATCGATGCGTTGTCGTTGTGCCGGGGCGGGAAGCAATGCCACGGTGACGTTGGAGAGCGGCGCGCCGCTTTCATCGCGCGCGAAACCGCGCAGCTTTCCGGCGTTGTTTCCAATCACAACCTGAACATCTCCCTGCGGCACGTTCGCCACGCGTAACGCATCGTTCAGCAGATCGAGGCTTCCCAGCTGAATCTCTTTCACATAACCGGAATCGAGTCCCGAGATGTTGAAGATATAGTCACCCGCTGCAGCATTCTGCAACGTGAAGCGCCCATTGGATGGAATTTGCTGCGGAACATCCAGCATGGATGCCACGGTGCTCTTGAGGCCCACGCGTACTCGGGCAAGATCCGCTGCCGCGACACCTGAGATTTGACCGGAAATCGCCCGGCCGGGCGCGACGGGGATTCGAACGTCGTTGACATCGGAGTACTTCAAATCTACCTTGAGCTGCCCGCCGATGCGTCCAGCGTCGGAGTCCGCAAATGCGGTTAAGAGATAGGTTCCGGGCGGCATGGGGATGCCTCGGAACTGACCGTTGCGATCGGCCGGCATCATGATGGTGTTGTCGACGACGATCCTTCCCCCGGTCACATTGACAATGCTCGCCGTGGTGAACTGAAGATTGGGGTTGAATGGAGTCACAATAATTGTGGCGTTGCGCACCGGCATTCCCGTGGTGACGTCGAGGACTGAACCTGTAATCGTCAGCATAGCCACGCGTTCCACAACGATATCCGGATTACGAAGTTCATTGCCGGAGGCGAGATTGATCGGCGCTGCATAATACACATCGGAACTCCCGCCGAAGTAGACCGGAGCATAGTTTTTTTCGGGAGAAAATGACGCTGTCGCGCGATCGGCGATGGTTCCTGTCTGTCCGGCGCTGAAGCTTGTGACCACAGCCCCCGGCATTGGCGGTCCCAGTCCGGCGTATGAAGGCGACCGAATGGTGTCTGATGGTTCGGGCTGAGCGCTCAGATAGTATTGGCCGGGAGGCAATCCGAAAAACCGGTATTCCCCGAGATCGTTCGAAGCCATCGACGCGACGGGCACCATCACCCGCCAGGCATCGCGATAGCTGGTTTTCCACAAGTGAACCTGTGCGTCGGCAATCGCTTCTCCGGAAACATCGATCAGCCGGCCGGAAATGGTATTGCTGCGAATCATCGAAATCCGTACGTCCGTCAAGCGCTGTCCGGCGGTCACCGTCAATATCGCAGCGTTGCTGTTAGGGCCGCGCTGCCCGAGTTGCGATCTCACGTAGCCGGTGCGGCTCGATGTGAGGGAGTAGCGGCCTGGCTCCAAATTTCGAAATGTGAATTTGCCGTCTGTTCCGGTTGTCGCCGGATACCGCATGCTGGAGTTGGTAATGGATTGAAGATCGAGCGTAGCTTTTGGAATCGGCCCTCCGGTAAGGAAATCGACAAGAACCCCTTCGATTGAAGCGGAGGTATTCTGCGCCGCATGGACGACCGGAACGGCAGCCAGGACCAGAAGCACCAACAGTCGTTTCATTGCCCACCGGTCCCACTGTTCCACGGTATGACTTTCAATTCCACCGGATCATTGTTTCCGGCTGCAATTCTCACCGTGATGCCGAGATTTTCCCGGCTGCGCAGAAACTCCGGATCGAACCACGCTCCGTCGGCAATGTCTTCCCATGCGAACAGTTTGTATTCGCCGGGCGCAATGCCTTGAAAACGAAATCGGCCGCTGCCATCGCTTGAGGCGTATCGAAACAGATCCATGCGCGAACGGCGTGCGGGATCCGGCACGAGTACCGCGGTAACATTAGGCGCCGCTTCGCGGTTCTGATCCATGGTGCGGCCGCTGATGGCGCCGGAATCGTTGGCGAAAACAATCTCGAGTGGATTCATCATGACGGTGGTTACACGAAGACCGTCAGCCAGCACGTCGCTGCGTCCCATGGTGATGGATTTCAAATAGGCGTCTTGCGGCATTCCGGAAATCTTTACCGTGTATTCGCCGACTGGAACGGCACGCAGCA
>JBGPBY010000333.1:0-8241 GCA_041481485.1 Terriglobia bacterium
TGAGCCCGATAATCGATTAACTGAAAATCGAGTGCGTGCAAATCGAGAACCATATATACGTGAGCCCGATAATCGATTAACTGAAAATCGAGTGCGGGCAAATCGAGAACCATTTGCTTGAAATGGATTCACCGTATGTGAGAAGTAGTGGCGACCACAATGAACGGCTTAGGGAAATCAAACATGAAACCTGGAATCCATCTTGTATCGATATTTGCAGTGGTGCTCCTGCTGGTTGGCGCCAGGCTAACCATCCTCACTCGACCTGCGGAAGCTCCGCCGAGACCGCAGGGGCCGTGTGATATTTATGGCGCTGCAGGAACTGCTTGCGTCGCTGCTCATAGTACGACTCGCGCGCTGTACGCTGCGTACAAAGGTCCTCTCTATCAGGTGAAGCGCGTGTCGGATGGGAAGACACTGAACATTGGTGTTGTTGAAGGCTCGGGTGCAGAATCCGGTGGCTATGCCAATGCGGCTGCACAAGACACGTTCTGTGAGAACACCATATGTCTCATCAATGTTGTCTTCGATCAGTCCGGTAAAGGCAATCACCTTTATCAGGCTCCCCCCGGCCCTCAATTTCCAGGACCTGCCAAAGGCGCGTTCGATGCACAACCGATCGCGGATATGGCCCCAATAACGATCGGCGGACACAAGGTATACGGCGTCTACATCATGCCGGGAATGGGGTTTCGTAACAACAATGCTACGGAGATTGCGATCAATGACGAACCGGAGGGCATTTACTACGTCATCGACGGCACACACTATGACAGCGGTTGCTGTTTTGATTATGGCAATTCCTCTACGAATGGCCGTGCCGTTGGAACGGGCACGATGGAGACAACCTATTTCGGCACAGCCACTGCGTGGGGTTCGGGCAATGGGCCCGGTCCATGGATCATGGCCGACATGGAGGCCGGCCTGTTCTCCGGATATAACGCGAAGCAAAACATTGCCGATCCCACGATCGATTCCTGGCGATTCGTTACAGCCTTTGTCGATGGTGGTGGTGGAAACAAGTGGGACCTCCGCGGCGGCAATGCGCAAAAGGGCGCACTGACTACTTTCTATAACGGAGCTCGTCCCGGTTCACCGAACAGCAACAGCTATTACCCGATGCATAAGCAGGGCGGCATCCTGCTGGGTACCGGCGGTGACAACGGCAACGGTTCGTCCGGCACATTCTATGAAGGTGTGATGACAGCCGGATATCCAGTGGAAGCCACTACCGACGCCGTGCAGGCCAATATTGTTAATTCGAGATACGACGTGCCGCGGGTGAGCTTATCGCGAATTGTCACGTTCACACCGAAATCCACCCAAGAGGTCGTCCAGAAGTTCACGAATATCGCAGCGACTCCTGCGATGAACGTCAAGTTGAGCATCTCGACGCCTGCGGGCTGGAACGTCTCCACCTCCGCTGGTACTGGTTCTTCGCTGACTTTCGACGCGCCGCTCGCACCAGGTGCGAGTGTGAGCGCAACATTCAAGGTCACTTCAGCGTCGGTGGCCGGCGGTGGTTTCATCAGCGGCAGAGCAGAGTGGATGAATACTGGAGTTGGCAGCAAGCAACTCGAGACGACGAGCACCAAGGTAAGAAACGTTCTTCCAATTAAGATCAACGAGGTCCGGCTCAACACCAGTACCAATCCAAGCGATCAGTTCATCGAACTGTATAACGCGTCCAACAGTTCCGCCGACATCTCGAACTGGACTCTTGTCAACACTCAAAGCCAGTGGGCTCCCGTCAAGCTCACTTCGATCCCGGCCGGTACGAAGCTCGAGAGCGGCGCTTACTACCTGCTTGGTCTCTCGAATTCCGGGCTCTCGGCTCCCTCAAGTGCAGGCTCGGCTAACATCAACGTGAGAAGCACAACCGGGTTTGCGAACGGCCAGCAGATGGAAATCGATGGCGAGATTCGCATCATCAAAAGTCTCGGAACAGCAGCCACCGCGATGACGACCGTGTTCGCGCCAGTGTCCACGGGGCCGTGGATCACGATTCCGGCGGGCTCGACCAGCCTGCCTGTTGCGAACGCCGCCGGTTTCGTCGTTGGCGAGAAGATCGGAATCGACGTCGGCGGCAACTTCGAACTAGCCACAGTGACGTCGGTCGGCAAAGCGGCCACTCAAGCGACTCTGGCATCGGCTGCGATGGCAGGAGCCACAAACATCAAGGTCGCTGCCAGCGCCAACATCAGTGCGGGCGACACGCTCACGCTGGGCACGGGCAAATTCAAGGAACTCGTCAAGGTCAAGTCCGCCGGTGCTAACGGAGCGGGCGAATCTGGCATCGATCTTCAAACATCACTAAAGTTCGACCACATGTCGGGCATTGACGTGTCCGACGTGGGAACGGGTATTGGTTTTTTACCAGCTACAAGATTTCCACACGTGAGTGGCGATGCCGTGCAGGCGTTGGGCAGCGGCATCACACTGGATAAACCTTTAACCCGGAGTCATGCGTATGGCGCCCCGGTGGTCAACGCCGTTGCAGCGACCGATGGGTATCAGGGGCCCAAACCGCATCAGTGGTACGGTGGACCTCTTTCTCCAAGAGCAGGCTCAATTGCTTTGCTGGATCCAAATGGCCTCGTTGTCGACGCCATAGTCTACGGTTCCCAGCAGAGCAGTTCGAGCGCGAACGGATTCATCACCAGCCCCGAGCTCGCCATTCTTGAAGCCGACCAGGGCAAGGGAGGCTGCATCGCTGTCGTGCCGACAGCCGGACGTGGCGGTGGGGCTGCTTCGGCAGGCGCCATAAATAGAAGCGTCTTCCGCTTCCCGGACGGTCGGGACACGGACACGCTCTGCACGGATTTCAGAACTCAAGCTGTAACCAGTCTGGCGACGGCTTCGCCCGCCAACGCGAACAATATCAAAGTTGCGAGTGTCACCGATTTTGCTGTTGGCCAGAGCATCATGATCGATACGGGAGCAAACACCGAGACCGCAGTTATCGCAACAATCGGCACGGCGGGAGGCTCAACGGTTGGAGCTGCGACAACTGCGGGCGCAACGGTGATTCCTGTTGCGAGCGCCACAGGATTTGCTGCGGGGCAAAGCATCACTGTTGATAGCGGCACAAATCAGGAAACTGCGATAATTGCCTCCACGACTGGCGGCAGAGGGGGCGCCACCATTACGATCGCCACGCCACTCCGGTTTGCGCACGCCGTTGGTTCATCGATTTCCGGCAGCGGCATCACGCTCAAAGCCTCATTGACGAAGACGCATGCGGCTGGAGCGCAGGTTGCGGGCGGCACTCCAACTCCGGGATCGGCAAACCAATACTAGCGAACATTTACGAACAGTCGCGGTGACGGCAACGGCACCATGGAAACGGCGGATGAACTCGTTCCGAAGGGTCCATGCGAACAAAACGTCGCTGATGCAAAAAAATTCGGTCTGACGATTCTGAATCGCGGGCGGTCACAGACCGCCCCCACAGCCGCTCTATTCGAATTGATTCACACCGTCATCGACCACGCCCGCGGATTTTTACAATCCTTAGCATTTCCCGATCTCACGATCCATTAGGCTTTAGCTTACAAATGTTTATTGGAAAATACGGTGCGAGCAGTCGCACACCAAAGGGGAGCAATAGAGAAATCATGAAAAAACTATTATTTGCCATAGCTGTTGCGATTTTGATGGTGCCCTTGCTCCGGCCTGTCCACGGGCAGGACGGTGGATTTGGTGGTGGTGGATTCGGCGGCGAGGGCCTCGACGTAACTGGACTCCTGGGAGATCGGGGCGGTCGTGGCGGGTTCGGAGGACGGGGAGGAGTACAGATTCCGGAATCCCGGACCTTGCTGTCGGATATTCAATCCGCATTGAAAAAGGGCAAGACTCCGATGGACAAAGCTCAGGAAAAGCCCATCAGGAGCTTGCTGGATGCCGAAATCGTGGCGCTAACCGATCAAATTCAGCTGCTTCGAAATAACAATAACAATAATCAGAACTTTAACGATTTCCCAGGCGGCCGTGGTGATTTCGGCGGTGGTCTTCCGCCGGGCGGCGATTTTCCAGGTGGGCGTGGTGATTTCGGCGGTGGCTTCCCTGGAGGTGGCGGATTCCCGGGTGGTGACAACTCTCCAAGAGGAGGCGGCAATCCTCAGGGCCAGAATCCACCGAATAACCAGGACAATCAAAATCTCCCCCCCCAGCTTGCCGGACTCCCGATACAAATCGAGACGCTGACCGACTTAAAAAATGACGATTTTCTAAATAATAAAACCGCATCGTTTCTGACGCCGCAACAAGTGGCACTCATCCAGAAGGCAAAGGCCGACGATAAAACCAATGCAACTTGCCTGGGCGGATTGTTCGACCGCGCATTTAATCTGGACCAAACACTTGGCGGCCGCGGAGGGGGCCGCGGAGGCGGAGGTGGAGGCGGAGGCGGCCGCGGAGGCGGCAATAACAACAATATTGCCCGGTTGCTGAATCTCGATAATCCCAACGCGAAAAAATCCAACGGGCAGGCTTACTGCATGACGGCAGAAGCAACGGCGTCCGATCGCCTCGAGCCGATCCGAAAAGTCCTGACCGCTGAAAATCTGCCGCTGGCCAAGGAGAAGGAACAAATTGCCGAAATCTTCATGAAGTCGCAAATCCAGGACTTGCAGGATTCGCTGCGCGTTGGAGTCACGTCCAACTTCAACGGCAATCGTGGCGGGAGCAATCGAAATAATAATCCGCAGCAAGTGATCCAGTCTTCAATGGATAGAATGTACAAGAAGGTTGAAGCTCTCCTGAATCCGGCCCAAGCCGAGACTCTGAAAAAATGGAACTACAACCAGATTCTCACCCGTGGAGGCGGTATTGACACACTGATCACCATTGAGGAGTTGCAGGGAACTCCGCTGACCGAGCCCCAGGTTGCCCGAGTTTCAATCGCATTCCCGGAATATCGCAATCAGTTGCAGGCCGCAGCCAAAGCCGCAAACAAGAACACGCCTGCAAAGGATCTCGATCAGTCTGCCATGACCAGGGTCCTCACGCTGCTCGAACCGCCGCAGATAGCATCGTTTCAGAATGCGCTGAAACTGGGAACGCAAAAGTAAATAGGGTCCCTCTCCCGACGGGAGAGGGACTTCTTGACACAGTCCACTCCAAAGTCTCGTCTTGCGATTCATTTCGCATTGCTTTCGCCCCGGGATCGTACTCGAGCATGTATTTTCCGCTCATGGTTTGGTTCCCGAATTCGTAAATGACAAAACGCAACATAAGCAGCCCTTTACAATTCTTTACTTTTGGTATTTTCCTCCTCGTCTATGGTTATCCGAGTTCAGCAATGAAAGACAAACGCAGTCGCGAAGGAATTCAATAATGACGAAATCCAGACTCACACCGAAAACGGCAAGCACCTTTTATTTTGTTATCGTGTTGCTGTTGACCGCTGTTTTTCTGAGTGCCGCTCCAGTTCCGATGCGTCTGACCGACCAGGAATTCTGGAGGCTGGCTTCGGAAATGTCAGAGCCCGACGGTGAATTCCATTCCGAAAATCTGGTGTCGAACGAAATCCGGTTCCAGAGTGTCATTCCTGCCCTTCAGCAAAGGGCCGTGCCGGGACGCGCATATGTCGGCGTGGGCTCCGAGCAGAACTTCACCTATATTGCCGCGGTCCGCCCTTCAATCGCGTTTATCGTCGATATTCGCCGAGGCAATCTGGATCTTCATCTGATCTACAAGGCATTGTTCGAATTGTCGGCGGATCGCGTGCAGTTTGTGTCGCGCCTGTTCTCGAGACCCGCACCTCCCGGCCTGACTTCAGCGTCTTCGGCTGCTGAAGTCTTTGCGGCGTTTATGAAAGCTGCTCCGAACCAGGCGCTCTATGAAGAGAATTTGAAGGAAATCAAGGCGCGTCTTGTAACGACACATGGCTTCAAGCTTTCAGCCGGCGATCTGGAAGGGATGGATTTCGTCTACAGTTCCTGGTTCAAGGGAGGCCCGCAGATTATTTACCAGCTCAATGACGCAGGCGGAGCAGGCCTCGGCAGAGGGCGGGGCGGCAACGGCGGAATGCCGACATATGCGGAATTGATGACAACAACCGATGGGACAGGCCGCAATCAAAGCTATCTCGCCGGCGATGCCGCCTTCCGCTTCATCAAGGATCTTCAGTCTCGTAACCTGATTGTGCCCATAGTGGGAAATTTTGGCGGTAAGAAGGCGCTGCGCGCCGTGGGAACTTATCTGAAACAGCAGGGTGCCGTCGTATCGGCATTCTACGTGTCGAACGTGGAGCAATATCTGCGTCAGGACAATATCTGGGAGTACTTCTGCGGCAATGCTGCAACTCTGCCGATCGATGAGGCGAGCTTGTTCATCCGCTCAGCGCGCAGCGGATTTCAGGGCGCGCCCGGTGCCGGCACGGCGTTTTCGCTGCAACTGGATCCGATCAAACCCGAAGTTGCGAATTGTCCGGCGCCGCATTGAGCGATCTGATGTCGAAAAAGCAAGTCTTAGCTCTGTTTGCCGGACTAATTCTTTTTGCCGCCGGATTTTTTCAGAGCGGCATAGTGCGCAATCAGAGCAGGGATTCGGCTCCAGTGATCGCGGGGTCAAAGCCGGGCCACCTGAAGCTCAAATCCACGCCGGATCTCGCCGTAGTGCCGATCGTCGTCAACACCGGCGCCGCGCTGTTTCCCACCATCATGGCTTTTCTGGCGAACATCGGGGCGGTGATGTTCAATCCCAAAGCTCTGGGGCGGTTTTTGCGGCTCCGCTGGCGGGCGGTGTCGGTAGCTGCGGTGTCGCTGACGCTGGTCATTCTTGTTGGAATTCCGCTGTTGAGACCGGCGCCGCTATCCCGCGCCGCAGGCCGCGCGGGAACAGGACCGGCGGACCAGATCAATTGGTCGAAGGTCGCTGAAGAACTGATTGCTCAGCAGAAGCTGCGCGACACGACGCCCGCTCTGGTTTCTGACGCGGGCACGGTTGCACCCGCGGTTTCCGTTGCACCTGCAGTTTCGGTTCTCACTGCGGTTCAGAACGTCTCTGGCGCTGCGGTCGTAGCGGCGGCGGCCAATCCACCGAAGTCCGATGCCGCGCCCCATGCGTCCGGTCTGGATTCCCCGGCTAAGTCACGCCAGGATTTTTCACGCTCCCACTCCGATGGGGGAATGTCGCCCGCGGGACTGACGCCGCTGTGGAGTTTTCAACCCGAGGATGGCCTTTTCCTCGGCATGCCTGCAATCGTCGGCAAGCGCGTCTACGTCTCCGCCAACCAAACAGATCTCGGCGGATACACAGGCCTGCTCGCCAGTCTCGATTACGATACCGGCAAGCCGATCTGGCAGGTGACGGAAATCAATAAAGAAGCGTTGCCGCCGTTTTTCAGTTCTCCGGCCGTAACGCCGGACGGCAAGTACTTAGTGATCGGGCAGGGACTGCATCAGGATCGCAACAGCTCACTGCTTTGTTTTGAGGCCGCAACCGGCACATTGCGCTGGGCAGTGAAAACAACGCAGCACATTGAGTCATCCCCGGCTATTTTCGGGGACATGGCCGTCGTCGGTGCAGGCGCAATCGAAGGCAACGGCGGCAAACCGGCCGGCGATCCCGGCTTCGTCTTCGCCGTGCGCATCTCTGACGGAAGACTGCTGTGGAAACAGGCCGTGAACGATCCGGAAAGTTCTCCGGCAATCGACGAGAACGGCGTCGTCTATATCGGCAGCGGCTTCAACGGCCAAGCCGTGGTCGCAATGCGTAGCGAAACCGATGAGGAATTGCAGGCGCAAAAGCTTCAACGCATCATCTGGCGCACCCCGGTTGCGTACCCGATTACAGCGCCGGTCACGCTTTCAGGCGATCTGGTTATCGCTGGAGGCGGCAACGGGGACATGGTCCATTCCGATAAAAACCCGCAGGGTCTGGTGGTTGCCTTGAACCGGCAGACCGGCCAGATCGTCTGGCAGCAGAAGTTTGAGGATGCGGTGCTCGGCAGCATTGCGGTCGATCACGGCATGCTGATCCTCCCATTGCGCACCGGCGAAGTCGCTGCACTTGAGGTTGCCGATGGCCATCTTCTTTGGCGTTCCCATGTGAGCGGATCGGCGCCCGTGCTTGTCGGCGGGGCACTCACCAAAGAGCGGGCGTATGTCGTGAGCAGCGACGGCTACCTGGTGGCCTTTGCGGCTTCGACTGGAAAGATCATCGAGAAGGTCTATCTCAACGATCAGAAGAAGGCGGGCACGGGCCTGTCGCTTTCGCCGCCCCAGGTGTCCGGCA
>JBGPBY010000334.1:0-8230 GCA_041481485.1 Terriglobia bacterium
CGGCGTGAGCCGGGGGTATTGAGTCACTACGCCACACAGAGTGCCGTAGGCACGACAGTTCTAAATCGGAACGGTCTCAGTATGTTCATGCCTCTGTTAGGCGGCCTGGTCATCGGATCGTTGCACTTCAAAGAACAAACGTCGAGAGTATCGAAGCCGTAGATCTGTCGTGCCTACGGCACTCTGTGTGGCGTAGTGACTCAATACCCCCGGCTCACGCCGGGGGCTAAGGGACTGCCGCCGCTAACGCGGCTGGGAACGCTAATGGCAGAGACATTATTTCGAACACGTAGCAGCCACAACCTGCAGCGACGTCACGTTCAGCCGCGCCTCATCTCCGTCCCTATATATCAGGCCCTTCACCTGCAATTTCTGGCCGGCATGGGAATCCGGCATGAAGGAACTCACACTGATCAATCGAAACGTCTGCTTGCCGCCGGGTTTTCCAGCCGCCGCCTGCAGTTCTTCCGGCGTGGCAGGTTGATCTTTGGAAATCTCCGGCTCGCTGGTATTCGTCAGCATCCAGGTTTCGCCAACACCAGGCGCAAGACAGCCCACTACCGACACCACGGAAAAATTCGGGACGGATGGACGGTTCGCTCCTTTACGGACAATCTGGATGCTATCCAGAAAGTCTGCGTCCAGCTTCAGTTCGGAGGAACCCTCCGGAAAGCCATTCACCTGCAGGATGTATGTCAACACGTCGAGCTTGGCATCATCCGTCAGCGTCGTCCCGAAGTTGGGCGGCATGGTATCGCGAATTTTCGTGAAAATCTTGTACAGGCTTTCGTTTTCCCAGCTCGACATAAATCGGGTGCCCTTCAGCGAAGGACCGGTTCCGCCGCTGAGATCCACGAGGTGACAGCGTTCGCAGCTTTTTGTGAAATTCTCTTTTCCGCGCAGGGCCTGGGCCGTCGTGTACGTACCGGTCCAGATCGGAAACTCCGCAGATTGTGCGGCGGCGCGCAGGGAAATCACGGCACACAGCAGGCCCATTATGAGAATCAGAAACGGTTTCCGAAAGATCATTGGGAATTACCGGGACGCCATCAGCTGCCGCAGCAGGCTCACTGTGGTTTGGCGAGACACCACAGGCGCCCCTCGAACACCGCCGCCTCCATTTTGCGCCGTTTCAAGAGGGGTGTGATTCTGCTTGTCCTTCAGGTCGAGTTTCGCGCCATGCGATGCGAGGAACCGGACAACCTCATCGGCGCCGCGTCCCGCGGCGATATGAAGCGCCGTTTGGCCGCTGGCGTTGAAAGCATCCACATCGGCGCCGTGATCGAGAAAGAGCTGGATGGCTTCAATTGTTTTCGCTTCGGAAACTGCGGTGCCGGCAACTCCGCGAATCGCCGCCATCATGGGCGTCGAATAGTCCTTTTGCGGAATTGAAGGATCGGCGCCTCCCTGAAGCAGCGATCGGATTACCGGAACATCCACGTTCTTTGTGGCCCGAATCAGCGGCGTGGTTCCTTCACCCATCGTCGCATCCCCGGAATCGTGATGTCTGCCGATGATGGGCCGTTTCAGCCGCACATTGGGGTTTGCATCATGATCGAGGAGTTTCACAACAAGATCCGCTGCGTCGAGATTATCCGTGACCTTCGGACCGGGCCGGCTGAGCATCGGCCCCAGCGTGTGCATATCCACGGCCGCGTAAAGCGCCGTCATCCCCGTGCTGTCGGCGATGTTCGGATCCGCATGCTTTTCGAGTAATGCTTCGGCAAGGTCGAAATGCGCGTTAATGACGGCAAGGATCAACGCGGTGCTGCCTTCCGGGTCGGCCGCGTTTAGATCCGCGCCGGCATCGGCCAATGCACGGGCGGCGTCTATCGATCCCTGCCGCGCAGCGTACATCAGTGGAGTCCACCCGCCGCGCGGAAGTGACGTCGTCACCATTCCCGAAGTAATGAATTTGAATTCCGGGAATTTCAGAAGCGTGGAGCGGGCATTCTTATCCGCGCCTCCTTCCGCAAGGACACGGATTGCCGCCGCATTGTTTTCCGCCGCTGCCCACATCAACGCGGTTTCACCAAACTCATTCTCGCGGGCATCCACTTTGGCGCCATTCGCCAACAGGACCTTGATCGCTTCGGGTTTTCCCGTCCGCGATGCGATCATCAGGATGGTTTCGCCATTGGGCTTCACCGCGTTTGGATCCGCGCCGGCTTTGATGAGAAATTCGACCAGGCGTGCATCGCCGACTTCTGCAGCAAGGGAAAGCGGTGTAATCCCATAGCGATCGGCGGCCTTTGGATTGGCTCCGGAACGAACCAGCAGCTGAACCGTATCCATGTCATCCGCCCGGGCTGCCCAATGAAGCGCGGTCGTTCCGTCCGCATCGACGGCATTGACAGGAACGTTTTGCTTCAGCAGAGCGCGAACGGATTCGCGATTGCCGCTCTTCACCGCTTCAATCAGCCGGCGATCGGTATCCGCGGCGTAAAGGACGGAGATCAGACAAAGCGCGAGTATCCATACGGCACCTGTCGTGAGCTTTCGGCAAACCATCAGATGTCCACGCTCCCGGTGCTGATTCCGAACTTGTCCATTTCGACGCCGAACTTATTCGCAATCGAAACCATGATGTTCGCCAGTGGCGTCTCCTTTTCTGCTTTGATGTGGCGATTACCCTTGAGCGCTCCGGCGGCGCCGCCGACCAGCAGCGTCGGAACGTCCAGACGCAGGTGATTGTTGCTTTCGCTCATGCCGCTTCCCCACAGGATTAACGAGTGATCGAGGAGGGAACCATCGCCGTCCGGAGTGGAGCGCAGTTTCTCGAGAAATTTTCCGAACAACGAAATGTGGTACGTGTTGAGCTTGACTAGATTGGCGATCTTTTCCTGATTGCCCCCGTGATGCGACATGGAATGGTGCGGCTCCGTGATGCCCAGATTCGGATAAACGCGCTGGCTGGCATCGCGGCTCATCATAAAGGTGAAGACGCGCGTGATATCGGCCTCATACGCCAGCGCGAGCAGATCGAACTGCAACGCCACGTGTTCTTCAAACGATTCGGGAATGCCGATGGGAGCATCCGGTACTTTTAGGTCCGATGTCGCCCGCTTTTCCGATTGCTGAATCCGGCGCTCGATTTCGCGCACATTGTCGAGGTAGTCGGAAAGGCGCGCGCGGTCTTTCGGTCCAAGTCCGGCCTGAAGGTCGGCAACATCTTTTCGGACCGAATCGAGGATGCTTTGATCCTTTGCCATCCGCTCCAGGCGCTGCGTGCTGGTGCCGGCGCGTCCGAACATTCTTTCGAATACTACCCGAGGATTGATTTCCATCGGCAGCGGCGTGGTCGGGTCTTTCCAGGAAAGCGTATTCATGTAGGCACAGGAATACTGGGTATCGCAGCCTCCGATATAGCCGGTGAAGTCTTCCGTCGCCAATTCGAGAGATGGAAACACGGTGTCCTGGCCGATCTTCTTCGCAACGACCTGATCGATGGACGTTCCCACATGAACGTCTTCGGCGATGGTCCGCTTCGGAATGCTGCCCGTGAGCCATGCCGCAACTGTCACGGCGTGACCGTCAAGGGGATCGCACAGCTCAGACACCACAGTCATCGAATCGCGGAAGGATCTCAGCGGCTCGAGAATCGGAGAAAATTCGAAATTCGCGCCGGCGGTCTTCGGCGTCCAGAAGCCAGGGCGTTCACCGAGGGGAATAAAGACGATGCCCAAACGCCGCGAAGGATTGGCCGGCGTCGCCGCCGTGGCGGTAAGCGCAGGGGCCATGGATTCCAGGAAGGGCAGCGCCATCGCGGTTCCGACACCGCGAAGGATGGCACGCCGTGAGATGAATTTTTTAGTGATGTACATAAGTGCTCCTGCCTCCGCTAAGGGATGCGATTCCGGCTGTAGGCGCGGTCTATGACCGCGCACAATTCACAGGTTTAGAAATCGCGCGCGGTCATAGACCGCGCCTACAGCCGGAATCGCTTTCCTTCCCATCGAACTCAATCCTTCTACTCCGTCGCCGCCGCAACCCTCATCTGAAACGGCGTACTTTTCACAACTCCCATCACGATCGCTGAATACCGGTAATCCTGCGTCCCCGCATCGCGCACAATGGCTCGTACGGCGGGCATGTCGTACGACGCCAGGCCTCTGCCGAGCGCGTAAATCATCATCTTTTCCGTCACTGTCTGGACAAACATTTCGGGCTTCTGCAGCAGCGCCTTTCTGAGCGAAACGACACCATCGACCTTCGAGCCGTCGAGTAATTGGCCTGTGGCATCGATGGGAATTCGCGCCTCGCGGGTGCGGTACGCCCCGACGGCATCAAAATTCTCCAGTGCGAAGCCGAGCGGATCCATGATGCTGTGACAGCTGGAACATGCGGGATCCCTGCGATGTTCCTCCATGCGTTCCCGCATCGGCAGCGGTTTTGCGCCCGGGGTGTCGGCAGTTTCCTTGAGCGGCGGCACATTCGCAGGTGGGGGAGGAACCGGCGCGCCGAGCAGGTTTTCCAGTATCCACTTGCCGCGAACCACAGGCGACGTCCGGTCGGTGTGTGAAGTCACCATGAGAATGCTGCCCTTGCCCAACAATCCTCGCCGCGTCTCGTCGTTCAACGTGATGCGGCGGAACTGACTGCCATAAACGTTCGGAATCCCGTAATGCTTTGCGAGTCTTTCGTTGACGTAAGTATAGTCCGCCGTCATCAAATCGAGAACATTCCGATCGTCCCGCATGATGCTTTGAAAAAACAGTTCGGTTTCACGCTGAAGCGCAACCCGCAGGTTGTCGTCGAAATCCGGGAATTCGAGGGAGTTCGGAACCTGACTGCGCAGATTGCGCAGATACAGCCACTGTCCGGCAAAGTTGCTGACCATGGACTCCGCACGCGGATCGGCAAGCATGCGCTTCACCTGCTGTTCGAGCCCTGAGGCGGTCTTCAACTTTCCCTGCGCCGCCGCTTCCAGCAATTCGTTGTCGGGAATGCTGCTCCACAGAAAGAACGACAGGCGCGACGCCATCTCCAGATCTTTAACTCGATACACAGCACCGGCAGCGATGCCGGCAGGATCATGTTCGGCTCGAAAGACAAACTTGGGGCTCGCCAGCAACCGCTGGAGCGCCATTTCAACGCCGGATTCAAAGTTCCCGGCTTCCCGTCCCTTTTGATAGAACTCCAGAATCCGTCCGGAATCTTCCTTTGAATCCATCCCCCGATATCCGCGGTGAACCAGATGATTGATAATTTTCTTCGCGCAGGTTTCTTCCTCGAGCCGCGTCGCCGACGGCGCCGGATGGCAAATGAAGATCTGCCGACGGCTGGGAGTATCGCCGGGGCCAGAGGGATTAAAAGGACCTGTTACTGTAAATCGATCGATGTGCGCGTGGCCGGTGGGATCGAGCGTGTCGTTGGAGCTGCGCACAAACGGCTGGAGACGGAGCGTGTTTTCGCCAGGCTTATCCAGGAAAGCGACTCCAATATCGTGGGGGCCTGCTTTCAAGGAGACTCGCGCTTCCGATCGCGCCTCGGCAGAATCGGCTGCCAGCGTGATGTTCTCCAGAGCGGCTTTGAAATCCGCATCGCCGCCGAATGAACCCAGATGCACACGCTCTCCATCCACCGTGATTTCCACCTGGTGCGGATACTCCAGGCCACGCATGGCGCCGAGATTGGTGCGGAAATATTTCACCTGAATCAGGTATTCACCGTCGAGCGGAAGCGTGGTGTGCGCGATCCGTCCACCGATGGTACCCAGAGGCAAACCTTCAATGTGCCGGTCCTGCGAGGCATCCTGGCGTATCCGGAACGTTTGACCGGCGGCGCCAATTCCCGGATCCCCCACTGCCAGCGCACTGATCTTGCCGGCCGATGCGAGGTATCGTTCCAGCAATACCGGCGATACACCCAGAACGTCCGCGTTGTTATCGAATCCGTAACCTGAATCGTCCGGAGGAAGAAGCTCCGAGGTGTCGACGTCCAACGCAAGCAGATCGCGAACGGCGTTGGCATACTCCGTTCGATTCAGACGGCGAAGCAAAGGCCGGCCCGGATTCGGCTTTGCAGACGCAGCATGATCGAGGGCGCCGGCAAGCCAGGACACCATGCCATCACGGATAGCCGGAGAGGGATGAGGGGCGGATTGCGGCGGCATCATCCCGGAGCGAACCTTGAGGAGAACCTTTTCCCACGTGTCCGGATTGGCGCCGACATTGGAAAAGTCGAGCGTATCGAGGCTGAGGCCGGCAACCTTGTCGTCCGCGTTATGACAATTGACGCAGTACTGATCGATAACGGCACGGTATTGCCCGGAAGTTGACGCGGAAATGTCCGGTTTTTGCGAGACTGCCGCCCCTGCGGATATCAGCAGAATCGCCAAAACGATGCCCAGCCTGCTCATCAAAGAGGTCCGATCCCGAATGAAGGAGTTTTCGCCGTCCGTGAGGATATAGCAAAGGAAGATAAAGGGACAGACACTTAATTATTGGGATCTGACGCGGTCTGCTAAGCCGTGAATGAATGCGGCTCCCCACTGTAGGGGCGGTCTATGACCGCCCACAATTTTCAGGGATACAATCCTACAGATTGTGGGCGGTCATAGACCGCCCCTACAGTGGGGAGTCGCATCCATTCACAGCTTCTTTGCCATATCAGGATTTTCGCAAAACGAAATTCTCGATCACCAGAACATCCAGACCCGACGCGAAAAACGTCTTCAATGCATCTCGCGGCGTGCAGGCGATTGGCTCCTCAAAATAGTTGAGTGACGTGTTGAGCATGGCGCGAACACCGCTCTTTGCCTGAAAAGCTTCGAGAAGCTGGTACAACGACGGATTGGAAATGCTCGATACGGTTTGCAGCCGAACCGGCGAGCTGTCGAAGTACTCGGGAAGCTGCGTCGATCGCGACAGATGGGGTGAACGAATTTCCGGGATGTTGTCTTCCTTCATCGCCACCGCATAGGGCAAATAGGCAGGACGTTTTTTCAGGAAAGAGCTGAGGTTATCGCAGGCATATGGGGCAGCCGGATTGGCGAATACGCTCCGCGCTCCGAGTGCGCGATAACCGAACTCGCACGAACCGTAAAACCAACCGACCATCTTTCCCTGCATCAAAGACTCACAAACCATGTCCACCGTTTGATTGGATGGGCAGTACTCATACCTGGCCTTGCAGTTGTCGAGCACCGATTTCACTTCACCGGGAGTGTACTTCGGACCGAGAAACGGACTTAACGGTCCGCTCGGGGTGTGGCGAGCCAGCACCAGCGGTCCCCCGACGGCGCACGCGGAACTCCCGGACGCAAAAGAAAAAAGAAAGCTTGTGGATGGGAACTGACACGCGATCGTGTCGTTGAGACTCCAGCTTTGGAAAACTTCGCCCGAAAGGGCAATCGTGCCGGCTCGATCGGCGGAAATGCTGCTCAGGAGATCGCAGATCTCTCGCGATAGAAGCGCATGAAACGATGCCGCAATATCGAAGTGCACTTTCAGGAGAGGCTTCCCGGTGGACAATTGCGGGCTTCCCGTCAATTTCCGGAACGACCTGGCTCCGGAATCGGTACATGCGCCGATGTTCACAATTTCCTGAAGTTCTGTCAGGAAGCGCGGCTCACCCAGCCTTGCGATTCCTTCAAGATGATGAATGCGGTGGGGATCCAGGCCAAGAAACTGCGCACAGTCCTCGGCAATTTGTCCGATTGAGATAGCGCGATCGAGTGCGTGAGGTTCAGAACCCGAACCGGAATAGATGGCGCGTGAGCTGCTGACGTGAAAAACATGCTCCACATTGCCGTGAACGGCGCGTTCGAATGCCAGATGAGCGGCACCGTAATCCACAACCTCAACCGCAGGCGAGAATCCGTAGTGCCTTTCAAAAAACTGCGTGATAAATGCGCGATGCTCTGCAATCTGATCGGCGCTGGAATCCAGCGGAGGCACGTACGCCACGGCTTCGACGCTGTGGATCCCACGCTCCAGTCTGGGAAGAACAAGGTCAATGGCCCGTGAACCCAGTCCTTCAAGATGACGCAGTCCCAGCCCGCGAAATCGGCGCAACTTGTCTTCTTCGATGGCGAAGGAAATTCTGCCTCCTGTATAGAGGCTGACCGCGAAACTGCGGTCGATTCCGGAAATGCCGAGAATGGACGTGTATTTCATGGATCGAAGAGGAGCGATCGCATTCTATATCGAAGATGAGTTTTCAAATCGTTGGTAATGGGTCAGCGTGAAATCTGCGGCCCGCTGTAGGCGCGGTCTATGACCGCGCA